>DASUTF010000307.1:0-11805 GCA_036374695.1 Pyrinomonadaceae bacterium
GACCCTGCAGAACAGCACGCAAAACGGCAAAGTTTTGTTTAACGACGGGCAAATCGTTGGCGCCGAATGCGGCCGCCTCCTGGCGCACGAAGCCTTTCGCCAGATTGTCGAAATCACCGGCGGCACATTCGACTTTGAGAAGTCTGTGCAGCCGCATCCGGTGACTATCGAAGCAGCGAGCAACACCAATTTGATTCTCGACAGCCTGCGACAGATGGACGAGGACGCAGTGAGCAGTGAGCAGTAAGCGGTGGCCTACGGCGAAAGCCTCAATCCAGTTTTAGAACTCTCCTTGGACTACACAATCCGCAAAGCTCGTCTGGATGACCGAGATGCCATTCAAGCACTGATCGCGGCGTCAGCGCGTGGCTTGAGTCAAACTGATTACTCAAACCAACAAATTGAATCAGCGATCAGGGACGTCTTCGGCGTGGATACGTCACTGATCGCAGACGGGACGTACTTTGTCGTTGAACACGACCGCGAATTAGTTGGGTGCGGCGGCTGGAGTAAACGGAGGACGCTGTTTGGCGGCGATCAATTCGCGACGCGCGATACGTCGGAACTCGATCCCCAGTCCGAGCCGGCAAAGATCCGGGCGTTCTTTGTTCATCCGCACTGGGCCAGGAAGGGTCTTGCGCAGGCCATTTTGATGCGCTGCGAAGCTGAAGCGCGCGCGGCCGGGTTTCGCTCAGTGGAACTGATGGCCACGCTGCCCGGAGTCAAGTTTTACGCAGCCTGCGGATACGAAGGGTCGGAACAGTTCGATTACGAGATGGCGAGTGGCGGCAGGTTGCCGTTGGTGCCGATGTCAAAGCAATTGCGGTAGGCCCAAGGCGGGCCGAATTCCGCGAACTGCAGGCAAGATGCCTGCGCTCCCAGGCTCCCAATCAATCCACCAACACCCGAGTCTCGAGCGCTTCAGCTCGCTCGAATGCTGATAGCAGGCGCACGAACTGAATGTAGTTACGACTACGATCATGCAAACGCGTCGCCTCCAACTCGCTGACTTCGTTGCGAAGAATCAGATCAAGAAAGTCGTAGTAGTCAGCCGTGGCCGACGTCGGAAATTCCCGCGTGTAAGTTGTCATCCCTGCATCTTCCGAGCGAAAGCCGGCAAGTAAATCAAAGATGTTGTCGGTCGTGAGCTGCCCACCCGCGCGCGCGAGCTTAATCGGTAATCGCAGTTCAAAGAACCGCAAGCCGGCTGCAGTCGTGACGCGTCGCAGTTCCTTGGTCGCTTCACCGTCAAAGGGCGACTCGGGATCGACCAGGATGTGAAGCAGACGTGGCCAGTCGGCCGCGTCCAGAGTGTCCAGCACTAGTTGGACGCGGTTGGCAATGAACTTCTCGAACTCGACGTCAATCGGATAGTTGATACGTCCCAGACAGCCGAGCGCTTCACCCTGACCGGCAACTTCGGGCGGCAGAGACGCCGGACAATCTGCGCAGATGGCACTTTCCGTTTGCAATTGATCGATCTCCGCGGCCGCATCCTGAATCCATTTCAACTTGTCGTCATTCGGTGCCGAGCGGTCGCCGGTCGTGATCGCCGCATGTAAGCTGCTCAGGCGACCCCAATCACGCAGGTGCTTTTCTGAATAACGAGCGCGCAAGATGCAGGGATACTGAACGGCGAATTCCAGCGACATGGGGTCAAGCAGTGAGTTGTGAACAGTGGGCAGTGAGCAGTCAGTTGTCAGTTGCCGTTAGAAGCGATCGACGTAAAGAAAACAAGTTGACTAAGCGGAACAACTGACCACTGACCACTGACCCCTCACTTATTGTGATCGATGATTTCAACGATCGCTGAAAAAGGGACTTTGACGATCTGGCCGTCCCCGCGTTCGACTTTTACGCTGGGCGTCGTCAGCGCCTGAGTTGTCTTCATACTGCGGACAATCCCCCGAACGCGCGCGCCGTCACGCGTAACGACCTCAATATTGGCTTTGCCGTAAAGCGGCTGCAGCGCCGCGAGAGCTTTAGTTACTTCCATTGTTTTACGAGTAGGTTTAATGAATACTACTCGCTCTGAGTCGAATCCGGAAACGGTGCGTTTTCGAGGGCTGGAGCACCTGAAAACTTCGACGCAACCATTCCATCCAAGTAGTCGTATAATTTTGCGGTTCACTAAACCCAGGAATCAATGCAGCCTCAAAACAACTTGAATAATCCGTCAGGCGGGACCGGCGACACTGGAGGGATTGTCTGCTCTGAATGTGGCGCCCCCATGCCCCAGGGCATGCGGTTTTGTCGCGCCTGCGGACATCGCCTGGGCGAAGGCCCGGCCGAGTACACGGAAACCGTGCGCTTTCCACACGCGCAGGCGACGGGACCGCAAGGGACCCCTTTCGGACCGAATTACGCCGCGCCGATTGCGCAGCAGTCCGGCGCTCGTTACAAGAAGAAGCGACGGATCAGCGGCATGGCCTGGATCGTTATCCTCATCGCCATGCTATTCGTGTTGGGCGGGGTGTTGACAGCCGTGCGCCGCAGCGTCAGCCGTCCTCCGTTTGCCGGCGCTACGACGCAGCGTTCCTACTTCGGGGTCGATGGATTTTCAGATGCCGATGGCCGCGGCGTAACTTTCCGCAGCGTTGAACCCCCTGGCTCGCCGGCGGATAAGGCAGGTTTGGTTGGTGGTGACATCATCACGAGTTTCGATGGCCAGCCCGTAAGCGATGAAGACGACATGATGAGACTGTTGGGCAGGACGCCCATCGGCAAGACGGTCGAGGTTACTTATCTGCGTGATGGCGAATTGAAGAAGACTTTGATGACCACGTTTTCACGCGCAGAATCGAGTCATCTTGAAACCATGTTTGACGACCGGCCTGAGGGTTGGGGCCAATTCGGTTTTGGCGAGGGCGACTCTAAGGTCGTGGCGATACCCGGAACGAAAATGCATGGCGTGCGGCTGGGCGGCATCAGCGGGAGCGGTCCGGCGGCCCTGGCCGGAATTCAAGACGGCGACATCGTTGTTGAGTTTGACGGGACGCCTATTCGGACCGTTAGAGAATTAGTCGCCCGCGTGCGTCGCGCTCTCCCGTACAGCACAGTTAAGGTCAAGGTATTCCGCGGAACTGAGCAGCTGGAGATTCCGGTAAAGATCGGAAAACGCGGCTAGCGATGCGGCGTATGTAATGTGGTCGCGCATCTGATCCCCATCTCACATCACTGTTTGGCGGATGCCTTACGATTCAGTTACCTGGAAATCGAACCTCAAGTTGCGTCGAGGTGTAAGCCGGTTCGCGGTTTCGTTAAACTCCTAAGTCATGGAAGCTCCGAAAGACCTGGGTCCTCGCGTTCCCCCCAAACGAAAGCGCCAGTTTGGCGGAATGACATGGATTCTGATCGGCATCGCGCTGCTTTTCGCGGCCGGCGGGGTTCTGACTGCGTTGCGCAAGAACGTTCCTCCTCCGACAATTCCGAGCCCGCCTCAATCATATTTGGGCATTAATGAATTTGAGGATGCCGCCGGCGGCGTGACGTTCCAGGATGTATGGCCGCCTGATTCACCGGCCGACAAAGCCGGTCTGGTGGGCGGTGACATCATCACTGCTTTCGATGGCCATGCAACGGTGGATGAAAAAGAGATGAAGCGGTTGCTTGCCACTACGCCGTCCGGCAAAACGGTCGAAATCGTTTACATTCGCGACGGTGAGACAAAAAAGGCCAGCCTGAGGACTATGTCTCTCTCGGAAGTACGAGATCTGGAAGGAGCCTTTACCAACCGTGGCACGTCGCGGGGTCAACTGGGATTTGAGGATATCGACGCCGTGCCTGTGCCCGGCAAAAACATCAAAGGCGTTTTACTCGAACGTATCAACCCAAGTGGTCCGGCCGCGCTCGCCGGGCTGATGGAGGGAGACATCATTATCGAATTCGACGGCGTGCCGATTCGCACTGTGAGCGAACTTGTGTTGCGCGCCCGGCGGGCAATTCCCTACAGCACGGTAAAAGTCGTTGTCATCCGAGGGGCGGAACAGATGGAGATTCCAGTAAAGATCGGCAAGCGCGGCTAAAGCTCAGGTTTCGGCGCCGGCTTAGCATGCTCGCGCATCCGATTCTCCATTTCAAGCCGCGCTGATTCTCGATCTTCTTCCGATTCATCAGCTTCAAAAGCTTCGAACAGGGCGAAAGGCTGGTCCGCGATCAAGCGCAACTCCCAAGCTTCCCGCCCGCCGTGTGACGGACGCGCAAACCAGAGTGCGTCGAAATCTGATTCGCGAATTTCAGCGTCGCGGATCAAATCGCCAGCTTGAGAAATTAGTGAAGCAGTTTCCGGTTGCGCCAACACACGCCGCAATTTCCAGCCATGTAGCTCATAAGTGGCGATAATATCCTTCATAGCTCCGATGAATCCCTTGCCCGTTGAGTATAACGCGCGGTTGGCGGATAAGCCCGACCCGATTATTATTGCTCGTCCTTGACTCGCGTGCTTAACCCCCGTTCACCGTTCCATCGAGTCCTTCAAGAGGCGCTCTCTGCGCGCGGCTTGACGCTGGAGGAGATTTGTCCGGCGCACGATACGATCGCGCAGCGCGTGCTTTGCGACTACGGCGCTATTCATGTGGGCAGCCAGGAAATTCTGCCGCCGCCCATCTGTGTGTTCACGTCAGAAGCAGCGGTCGCAGATTTTCAGAAGTCCGCCGGTTGGGCTACCGCGAAAATCGACGAGCACCTGATCGAGTTGCAACCAGCCGCGATGAATGCGCTTTTGAAAGCGCGTTCGGTCGCGTTGGCCGAAGGGCTGAACATTTCTCCGCGCGATGGGGCTGAAGGAACCCGGCGCACTTATGACGATACTGTACGGCTTTGGAATTCGCGTTTCCTGCCGGCCCTGGATCATTGGCAAGAGCTGGGGCGTTTGACCCAGCCGCAGACAGACCGGCTGCGAGGCTTGCCCGTTATCGAGCAGGTAGCTGAGGTGCTGGAGCTCGAGAAGGACGGGATATTCTTCAGCAAAGACTTTTCAAAATCGGTGCTGTACTCGATTGCGGCGCCGGGCACCTCGCAGCACATCGCCATGCTCGCGTTCGACGCGAACGAATTCTGTGAGCCGAGAGTGCGGGAAATTCTTGCCGACCACGGATGGTTTCAGACGGTTCTGAGCGACCTGCCGCACTTCACGTATCTCGGTCTGAAGGAAGCAGAACTACCGGCGCGCGGCTTGAAATCAGTAGAAGTACATGGTCAGAAGTTCTGGATCCCCGACGTGGACGACCCTGAGTAGGCGCATCTGGCATCCACCGGGCTCTCCCGAACATCTGACCTCTCGGCCATTTGGAAGTCACTAACGCATCCGCTAACATCATCAATTCCTGAAACCACACCCAATGTTTAAGCGATTTTTCTTTGCTCTGGTTTTCACGGCCTGCGCGCTGGCCATGGCTCAGGCGCAGACCGCCGCACCGGCGCAAACGCCACGACCCAACGCGCCGGCGCAAAATACTCAGGCGGCTTTTGACTTAGCCGAGTATGGCGTTCGGCTTGAACCCGACCAGAGACTGATCGTGGTGATGGCTGCGCTGGACGCGGCCGGATTCGATCCCACCGGGGCGGGCAAAGAGCGTTCAGCATTTCGCGCGCTCGTGCGCAAGGATAATGAGTCGCTCGATCCGGGTTTGCGCGAGCGCTTGAAGACTTTTTTTGAACGCAATAGATTGCCGGCAACCGCTACCGCAGCCCAACAGGCGGCGCGTTACGTTTCACTGGCCTATGCGCTTGGACCGGTGCCTTTACTCGATCCGCCCGCACGGTCGGATGATTTGCCCGGCGGAGTGCTCGAGGTGCTGGATTTTGCGCCGCTCGTCCGCGAGTACTATCAGAAATCAGGCATCGATGAGCGATTAATCTCGTACCTCCGTGCGTACCAGGCCGAGGGTGATCGCATTCGCAAACCGGCCGGCGAAATGGTGCGCGCGGTTCTGTCTTACCTGCACACGCGGCCGATTACCACGACGCTCGAACGTGTGCGCGTCCAGAGTCCCGACAACAAAAAGAACGCGAAGACGGCGACGACAATCGTCGAACATGAACGCCGCTTTTTCATCGTTCCGGATTTGTTGGCAACGCCGGGCGTGATCAACCTTCGAATCATTACCGACGATTATTACGCGATCGTTCCCGAAGGGACTGATCCTGCTTCCTCTGAACTACGCCGTGCGTACATTCAGTACGTGATGGACGCGCTGGTGCTGCGTAACAACAAGGCAATCGCCGCGCGCCGCGAGCAGGTCAAGCAATTGATTGACGCCCGCACAAAAGAAGGTGCGGCTATTTCGCCTGACGTGTTCGTGGTTGTGGCGCGATCCCTGGTCGCCGGCGCCGATGCCCGATTTGAAGAAGCAAATCGTTTGGCCCAGGTGGACGCGTTGCAGCGCGCGCGATTGGCTCGCGCGAAAGACGATGCTACGCGGGCGAGCATTGCCCGGGAGGCGCAATCTGCGCGGGCCGCGATCGCGGACGAGGCGATCGCTCGATTGGCTGAGGACTACGAGAACGGCGCTGCGCTGGCGTTTTATTTTGCGGATCAAGTCCGGGACGTGGCGACTTCGGGATTCGATTTCTCGAATTTCCTCGCGGACATGATCAATAGTTTCGATCCGGCGCGCGAAGCAAAGCGTCTAACTGAAGTTAAGGATGCGCATGATCGGGCAATCGCAGCGCGTAAAGCCCACCCCAGGTACTCAGCCTGGCTTGTCGATCCGTCGTCCGAAACTCGCGAGCCGGTTGATAACGCGCGCACGGCCGCTCTGACGCGCTCGCTTAAAGAAGTCGAGACACTCTTGCAAACCAGGAGCTATCCGGCCGCCGAAGCCAGGTTGAAGGCCCTGTTAACGGAACATCCGGGCGACGCGCGCCTGCTTTTTGCGCTGGGCCAAACCTCAAGCCTCTGGGCGCGCGACACAACCGACGATGACTTGCAGGAGCAAAGATTGAATGCGGCGCTGGCAAATTACGGTTTTGCCGTTCAAGCCGCGTCGCCTGAAACCGATCGCGTCTTGCTTTCACGCGCGCACGAGGCAATGGGACGTATCCTGGCCTTTCTCGATCGCAATGACGAAGCGATAAAGGAATTCGACGCGGCAATCAAGATCGGCGAGGTTGCCGGGGGAGCTTACAAAGATGCGGTTGAAGGCAAGCGGAAACTTGCGCAGCCTTAGCTGCTATTTAGTCGACTAACTAACGTCCCAACCTCAGTGTCTGCGCGAGCGCAAAAAAGTCTTTCCACGCATCGCCGTTCTTTCTCACTAACTGGGGCACATTCCGGATCGTGAAGTCTGAGATCTTCACTCCCTTCTCAACCTGTTTCCACGTTAAGGGCATTGACACAGTTGCGCCGGGTTTGGCCCGCGCGCTGTACGGCGCAGCGATCGTCTTCCCCCGTGCATTCTGCATGGCATCCACGTAAACCTGCTGTTTCTGACGTTTCGCCAGCGAGCGTTGAACCGTCGCAATCTTCGGAGCGCGCTGTGCGACTTCGGCGGCCAAAGCTTCCACCACAGCCGCGACCTTTCGGAATTCGTACTTCGGTTTCAAAGGCAGATAGATGTGAATGCCAGACGATCCGGATGTTTTTGGAAATGCCGGCAGACCGATCTCGTCAAGCACTTCTTTGCAAACAAGCGCGACCCGCAGAACGTTCTCCCACGGCGCCTGCTTCGGATCCAAATCCAGCATCACGTAGTCCGGCTTGTCCGGATGCTTGACGGTCGAATGCCACGGATGCTGCTCAATGTTTCCCTGGTTCACAAAGTGCAGCATTGAACCGAGAGTCGTGAACACCGCATAGTCCAGTTCACGGCCTTCCTGATTAGTGCGGCGAATCGTTTTGACAAACGCGGGCGCGCTTTCCAGGTCCTGCTGGAAAAACATCGGCGCCTTAATCCCTCGGGGGTAACGCTGGAGTATTGCCGGACGATTTTTCAGAAACGGCAGAATGTGCGGTCCGATTTCAAGGTAGTAACAAATCAGATCGAACTTGGTCAGCTTCTCATCCGGCCAATAGACGCGATCCAAACTGGTGAGCGACACGCGCTCGCCGGCAACGGCGAGAATGAGATCTCCCTTAGGCTTTTTCAGCTTCAGGAATTCTTCGACGGAAATCGCCTGACCTTCCTTGTCCCGCGTGATCTTTACGCGCGCGGACTTAGCTTGTTTAGTCTGCTTGCGCTGCAACATGCGTAGGCATTCTAACACTGCAAAACCACTGACGATCCAAATCGGACTATTTGTGACGACGGTCACGCCCGAGAGCGTTCTAGTCTTGACGGCGGACGCCGGCCGCATGCTATACTCGCTGCTGATTTTGAAAACGACTTTCAAAATCGGCTGATGATAATAGTCTTTATTCTTTATTGGTTAGGGGCATCAATGATAGCCAACTCCAGGTTCTACCTTCGAACTGTCGTCCTTCAGGTTGTTTTCTTGGGAATTTGCGCTTTGACAGCGGCTGGCCACCCAGCCGATTCCCGGACCGCAATCCTCGTCGGCCGCGTAGTTGATCCAAACGGACATGCGATCAGCGGTGCCCTGATAACAACGCGGCTAAAGAGTGGCGTTTTCCAGCGCTCAGCCACAACTGACGATGGTGGCTCTTTTGAGTGTACGGCTCTGCCGCCCGGGACTTACGTCGTGACGGCCGACGCGAAAGGGTTTGCTCCCCTTTCACGCGAACTGGCACTTGCGGCTGGTGACAGTCGTTCTCTTGATCTCACTCTGCAACTCGGCTCGATTGCGGAAGAGGTCGTCGTCGGCGTGACGCGACTAGCCGCGACGCCTGAATCGATCGCAGGCATTCCCGGCTCAGTTGGGATTATCGAGCGCGCCACCATCGAGAGCAGCCGGCCGGTCACTTCAACAGAAGCTCTTCGCAAAGTCGCAGGCGTGAACGTCAGAGATGAGGAAGGATTAGGACTGCGACCAAACGTCGGCATTCGCGGATTGAATCCGACGCGATCTTCGAAGGTGCTCTTGCTGGAAGATGGAGTGCCGCTGACTTACGCACCGTACGGTGATAACGCTTCGTACTACCATCCTCCAATTGAACGTTTCGAGGGCGCAGAAGTGCTCAAGGGGTCGGGCCAGATACTCTATGGTCCGCACACGGTCGGTGGCGTTATCAATTATGTCACTCCTAATCCGCCTGCCGACTGGTCAGGATCGCTGACGGTTGTCGGCGGCAACCGCGATTACTTCAACGGCCATGTCAATTACGGCGGCACGTGGAAGAACACCGGTCTGCTCTTTGGCTATACGCGCAAGCAAGGCAAAGGCGCTCGCGAGAACATTCGTTCCGGGATGCACGATTTCAACTTCAAGTCAGTGACAACCGTTGGTGACAGGCAGGCTGTAACGGCCAAGTTCAACTATTACGGTGAAGATTCACAAGCGACTTATTCCGGTTTAACTGCGGCCGAGTACCTCGCGAATCCGCGACAGAATCCGTTTCGCAACGATCATTTTTATGGCCGCCACTTCGATGCGTCCGTGACGCACGCATTCGTTTTCAATCCCGATGTCGCGTTAACGACGAGCTTGTACGGCTCGTACTTCCGCCGCCACTGGTGGAGACAGTCGAGTAATTCCGGCGAGCGGCCTAACCGGTTGCGGACCCTTGCGGGCGGCGATCCCGACTGCACCGGAATGGCGGACTTGAACACGACCTGCGGGATTCAAGGCCGGTTGCGCAAGTACCACTTCGTCGGAGTTGAGCCGCGTCTGCACGTCACCAAACGGCTGTTTGGGCTGAAGACCGAGACCGATTTCGGTTTCCGCGCGCATTTCGAGACGCAGCAGCGACGCCAGGAGAATGGTGACTTGCCTACTTCACGCAGCGGCGCACTGGTCGAAAATAATGAGCGGCGAAACGACGCCTACTCGGGCTTCATTCAACCCAGATTCATTGCTGGTAACTGGACCATCACTCCCGGAATCAGGATCGAACACATTCGCTATGAGCGCACCAATCGACTCGGTGCCGGCGGCCGCGCAATTGTCGGCCATACCACGGTAACGCAATTAATTCCCGGGCTGGGAGTTTCATATTCACCCAGCACGCGTCTGACTTTGTTCGGCGGCGTCCATCGCGGCTTTGCACCGCCGCGCACGGAAGACGTCATTAACAACAATTCTGGCGCGATTGTGGAGCTGGATTCAGAGTTGAGCTGGAATTACGAGTTGGGCGTGCGAAGCGTGCCGGCGGACGGCTTGAGGTTGGAAGCGACGTTCTTCCGCATGGCTTATGAAAACCAGATCGTACCGGCAACTGTCGCCGGCGGGATCGGCGCAACTTTCACGAACGGTGGTTCCACGATGCATCAAGGGCTTGAATTGAGCGGCCGCATTGATTCAGGGTCCCTCTTGAAATCCACGCATAATTTCTATGTTCGCGGCGCTTACACGTTCTTGCCGGACGCACACTTCACCGGCACACGATTCAGCAGTGTAGGCGGTTTTACCAATCTCAGTGTCAGCGGCAATCGCCTGCCCTACGCACCGAAACAACTGATGACTGCAACTTTCGGTTACTCGCATCCGAAAGGACTCGACGCGCTGATGGAAGCCGTTTATGTTAGCCGGCAGTTCAGCGACGACCTGAATACGGTCGCTCCAACTGCGAACGGTCAGCGCGGTCTAATTCCCAGCTACACCGTTTGGAACTCAACTGTGAATTATCATGTCGAGAGCCTGCGCTCGACCTTCTTCGTGACCGTCAAGAACGTCTTTGACCGAACGTACATCGTGGATCGTTCTCGCGGAATCCTGGCAAGTCCGCCGCGCATGATTCAGACAGGATTGAAGTTTAGGTTCTAGTTACTTTGTCGAACGCGTTACTTCGCCCGAAAAACCAAAAAGTAATCGACGTTGTCAGGTTTGACGAAGTCGTGCTCGCCAACAAGCACGAAACCGGCGCGCCCGGCTTCCTCAATCACGATCGCTTTATCAATGCCGTGATCGTCGGGCTCGTCGTTGCGTTCGATGATGCCGAGTAGGGCTCCCGCTCGCATTGCCTCGCGCGTGCGCACCAACAAGCGGATCGGCTGAGCCACTTCGTGATAAGTCTTTAATAACAGCACCGCATCCACGCTGTTGGCGGGCAGCAGCGGATCGTCTTCCTTCCCCAGGATCGTGCGAATGTTCGGCAGGTTCTCGCGCTTCGCGCGGTCCTCGATGTGCTTCAGGTAGTCTGAATTAATTTCGACCGCGTAAACGGCGCCATTGTTTCCCACGCGCCGGGCGGCGCGCACGGTGAACCAGCCAGAGCCCGCGCCGATATCCGCGACGCTTGAACCTTCCTTGATTCCCAACACATCCATAACGCGATCCGGTTGGAGTTTTTCGTCGCGCTTCGGATCTTCGAATTGTGACAGACTGCCGGTGTAAGGCTCGCTGGTCGGCCGATCGATCTTGTCAGCTTGCTTCTGCGGACTCGCCGCCGGAGTAGGGGTAGGTGCCGGAGACGCTGCGCCGTTAACTGAACGACGGCCCAATTGCGTCGCGCAACTCAGCGCCAAAGCAACCAGCAAAATCAGGAAGCTGCGGAATAAGAGCGGGTTAAGCTTACGTTTCGTTCTGAACATCACGACACAAACGGATACCAGGGCGTATTGCGAAAGATCCAAAAGAGGATCATTACGACAAGCCAGCCCCAGAGATAAAGGGGCGGAATGAAAACGCGTCGCTGCGGCTGACCCGTGAGCGCACTCTTTGTATAGCCCAACAACCCGTAAATGATGAAGGGTAACGTCAGCACCATGAGCGGATTCAGCTTAAACGCGGCGATTAGATCGAGATGGA
>DASUTF010000308.1:0-3936 GCA_036374695.1 Pyrinomonadaceae bacterium
CTGGCCCTGGCTTACGCGCGAGGGAAACAGTGGGCGCAGGCGCGCAGTACTGCGGACGACATGCGTCGTCAATTTCCCAACAGCCTGTGGACGATGCGCGCGTTCGTGCAATCCGGCCAGCGTGCGGAAGAAGCGAAGAACAACGCTGACGCCAGCTATTTCTATCGCGCGGCCGTCAACTTCTTCCCCGGCAATCCGGAAGTTACGCCGGCGCATTTCTATATCGCCTGGGTGGCACACGAGGGAAAGAACTTTACTGAATCGTCGAGGTTGCTGACGGAACACGTCGCGGTTTACGCCGGCAACAACACGGACTTTCGTGGCAAGTCAGCTTACTGGGCGGCGCGCGACAGTGAACGCGCGGGCAAACTCGTGGCGGCCCAGGCGATTTATGAAGGGCTGCTATTCCGTTATGACGCCAACTGGTACGGCTATCTGGCAAAGCAGCGGCTCGGCGATCTCAAACGAAGGGGCCCAGCCATCGATTCTTACCCGGACGCTTCGACGCGAAGTGCCGTCGCCAACTTAAAGACCGTGACGGTGGCAGAGGAAACCGCAGGTCAAGCTGAAGACGAACGCATCGCAAAAGCGGACCAGCTTTCCATCGCGGGCATCGACGATTGGGCGCTGGAAGAACTCGCGTTGGCATCAGGGGCCGCGCCAAACAGCCCGCGCGTCAATCTCGCGATTGCGAAAATCTATCGTTCGCGCAACGACAATGTGCAGGCCTTCAACGCGCTGCGACGCAGCTATCCTGATTACTCGCAGATGAAAGTGGAAGAGATGCGCCGCGACGAGTGGGACGTCTTCTACCCGCTGCAGTACTGGGACATCATCTTGCAAGAGTCTCGCGCGCGTGGCTTGGATCCATACCAGGTCGCCGGATTAATTCGTCAGGAGTCGGTGTTTAATCCCCGTGCAGTTTCTTCCGCCCGCGCATACGGTCTGATGCAATTAATCATGCCGACCGCGGTGACAACTTCGCGCCGAGTGGGGACCGATCGCGCGATCACAATGGAGGCGCTCTTCGAGCCGCGCCTGAACATTCAACTCGGGACGGCATACTTCAAAGAGCAGCTCGACAAGTATGGACGCATTGAATACGTCGCCGTCGCATACAACGCGGGACCCGGCCGCGTCGGGCAATGGCGCGCCAGCCTGCCGCTGCAAATGGATGAATTTCAGGAAGCCGTGCCCTTCCGCGAAACGCGGCTCTATATTCAGGGCGTCGTGCGTAACAGCCTTCAGTATCGAAGGCTCTACGACGAAAACGGAAATTTCCGTCCCGAAGTCGGCGCGCGCGCGGTTTATCCTTCGCCGAATGCCTCGCCGTCACCGGCCGACGCGACCATTCGAATTCGACGCGCGGTTAATGAAGAGGAAGAGTAGCCTTCCCAGAAGGCAATGAGAGGAAAGCGACTAACAACCCAATCCCGCTCGGTCGAAACCTACGATGTTCCGGCAGAATCCAGGATTCGCCTTGCCGCAGACCGCCTTCGCGCGTTGCGTCGACGCAATTACGTTGAAGACCTGGCGGTTAAGTCAGACGTGGGATTGTGTGCGATTACTAAGAATCGCAGGCGATTGTTGGCGGCAGTCCTCAGTGGCTTAGTCACAACCAGTTTTGTGTGGCTAGCGGCGATGAGCTTTCCGTATGAAGCGTCGAGCATTCTTTGGAATGGCTTTAATTGGGGGAACCGGCTGTTAACCATTTTGGTGATGTCGATTCCGTTTACTCCCCCCTTCATAACAGTGTTTGCGTTTAGCAATCTACTGTTCCCTTCGGCTCCCGAACCTGATGTGGCGTTGGGAGTAATGTCCACATTTTCATACCGGCAAACATCCGATCGGCGTTGGTTCATTATCATTGTGTCAGCGATGTTCGGCGCGTTGAATTGCTTCCTCCTGGTCATTGCTCTGTCAAACGCCACCGGCAATTGACCAAGATGAGTTAACAAACTTACGTCATGTTCACGCTCAAAGTCCGTTCACATCAACGCGAAGAACTGGTCGAGTTCACGGACGCGGTTCAGCGCCAACTCACTGACTCCGGCGCAAAGGAAGGCGTCGTCGTCCTTTACGTTCAGCACACGACCGCCGGTTTGACAGTCAACGAGAACGCCGATCCGGATGTGCCGCGCGACATGCTGCATGCGCTGCGCACTTTGATTCCGCAACACGGCATGGGCTTTCACCACGGCGAAGAAAATTCAGACGCGCACATCAAAGCCAGCCTTGTCGGTCCCAGCGTCACAGTTCCCTTCACGGAGGGAAAACTCCTCCTCGGCCGCTGGCAGGGAATTTTTCTCTGCGAGTTCGACGGCGGACGCGAGCGGAAGATAATCATGATGATTCGCTGAAATTCTGTTCTTAATCTCCGCAAGATAAGCGCTCCATTTCGTTCCCTTCACGGAACTCAAACCATCGGGCGTTGTCTAAGTCGGCAGCCCAATCCAAACAATACGGAGGAACGAACAATGAAATCCATCGGATCCATGCTTCTGGCAGTCGCATGTTTGTCGCTGCTGTTGGCGACGGCGTGTTCGAATAAACCAAATCGCACGACGAAGGTGACGGTTGCCGGTGAGGCTTTGACGAAAGTCGAGCCCGACGCAGCCGTGGTGGTTTTGTCCGTGGTGACCCAAAACACGCAGGCGATTACCGCGCAACAAGAGAACGCCCGGAAGAGTGAAGCGGTGGCAGCTGCAATCAAAAACACCGCCGGGGCGAACGCTGAAGTCAAAACCAGCGATTACTCACTGCAACCTCAGTACGATTACCGTGACAATCGCTTGCCGAAGATTATTGGTTACGACGCGCGGAACACGGTCATCGTGACGATGAGTGAATTGAAGAATGTCGGTGCGGTCATTGACGCCGCCTCGACGGCCGGCGCCAATAGCATCGACAACGTTTCCTTCATCCTGCGGCAAACGAGCCCGGCCCGCGGACAGGCTTTAGCAGATGCCACGCATCAAGCGATGAATAAAGCTCAATCGATTGCGCAGGCTTTAGGCGGACGCGTCTTGCGCGTGGTTGAGGAAAACGAAAGTGCGACGGTGGCGGGCGAGCAAATGATGGAACACCGGGCGAGCATCACTTACGCAGGCTACCCTCCGGCAAAACAGACACCGATTACGTCGGGGCAGTTGAGCATCAAGTCGAACGTTCAACTTATCGTGGAAATCGAAAGCTAGTCACTCGATTCTTCTTTCATCAGCGCGGCGAACTTCTCGACGTCCTGGCGGGTGCGTTCCATTTGCCGGCGGCTCTCAAGATAAGCCTGCCACTGCGGCGTCAGCGTGAGGGCTTTGGTCGTATCCTGATCGAGCGCCTGCGCCATCAAAGCGATTAGGTCGCTGACTACGGCGGTGTGATCGAGCAGCGATTCGATGATGGAGTGCGCCAACTCAGTCGGAGCCGGATCGCGATTCGTTTCATCAGCCATGGACTATCATTCTGAAGTATTAGCCACAGATGAATGCGGATAACACAGATAAAAGGAAGATTTAATCCGTGTCTATCTGTGGCTAATCTCCGTACCAGCTCCCGCGCACGAATGGTAAATCTGCGACGGTGGCGTTGGTTTCGCTTTCAGGCGCCGCGACCTTCACTTCAGTTCCCGCCGCCAAATAATCGTACTTGAGATAGCCGAGCGCAATTGCGCGGTCCAAACGCGGGGAAAAGGTGGATGACGTCACGCGACCAATCTCTTTGCCCTCGCTCGAAATGATCTTTGAATTGCGTGGAACCGGCGTCGAGTCCCCGAGTACCACTCCGCTCAGCTTCTTCGCGACATGGCCGCGATGTTTGATGCGGACGATTATCTCCTGGCCGAGGTAGCAGCCTTTCGTGAAGCTGACGGCGTCGTCCAGATTCGTTTCCGTCACGACATTGTTCTCATCCATGTCGATACCGTAAAGCGGCACGCCGGCT
>DASUTF010000309.1:0-6398 GCA_036374695.1 Pyrinomonadaceae bacterium
ACGTTAGTCCGCTCCGGAAATAGCGGATGATTCTCGATCAGCGGTCCCAAACGGCGCCAATCAATCTCGTCAAAGCTATCGACGAAGACACAACAGTTCGGGTTGCCCATTTGCAGCGCGGTGACGTGCAGCGTTTCGTCACCGATTGTGAGCGGATAATCAATCACCTTCTCCAACGGTTCGTTCGTCGTCATGGGAATTGAAGCTGAATCGAATTTCGGCTGCCCGAGTTCCGATCGAAAGGTAAAGGCTCCGGCGGAATGTTCGAGCAAATGATAACGCTTGATGCCATTCCGCGTTTGCAGACGCAGATCGTCTGCGGACCAGAGCTTTTGATAGTGCAGGTACGCAGCGGCGCAACGAGTGCCGTTGCCGGACATCCCGGCCTCGCTGCCGTCGGGATTGAAGATGCGAACGCGAAAGTCGAAATCCGGCTCGGAAGATGGCGCGACTACAGCAATCCCATCGCCGCCGGCGCCGTAGTGACGATTACAAATCCTGTGCGCGAAGCTGCCCAAATCAGCGACGTTCGCCAACTGATCAGCTTCGAAAACCAGATAGTCGTTGCCGAAACCGTGAAATTTCGTGAAGTTCATTACTTATCCACAGATTCCACAGATTGGGAAGTAAGACAGCGCGGTGTTTCTCTCCTTTACCCGCGAACCCATCCCCGCCGTACAAGAACTAATCAACAACACCCAGTCCCACCTTAGCTATCTAATTTCTAATCTGTGGAATCTGTGTAATCTGTGGATGATTTATTTAAGGAGGTGACGCGCCAAAGGCCTTGCGAAACTTCTGCGTCAACATCGGTTCAATGCCGAGTAGACGCACGTAAACGGTAAGTTGCCCGCGATGATACATCTCGTGCGCAATCGCAAATGACATGAAGCCCAGCTTCGTCATCTCCTTGCCGTCGAAGCGTTTCATCGTGTTCTTCATTTCGTCAGCATGCTCGCGCAATAGCTTTTCACAATCGTCCATCGCCGTCTGCAACATCTGGATGATTGCTTCTTTGTCGTTCACGGTGCGTACGTCGGGCGCGTAGTCCTTGATGTCCTCCGCAAAAGACTTCCGCAAAAGATTCGTGTCGGGGCGGCAGGCTTCACCGACGAGAAACTTCTGCGACTCGACCAAATGCTGAAGCAGTTCGGCGACCGACCGCATACCTTCGGCGGCCCGGAACGAGAACTTGTCAGCGGGGATTTGGGAAACTTCGTCGATCAAGCCGGCGCGCACTTCACGCCAACCGGCGATGATTGGATCAACTGACATATTTGTCTCCTGGGTACGCACGCCTCCGGCGTGCTGCCTGCCTTTAAAAAAAGCACGCCAGAGGCGTGCGTACCGCTACTGTGTCTTGCCGTCAAACGAGGCCAGCAGTATTGCGATCGCGTCGATTGAATCGCGGCGCAACGCTGAGGCGTCCGGGTAGTTGTTCAGCATCATCGAGAATACGAGTCGCTCGCCCGCGGCCGTCGTGACGTAACCTCCCAACGATGCGACCGAACTGAGCGTGCCGGTCTTTGCGCGCAAGTTGCGTTCGGCGGGCGTTCCCTTCATGCGATTACGGAGCGTGCCGTCAACGCCGGCGATCGGCAACGCATCGCGAAACTGCGCGAAGTACCGGTGCTTTGTCATGAACGTCAGCAGTTCCACGGTTGCATCCGCCATGATCATGTCGCTGCGCGAAAGGCCCGAGCCATCGTCAAGATTCAGTTGGCTCTCGCTGACGCCGGCTTGCTTTAGAAAATCACGAACGACAGCCAACCCCGCATCCTCATCAGTCTGACTCGCCCGGCGAATTTCGTCCGGCGGCGGCGCACTCTTTCGCATCTTTCCCAGCGTGCGCAGAATTAATTCGGTGTAGAGATTCTGGCTCGGTTTCAGAGTGTGCGCGGCAATCTCGTTGAAAGGCGCGGAGGGTAAGCTGGCGATCTCGACTGGCGCGCCTGGGAGCGCGTGCATCTTGCCCGCCTCCGTTGTCAGAGCAGACGGCGATGGGAGAACAATGCTGCCACCCGTCCGCGCATTCACAGTTCGCAGCCGGCCATCGATCTTGACGCCGCGCTTGACGAGCGCATCGCGCAGCATCGCGACAAATGCCTGCGCCGGATCCGGAATCGCGACGCCTCCGGTGAAGCCGTCGTCACCGACGGCGACCGTCCCGGAAACCTCCATCGTGTTTGCGCCAGGCCCGCGATGAATCCGCAAGTCGCTGCGCGTCCCTTTGGCCGTAGTCGTCGCGCGATTAACGATCGTCATGAACGATGCCGCCGGAGGGCCGCTGGTGATCGATACTGCCGCGCCGGGTTTGCTGCCCGGCCGCACCGTCAGGTCGATAGCGTTGTCGTTCACGGTGAGGGCGCTGATCGGCGCGCCATATGACCATTGCAAATCCTGCCAGGTCCATCCGCTGCCAAAGCTGTCCCCATCGAAATAACTTTCGTCGCCAACCAGGTCGCCTTTAATCCGCTTCACGCCGGCAGCGACGATGCGATCGGCCAGTGCGTTGATGCCTTTGAAGTAATCTCCGTCATTGAATCGCGCGGCGATGGAAGGATCACCACGACCGTAGATGACCAGGTCGCCTTTTACCTTTCCGTCCTCGTCCGGTTTCTCTTTCGCGTAAACCGACGTGATAAAACGATAGTCCGGCGTCAGCTTATCGAAGGCGGTCGCGACCGTATAAATCTTCATGTTCGACGCCGGCCGAATGAACTTTCTGGCATCCTGTTCGAAAATCACCGCGCCGGTGTCCAGCGAAACAATCTTCACCGCGAAGAAGCCGGCATCGAGCGCGGGCTGTCGCACGATCTGCTCGATTCGTGTTCGTAATTCAGTGAGCGTTTGCGCCGAGCTGGTCTCGACCGGAACTCCGCCTGCCGTAACCGGGGTAGTCGTGCGCGGTCGCTGCGACTCCTGCGCGAATGCCCAGCGCGACGTGGGCGAGACTAAAAGAAGCGCAATAACAAGGAATGCTGTACGTCGAAATATCATGATCCAATTGAATCCAAAACTTCGTCCATGGTTGCCGTCGCGGTGCCAAGTTTCCCCACGACGATCCCCGCCGCGT
The DNA here is from genome assembly GCA_036374695.1 of Pyrinomonadaceae bacterium. GTDB lineage: Bacteria > Acidobacteriota > Blastocatellia > Pyrinomonadales > Pyrinomonadaceae > UBA11740. The sequence continues at coordinate 3,077 of DASUTF010000309.1, forward strand.
AGTTTGCGAGCAAAGCGGCTTCAATTAACGAGCCGCCGCCCGCCAGCGCCGCGGCCAAGGTCGCAATGACCGTGTCGCCGGCGCCGGTCACGTCGTAAACTTCGCGCGCCGTGGTTTCCACATTAACGGGTTCGTTGTCTTTCTCAAACAAAACCATCCCGCGATCGCCGCGCGTAATCAGCACCGCGTCACACGCCAGCCGCTCGCGAATTTTGTGCGCGGCAGTTCGCAGCGCGCCCTCTGAATCTTCTTCGGTATTTGTGAGTCGCAACGCCTCGTGATGATTGGGGGTGACCAGCGTCGCCGGGCGGTAAAAATCGAAGTTGCGAATCTTTGGATCGACAAGCACCGGCATTTTTTCGTAAGCCGCGGGCAAAACCTCGCGAAGCACGCGCGGCGTTAACACACCTTTGTCGTAATCAGATACAACCAGCGCGTGCGCGCTCGCAAGGGCCGCGCGCGCCGCGCTAATGATTCGCTGTTCGGTGTCCGGATCGACCGGGGTCCGGTTCTCTCGGTCAGCACGCACGACCATCTGATGATGCGCGATGATGCGCGTCTTGATGGTCGTCGGACGCCCATCGGCAGCAACCAGAAACTCATCGCGGTGCAAATTGCTCTTCTCTTTCACCGATAGTCGAATGCGATCGCCGGCGTAGTCGTTGCCGATGACGCCAATCACACACGCGTTGGCGCCGAGCGCCAACAGGTTCGCCAGCACATTTGCCGCGCCTCCGAGATGCGTTGACTCGCGCTTGACGTCAACCACAGGCACGGGCGCCTCGGGAGAGATGCGCGAAACGTCGCCCCAGACAAACTCGTCGAGCATGACGTCGCCGATCACGACCACGTTTCGCCCGCGCATCTGCTGCGCGATCTCCTGCGCGCGCTGTTTGGTTAATGAGCTCACAGTTCCTAAACCTGACTAGCCTTCTGTTTTAGCTTTGCGATCCTTTGCGCCTTTGCGCCTTTGCGCCTTTGCGCGAACTGCCGCTGCGGAAAGCGGTCGTTTCACGCCAAGGCGCCAAGCCGCAAAGATACGCAAAGCCGGACGCTACCTAAATCTGCTTTATGACCCGATCGATCGCCGAAATTACGCGCTCAAGCGGCACGCGCAGAATGCATTCGGGCTTTTCAAATTGGCCACAGAAATAGCCGGGACACGGTTGACAAGGAAGCTCTTCAAACACAATTTCGTTCGGCCTGGTGGTCCAGGGCCGCCAGTGATTTCGGTTTGAAGAGCCGAAAATAACGACGCATGGCGCGCCCGCCGCCGCGGCGATGTGCGCGATCCCGCTGTCGTTGCCGACGAAGAGTCGCGCGCGCGACGCGAGCGCCGTGACCTCTGGCAGCGATAGATCGTGCAGCGAGGTGATAACTGGCGCAGAAGTTTGCGAATGAAGCGCATCCGCCACCCCTTTTTCATTCGGGGCCACGACGATAATCGGATTCAGATTCCGTTTGCTCAAATCTTCCGCGACGCGCGCAAAGTTTTCCGTCGCCCACTGCTTTGTATCAAACGCCGCGGTCGGATGAATCAAGGCGAAGGGCTCTCCTCGATCAACTCCATCGAAGCCAACGGAGCGAAGTTTCTTTGACGCGGATCGCAACGCGGACTCGGTCACGCCCAAACGTGTCGGCGGACGATCCGTCACCGGAACGCCGGTCCAGCCGATCAATGCCAGTTGTTGCTCAACCGAATGCAATGTCGGTCTTTGCCAGATCTGCAAAGGCGAGGGCGCGACGTGATTGTGCAAGCGGGCGTACTGGTAGTTTTCGAAACCGACGCGATGCTTTGCCCCGGTGGCGCGTGTCAGGAAAGTCGCGGTCGTGCCGCCGTGCAGGTTGTAAACGACATCGTAGCGCGCGGCGCGCAGCTCGCGGGCAATTCGGGCGCGGGCCGATGTGCTCTCTTTCGGAATCACGATTACCCGATCAATCACGTCCAGACCGTCAAAGACCGGCGCCACCCAATCTTCCAACAGGACGTCGATTTGCGCATGCGGAACGAACCTGCGCAGGGCGAACAGGGTAGGGGTCGTGAGCACGGTGTCGCCGATTGATCTGAGGCGAATCACCAGGATGCGTTTCACTTCCGACCAATCCCAGCGGGCGGCCGCGAGCGGCTGCGGTTCCGAGGTCTCCTGATCCGCGAAAGCCAGGTGACGAACGCTCGGTGAAGCTTCAATTATTTCCCGCAGGCTGTTCATCCTCGATGGTCGCTTCGTCGATCAGCATCACCGGAATGTCGTCGCGAATCGGATAGACGCGCCGGCACGAGACACATTTCAATCCGCTGCCGTCCGGCCTCAACTCGACTTTTGCATGACACGCCGGGCAAACCAGAATTTCGAGCAACTGTTCGCTGATTGCCATACTCAAAACCTCGGAAGTCTTGTTCGCATGAGAAGGCAGCAAGCTTAGCAGTATTGCCCGAATAGTTGTAGCGGCTGTAGTACAATGCGAGCCGACGTTCGCCATGTCGATGATTAACGAAAAATTTGGGTCGCGAGTGACCAGCGCCTGGAACGACTTGCGCCCGCAAACCCGCACCCTGCTTGAGCGTGCGTGGCAATCGACGCCGTCCGCGCCGGTCGAACAATCCCGCGCATACGATCCCCGCGCCGACCGCGAGCTAAGCAAACTTTTGGCGGCGCTTGATGAGCGGACTCAGCGCAAAGATGCAGGGGCCGAGGACGACTCAGCGCGTCAGGCGCGGCGGTTGGCAGATACATGCGTTCAGATGCTGACGCAACAGACGCAGTCCGCCGAAGTTTTCGGGCAACTGATTCAACGGGCGCACGAGCGCCAGCAGTTTGCGCGGCTGGATGAACTGGCGAATGGAATGGCGATACGACTCGCCCCCAGCGAGTTGTGCGACATGGCGCGCTCTCAAAACATCGTGGTGCGTGCGCTGGCCAATGAAGTATTGACGCAGGCGCCGCCGTCACTTTTGCGCGCACTGCTTCACGATCCGATCGATGCGGATGTTGCGCGCTCGGTGCTTGAGCGGCAGGCCCACGAGTTCGGATTGGAAGAAGCGAAACGCACGCTGCGGGAAATCGACGAGTTCGGTTAGAAGGTCCGTAAAAGCCGCAACCCACACTTCCACGGACTCCTTCAATTCAAACTTCCTTCAATTCTACGAATGAATTTTATTCGGGCTGGCCTTTGCAGTTCGGCCCAAACAGAGCGGGAATCTTCTGACTAATCACCGGATACTTCGGTGCCTCGTCAATATTGATCTGCAACCACTCGCTATAATTCTCCGGCAGGCTCGTGTCGGCGTAGATAGCTTCGACAGGACATTCAGGCACGCACG
>DASUTF010000310.1:0-7552 GCA_036374695.1 Pyrinomonadaceae bacterium
CAGTCATTCATCATCGTTCTTCGTGAAGGGTTCGAGTCTTTCCTGCTGGTCGCCGTCATCTTCTCGTACCTGAAGAAGTCTGGTCGTCCGCAACTCTCGCCGGCTGTTTACTCGGCAATCGCGGTGGGCCTCGCCATCAGCGCGACGCTCGGTTACCTGCTCTTCCGCATGCAGACGGGAGACCCGGAGTTAATGGAGCAATGGCTCGGCCCAACAGTCGCGGGTTTTCTCTCGAATGAAGCTATGCGTGAAGCCGTGCTCGGACTTGTCGCGGTCCTGATGGTGCTGTCGCTTGTTATTTACATGTGGAGAACGGGCGCGAACTTGAAAGAGCGAATGGAGCATCGCCTCGGCAAGGTCTCAGTTCGCTCGGGCTGGATGGCGTTCGCAGGAATTTTTCTTTTTTCCGTTTTGATGATCACCCGTGAAGGAATGGAAACCGCGCTGATGCTCTTACAGGTGCGCAGCCCGCGTTTGGTTTGGGGCGCGGCGCTCGGACTTCTCGCTACGATCGCGATGGCTTTGGCGTGGGCACGGTTTGGGCATCTGATTAACGTGCGCCGATTCTTTCAAGTCACGGCAATCTTTCTCGTGCTGTTCATGATTCAGGTGGGTATCTATACCTTCCACGAATTTTCCGAAGCCGGCGTTCTGCCAAACAGCGAAGCGATTCACACAGCCACAGAGAAGTTTTCACCCGATGGTCTGTACGGGCAGTGGTTTTCGATTGTGATGGTCGGAGTGTGCGGACTGTGGTTGCTGGGTGCTTGGATTATTGACCGACTTGGTCAGCCGAAGAAGCACGCTGAAATAAGACTTACGGAAGTCAGGGAAGTCTAAGGCTGCAACCATCACTCAAATAAAGAGCCGACGCGTTTAGTTGCGTCGGCTTTTTGTTGTCCGCTCATAAGGGGTCAGCCGGATAATAAGCCTCGAAATGGCCGAGTATGAAGTAACCGCTTCCGGTGCCCGGCACGATACCGACACCGTTTCCACGCGAGCATCCGCCGCCAAATGACAATCCAATTGATCGCACGTCCTGGACTGCTCGTTGAAAGGCTTCTTCGTGAGCGGCATCAAGTGTCGCTGGATGACCAAAGTAGTCCTCCCATCCTGATGCGAAGAAACCACTGATATATAGAAGTCCGCCTGGGCCGGTGAGACTGTCAAGGTCAACTCCGCCCGGGGACCACCAATAGTCGGTTTCTTCAAACTTCCCGCTCGTATCAGTCTCGAAGTAGTAGCGGACATCCGCGGGTTCGGGACATCCATCCGGTTCTCCGAAATACATGAACTCCGTTCCGGGTGTAACCGACACGTCGAGGAACGCGACCAGGTTTCTGCCGGTCATGTCTCCCAGCAACTCACCGTCATAGTGAGGGTGAGATGTCACCAGGAAGGCCGTATTGGGCTTCAAAAGAAAATCGAACGCGATGCTTTCTGGTGCCAAAAAGTACGGATGTCGCCCGCGCAGGTGAGGCCGATGAGTGTAGTCATATACCTTCCACCGCTTTACGCTTCCGCGATCCGCAAAGTCTTCTGCGTCAGTGGCCGGTACAAAATAAGCGGCGGCGAAAATCATCAGGACGAGTGGTCCGAATAGCTTCTTGGCCCTCATAGCTTCTCCTTTAACCCAGGGTCAGATCGAACTCAGAATCAGGACGTGCAAGCGATCTTAGTGTGGGGAAAATCTCTTTTCCGATGGCGCGGATAATAACTGAAAGCGCGCCGGATTAACAGAATCTAATTGTGAAATTGTTCGACGAGGACGCGCTTCAAGAGCTTTCCGGTCGGTCCTTTAGGAATGTCTTCAACGAACCGAACTGTCTTCGGGCACTTGTAATCCGCCAGTTTTGATTTGCAGTAATCGATCAGTTCCTGTTCGGTGACCTTCGTGCCGTTCTTCAACACGATAAAGGCGGCGACTTCTTCGCCGTAGAGCGCGTCCGGCACGCCGATCGTGGCCGCGGCCGCGACCGCCGGATGTTCGTAAAGCACTTCGTCAATCTCGCGCGGATAGATGTTCTCGCCGCCGCGGATAATCATGTCTGATTTGCGATCAACGATAAAGAAGAAGCCTTCCTTGTCCCGATAGCCAACGTCTCCGGTGTGAAACCAGCCCCCACGAAACGCGCGCTCATTCGCGTCCGGATTCCTGAAGTACCCCTTCAGAATATTTTCACCGCGCAGCACGATTTCGCCGAGTTCCCCGTCAGGCACTTCTCTATCGTCTTCGTCAACAACCTTCATTTCATTTCCAATCGACAAACCACACGAACCGGGGCGACGGCGCTCATCAGGTGGATTGAACGTCGATCGGCAAGTCGATTCAGACAGACCATAGCCTTCAATGACGGGACAGTTGAACGTCTTTTCGAATTTGTTCATCACTTCGGCGGGCACCGGTGCCGAGCCGCACATCGCGAACCTAAGTCGCTCCGTTTTCAATCCCACAGGCACGCCGTCAGGATAGGTGTTCAATAACATAGACAGCATCGTCGCGACGGAACCGAACGAAGTGATTTGGTAATCCGAAATGACGTTCCAGAATTTCGACGCAGAGAATTTCGGCGCGATTACACTGGAGCCGCCGGCGTAAAGCGCCGACATCGTCGTCACCGATACGGCATTCATGTGAAACAGCGGCATGATCGTCAGCAGCCGATCGCTTCCGGTGAAACCCAACCACTTACTGATCTGCCGCGCGTTCGCGATCAGGTTACCGTGCGTGAGCAGACACCCTTTTGGTTTTCCGGTCGTGCCTGACGTGTAAATGATTATGGCGTCGTCGTCCGTTCCGCACGACTCCGGCGTGCTCGCAGGCCTGAGGCCGGCGTACCCACGCGTTGCCTCAGCCTCATCATCAAACGTGATCACCGACTTCAAATGCGGAAGCTCACCTTTGATGTTCTCAATTCGCGCGCGGAACTCTGAAGCCACAAGCACCGCTTTTGCCTCAGAGTTATGCATCACAAACTGCGTCTCATCATCTTTCAGAAGCGAGTTTACCGGGCCGGCGAGTGCGCCGAGTTTCCAACAAGCGAAGTACGCGATGATGTATTCGGCGCTGTTCGGCATCAAGAGACTGACCACGTCGCCCTTCTTGATGCCATGTGATTGCAGCATCGCGGCGGCCCGCTCAACAGCCGCAGCGAATCGCGTGTAACTAAACTGCCGGCCGTCGGCCTCGGAAAACAGAAACACTTTTTCCGGCGCTTTTTGCGCGCGATCCGCGAGCAGAGCGCCAATGTTCTCCGGCTCATTGATGGGCTTTTGCCCGAGGCTTGGCCTGCTGTTATTCATGCGGGTGCGATGATATATTAGCGCGCGCTTTCAGGCATAACCTTACGGCCGTGAATCGTAAATGGTAAATCGTAAATAGAACTGAACCGCGCTCTTTTCTATTCACGATTTACGATTCACTATTTACGAGCACTCATGGAAACTTATCGCAACTTCATCAACGGGAAGTGGCTTGAGTCCGCTTCATCCAAAACAGTCAGCAATATCAATCCGGCAAACACAGACGACGTCATCGGCACCATCAAGCAGGCCACCCGCGAAGAAGCCCGCGCCGCGGTCGAAGCAGCAGCGGGCGCCTTTCAATCCTGGCGCAGCACGCCCGCGCCGGCGCGTGGGAAGATCGTCGCGAAAGCCGCGCGGTTGATGGAAGACGCGAAGGAAGAGCTCGCGCAGATTCTGACTCGCGAAGAAGGTAAGACAATCGGCGAATCGCGCGGCGAACTGCAGCGCTCGATCAACGTCGCGGAATTCTGCGCCGGCGAGTCGCGCCGGATGAATGGCGAGACGATTTTTTCCGAGCTACCGTCGAACTTCGTTTACACAGTTAAGCAGCCTCTGGGCGTTGTCGCCTGCGTCACGCCGTGGAATTTTCCGGTGGCGATTCCCACCTGGAAAATCGCGCCGGCACTCGTCGCCGGCAACACAGTCGTGTTCAAGCCGGCAACTCTGACACCGGCCACGGCCGTGCGCATCGTGCAGATATTCGAAGAAGCCGGAATTCCGCCGGGCGTGCTGAATCTGGTCCTCGGATCAGGCTCGGAAGCCGGCGACGAGATCATCGGGCACCCGGCCGTAAAAGCCGTTTCGTTCACCGGCTCGAATCCCGTCGGAATTCGTATGTACGAACAGGTCTCGCGGCGCGGCGCAAAATGCCAGTGCGAGATGGGCGGCAAAAATCCGGTTGTGATCCTTGAAGATGCCGACATGGATCTGGCCGTCGAAAACACGGCGCAGGGCGCGTTCGGATCAACCGGTCAGCGTTGCACGGCGACAAGCCGCGCTGTCGTCGTCGATCAAGTCGCCGACGAGTTCGTCGAGCGCGTTACGAAACGCGCCCAGTCTATGCGCATCGGCCACGGCAACGATCCGCAGACTGAGATGGGACCGAGTGTTGATAGAAGTCAGTTCAAGACCGTGCTCGATTACATCAACATCGGACGTGAAGACGGCGCGACGATGACTTGCGGCGGCGAACCCGCGACCGGCAACGGCCTCGACAAGGGTTACTTCGTTCAGCCGACGGTCTTCGATCACGTCACACCCGACATGCGCATCGCTCGCGAAGAAATCTTCGGACCCGTCCTGAGCGTGCTGCGCGTTAAAGATTTCGAAGAAGCGATGCAGGTGGCAAACGACACCGAATTCGGCCTCTCGTCTTCGATTTTCACGAACGATGCCGCGCGCATCTTTCGTTTTGTTGATGAGATCGAAACCGGCATGACGCACATCAACTCGCCGACCACCGGCGGCGAAGCCCACGTCCCGTTTGGCGGCATCAAAGGCACAGGCATCGGCGACCGCGAGCAGGGCTCGACGGCTCTGGACTTTTATACCGAATTGAAAGTAGTTTACGTGGATTACACGGGCCGGAAACGGGAGGGTAACCTCTACTGAGCAGGAACTGATGACTTCCGACAGGCTGTTTTATCTCTTCATAAATTTCGTTCAGCAGTTGCCTTCGCTGCTGGCCCTACTGGCCTGCATAGTCTTTGCCGTCACTCGTTGGAAGCGATACCCGAAGGTGGCGATGGTTGTGACGATCGGGCTGGGGCTTTTGTTGGTTCATGCGATCGTGTTTTTGTTCGTCTATAATTTCGTGCCAACCTGGTTCATTCGATCTGCGATCCTCTCAGGGTCGAATTACGAGGAACGCGAGACAGTGATACGGAACGTGTATCTCGTCCTCGGTTTGATCTCGAACTCCGCAGCGGCAGTGGCGTTCGCTGTATTGGTAGCCGGAATCTTCATGGGCCGAAAACCAACTAACGAATTGCGCGAAACATAGGATCGACGCGTTCCCCCGATGCGAGACGGCTTTCTTTATTACTTTCTGATGCAGGCAGCCAGGCGGTTGCCGATGCTGCTGTTCGCCACAGGGGCGATTGTCTTTGCGCTGATTCGCTGGAAGCGCAGTCCGCGCGCATCTTTGATGACCGCCGTCGCGTTTGTGATTTACTTAATCGACTGGTTAGTTTTCACCGCCTTTCTGTATTGGTTTCCCGAGGCAATTCAGTCATGGAAGCTCACGCCATCCTCAAGACAGTGGATAGAGGGCATTATCTTTTTCCTGGAAGATTTTGTGACCGCTGCAATTTTCATTCTGCTAACCGCTGCCGCGTTTAGCGGTCGTAACAAAGAAGAGCCAGCGCAGACAACATGAGTTCACCCGCAACACAAATCACTTCTTCCGAAAAAGCTCGCAAACATGAAGTGTTTCTCTTCCCGGCCGGAATTGCACTTTGCATTCTGATCGGCGCCGTCTGTGTTTTTGCGCAATCAGCTAGAAGCATCTACACGAATCTGGGTGTGAAAAGCTGCCGGACCATCAAAGCCGACTCATCCGAAGCCGGCTCGTACGTCGGCATTTGCGGCGGCGTCGGCGGTTACAAGTTGCAGGTTGAAGAGGGTGACCTGCGCCAAAACATTCAGGTCATTACACCGTCGGGCCAAAAACACTCCCTTGATTTGTGGACAGTCGTCGGATCTGGTTTTTCGACCCTCGGTGAAAAAGCTGAGTGGCGCGTCAGGACCCAGCGAGGCAAGGTTGTGCCGGTTGCGCTAATCGTTCGATACAACCTCAGCAGTCCCGAAGACTCCACAAAGATCACATCGTATCTGGCGGTAGCCAAAATTACGGCATCCAAAATTTGCGTAACGGACAAAATCGCACCCGGCGCGGACGCGAACGTCGCCGCGCGTAACGCTGCTGATAAATCTGCCGATAAACCCTGTCTCGAAAGCAGTAACTAGCCGAGGAATCATAATGAGCACTCCAGAACTAAAATCGTCGCCATCTGAAACCGTGCGCAAACATAAAGAGTTTCTCTTTCCGGCAGTTGCGACTTATTACGAAGAGCCGCTGGCGCTGGTGAAAGGCGAAGGCGCTCACGTTTGGGACGACAAGGGCGATAAATACCTCGACTGTTTCGGCGGAGTGCTCACGGTGAGCGTCGGCCACGCGAATCCGCGGGTGAATGAAGCCATCATCAATCAAGTCAACACCATCTCGCACACGTCAACGCTTTACTGCAACCAGCCGCAATCGGACTTGGCTGAGAAGCTGGCGCAGATTACCCCGGGCCGCTTGAAGAAATCTTTCTTCACCAACAGCGGCACCGAGGCTGACGATACGGCCGTTCACGCAGCCAAGTTGGCGACCGGCCGTCATGAGATCGTTGTGCTGCGTCACGCTTACAGCGGGCGTTCCGCAACTTCGCTATCTGCTATGGGCCACGCGCCGTGGCGGCCTCTGCCGCCGCAGGTCAGCGGTTTCGTGCACGCGCGCGCGCCGTATTGCTATCGCTGCCCGTTCAAGCTTACGTACCCCGAATGCGGACTCGCCTGCGCGAACGACATTGAAGAGCTGATCATGACAACGACGACGGGTGAGATCGCCGCGTTCATGGCGGAACCAATTCTCGGCGTCGGCGGATTCATCGTGCCGCCGCCGGGTTACTTCGAACGCGCGGTTGAAATCACGCGCAATCATGGCGGGCTCTTCATCGCTGACGAAGTGCAAACGGCCTGGGGCCGCACGGGTGACAAATGGTTTGGCATTGAAAACTGGAATGTTGAGCCGGACATCATCACGTCCGCGAAAGGTCTGGGCAATGGAACGCCGATCGGAATCACGGTCGCGACGCCTGAAGTAGCCGACAAATTTCCCGGCCTGACGTTTTCGACTTTCGGCGGCAATCCCGTTTCGTCCGCGGCTGCGCTGGCCGTGATCAAAGTGATCGAAGACGACGATCTGAAAAAGAACTCAGCGGTTGTCGGCGGTTACTTCCGCGAGAAGCTGGAAGGCTTAAAAGAAAAATATCCGGTGATCGGCGACGTGCGCGGCATGGGGCTGATGCAGGCGGTCGAACTGGTGAAGGATCGCGAAACCAAAGAGCCCGATCCGCAGTCCGTCGCACGCGTCTTCGAAGAGACAAAGAAGCGTCGCGTGCTGGTGGGCAAAGGTGGCCTTTACGGTAACGTAATCCGCACCGGCATGATGCTGAATTCAACGAAGGATCATGTTGATGAA
>DASUTF010000311.1:0-12225 GCA_036374695.1 Pyrinomonadaceae bacterium
TTCGCGCGGGCAACTTCTTCTTTTGCCAGACGCTCGTGCGCGCGCACGTTCTCAACCGCGATCGCAGTTTGCGCGGCGACGGCGCTGATCAACTCAAGGTCGTCGGGCTTGAATGCGGAAAACGGATCCAAACGATCCGCATATAAGGCGCCGTGAACGCCCGCCTCAGTAAAGAGCGGCGCGCAAATCGTCGAGCGCACGCCTTGCGAAACAATCGAATCGACGCCCGCGAATTGCTCTTCGGCGGCGGCGTCCTGCGACAGCAGCGCCACGCGATCCTTCATGACCTTGCGCGTGATCGTGCGGCCGATGGTCATCTTCTTGGCGTACGCCTCCAGTTTTTCGTCACGCGCGCGCGTGGCAATGGGAAACAGTTTCGCCTCGTCGGCGTTTTGTTCGGTTACCACACCGTCGGCAAGCAGCGCGACCACGCGATCCGCCGGCGTCGATCGGAAGATGATGTCGGTGGCCATCTTGAAAATCCGATCGAGGTCGAAACCTGAGCCGAGCGCTTTGCTCATCTCGTACAACTCGGCGAGGATGTTTGCCTTTCTTTGTAACTGCTCGAGGACTTTGTCGCGCGCGATGGACGTTGCCGGAAGCTTTCCGGTGTCAGCCTGCTGCCGCAACACTGTGCTGAGCACGTCCTTTGCCGACATTAAAAGCTGCGTGTGGCCGAGCGGCTTGTCGTCGTAACTCAGATCGGCGGTCCGCTCTTCCTTCGGCTGTTCAAATTTGATCGTGCTGGCGCCAATCGTGACGCGATCACCGTTCTTCAGCACGTGCTCGAACTTCTGTTCGCCGTTGATGAAGATCTTGTTCGCGCTGCGATGAATCTGACCGTTGACGTAAACGCCGTCGATGATCACGAATGAACCATCGTCATCCGGCCGTATGTGCGCGTGGTGACGGGAGGCGCGCGGATCGTCCAGGACGATTTGATTGTCGGGCGCCCGCCCGATGTTACAAGTGAGTTTCGGCGCCAGAGTGTGCTCCGACTGGCGACCGCTGGCGTCTGTGATCTTTAGAAGAGGCATTCGTATTGAATTCGAGATTGCCGAAGAGCGAAGCCGATTCTACAAGCAAACACTCGTCAATCCTAGCAACACGTTCGGCCCCAGATTTTTCTTGCCGTTCACTTGAGACGGTGGGATGATGACGCCCTAAAACGGCTCTAGCCCTCGCAAAGGACGCAGGACCCCATGCCGCTCCAACGACTCTCGCTTACGTTTGTACGCGCACTCGTCGGGTTGGTTCTCTTCGTGCCGTCCGCGGTCCACGCGCAAACCGCGCCCGCCAACGCGAAACCAACCGGAACCATCTCCGGGAAAATCACCGTGAATGAAAAAGGAGCACCTGACATTTTGGTCACGGCTCACCCGGTGGATAGACCTATGCAGCAAGCCGCGGCGCGAGCGAAATCCGACGCGGACGGGCGCTATCGCTTAACAGGATTGGCGCCCGGTCAATATCAGATTACGGCGATCGCTCCCGCGTTAACTCCCGCGGACGACGTCCCGGGTTCGTTCTACCGGTCCAAAACTGTAATTTTGGCATCAGGTGAAGAAGCCGACGACGTTGACATCAAACTTCGCCCGGGAGGGGTCATTACCGGCCGCGTGACGGATGCGGACGGCAAGCCGGTGATCGAAGAACGGATCAATCTGCAGCAGCTCGATCAAGCCGGCAACGTCAAGAATCAGTCCGTGGGTGGAATGTGGAGTTATCAAATGAGTCAGACCGATGATCGTGGCGTCTATCGTATCTACGGTCTGTCAGCGGGGCGTTACCGCGTCAGCGTTGGTTCAAATGAAGGTAATTTCATGATGTCGAGCAGGCGCACGTACTACCCGTTAACTTTCTACGGCAACACGAGCGACGCCGCCAAAGCCCCCATCGTTGAATTGCAGGGCGGCACCGAGGCCACCAATATCGACATCCGTGTGGGCCGAACCTCGAACACCTTTGTTGCCATCGGCCGCGTCATCGATGCCGAGACCGGCCAGCCGGTTGCCGGTTATCGATTGGCGTATGGCAACGTACAACCTAATCAACCTTTCCACGCCGGCTTCGTCGGAGCGGCGACCAATGCACGGGGCGAATTCCGGCTTGAAGGCCTCCAGCCCGGTCGCTACGGCGTGACGCTTTCGGTATCTTTCGAGTCATCCGGACATTACAGCGACCCGTTGTTCTTTGAGATCGTTGACGACGACGTCACCAATCTTGAAGTGAAGGCGACGCGCGGTCAGACGTTGAGTGGGGTTGTAGTCTTTGAAGGCAGTCGCGCGAAAGAACTGCAACAAAACATCGGAATTCTAAGAGTTGGCGCCAGCGTTAGTTCGCCGGCCAATCCGCAGAACCAAACGTCCACTTGGTCAACGATTGCCGTGGACGGCAGCTTTCAGCTCGCCGGCGTTCGGCCGGGCAAGGCACGCCTATACGTCGCAGCCCTGTCGAGTCCGGCGCTACGCGGCATCACGATACTGCGCGCGGAGCGCGGCGGCGTTGATGTTACCCAGAACCTGGAGGTGCAGGCCGGTGAATCCATGAACGACTTGCGCATTGTGGCCACGCTCGGCAGCGGCACGATTCGCGGCACCGTCAGGTTTGTCGGAGGCGAACTACCGCCGAACGTTCGCTTGTTTGTGAGCATGCGACGCGACGGATTGCCTTTGGGCGGTGGGGGCCCGGTGGATGCACGTGGCCGTTTTCTGATTGGCAGTCTGATGAGCGGCACGTACGAAGTGATACTGAACATGAACATCATCGGACCGCCGGCAGGTCGCCCGACCAAACCGCAGACTCAGACAGTCACCGTGTCAGACGGCGTCGAAACTCAAGTTGATTTCATCGTCGATTTAACGCCGAAAGAAGGTGGGCCGTGACCTCGCCAGGAAAATGGTTAGCCGCCTTCTTCGTCATCCAGGCTCTCGCTGTCGCAACCCAGGGGCAGGCGCCGGCTACCAGCTCAACTAATAGATCGGGAGTTATCACGGGGATCGTCACCTCTTCATCCGGAGATCTCCCTGCGAATACGACGGTTTACGCGTCGCTGCTGGGCGCTAACGTCCCGCCGCAGAGCGCCGTTATCAACAGCGACGGCGCGTTTCGGCTCGAAAATCTGGAGGTTGGTGTTTTCCGCGTCTGGGCCAGCGCGCCTGGCTTCGTCGTCGACCCGCAAAACATCACACCAGAATCGCGCGGCATCTATCACACGGGTGATTCAGTCACAATTACTCTGAGAAAGGGTGGAGTCATTACCGGCCGCGTACTCAAGAGCAATGACGTGCCGGTGGTCGCCGCGACCGTCCGCGCTTTTCGCGTTCGCGATGAAAACGGCAAGCCAACGGAAGGCGGCGGCGCGGTCGCCGAGCGAATGACTGACGATCGCGGCGTTTATCGCATGTACAGTTTGCTGGAGGGAACCTACATAGTTTCAGCCGGCGGCATGACCAGGTTCTTTGGTGGATACGGAACAACCGCCCACGACCAGGACGTGCCGACTTATGCGCCCTCAGCCACCCGTGACACGGCGCAGGAAGTGGTCGTCCGAAGCGGCGACGAAGCAACCGCCGACATTCAGTATCGCGGCGAGCCCGGCCATGCCATCAGCGGGACCGTGTCTGGTTTCGCGCCGGTGCAAGGAGGGATGAGTTCCAGCGGGACCGTAACCCTCACGGACGTAAAAACGCGAACGATGTTGATGGGCGCGCAGGCCTCGTCCTTCACTGACCACGCCTTCGTTTTTTACGGACTGCCCGACGGCGAATACGAATTGGTGGCGCAACAGTTTTCGCAAACCCGCGACGTTCGGGCCTCTGAGCCCAAACGCCTCAAGGTGCAGGGCGCCGACATCACCGGAGTGAATCTCACCCTTGTTCCGCTGCCCGCGATCACCGGCCGGGTGATTCTCGACAGCAGCTCACCGGCGGATTGTGTGAAGCGACGGGCGACGGCTTTTCAAGAAACGGTCGTCAGCGTTCGGCGGCAAAAGCGCCCGACGAAGTCTGGAGCCTCTGAAGAGGCCCTGGCCGATGCAGTGCCGTTAAGCTCGCTCGAGCAAATCGCCGAAGCCGTGCCCGACGCAAAAGGTGACTTCATATTGCGAAATCTTCGCGCCGGCACGTACCGATTGAAAGTCCAACCTCCAACTGCCGCGTGGTACTTCCGGTCGGTGGCGCTCGGCCCAAACACGAAAGCGACAGATTGGAAAGTAATCAGAGATGGCGTCGCCGTGAAGCAATCGGTGTCCGGGCTTACCATAACGATCAGCGAAGGCGCAGCCGGCCTTCGCGGCCGCATAACCGTCGCCGAAGGAGAGCGACTACCGCCACGAACCATTGTCTATCTGGTTCCGGCCGAGAAAGAGAACGCGACGAACCTGCTCAGGTATTTCGAAGCGCGCGTGGAAAGCGGCGGGGCGTTTAGCATCCGTAACATTGTGCCTGGTGACTATTTGATTCACGCGCGGGCTGCGGAGGAGGGCGATCCACCGAGAATGATTTCGATCCGCGAAGACTCCGATCTTAGGACCGCCGTCACCCGCGAAGCCGAAAAAGCAAAGCAAAGCGTGACTCTCAAAGCGTGCGAGCTCCTCGAGAACTACGAATTTGCCTACCTGCCGACAACCAAACCGTAATGGGCTCGCCCTCGAGTTTGCGGGTCGAGACTGACATCCATTTCCGCCACATCTTCATCGAACCGTTCCGCTGAGTGCGCTCTGTGACTCAGCCGACCGTATGCTAGAGTGTTTTTGAATCCCTTTTACAGTTTCGCGCGTGTTAGCGCATTAATGCGGCAGGTTAAAGCCTATTCGCACAGGACGGAATCTTAACGTGAAACGAATTCTTCTTGTTTTCAGCATCGTGTTGGCAATGGTCGGGCAGATCGCCGCCCGACCGCACTTCCCCAGTCTCGCGCCGCACCAGCAAGCCCAAAGTGCGCAACCAAAAACGACAGCCAAACCGGCCTCGGACATCAAGAGCCGCGTCCTGCCAAACGGTCTGGAAGTGGTCACCCTCGAGGATCACTCCGTCCCACTGGTGACGATTGAGCTGGCGGTACGCAACGGTTCATTCACTGAGCCGCCTGAGCTGAACGGGCTGTCGCATCTTTACGAGCACATGTTCTTCAAGGCGAATCGCGCCATCGCAAACGCCGAACAGTACCTCCAAAAAATCGGCCAGCTCGGCATTGCCTACAACGCGACGACACGCGAAGAAGTCGTGCATTACTACTTCACGACGACCAGTCCCAATCTGCGCACCGCGATGAATTTCATGCGCGACGCGTCCCGCTATCCGCTGTTCGACAAAGGCGAGTTCGAGCGTGAACGCCAGGTCGTGATCGGCGAAATCGATCGCAACGAGTCGAATCCGTACTACTACCTGAACCTCGAGATGACGAACCGGCTCTACTACAAATATCCGAGCCGGAAGAACCCTCTGGGAAATCGGCAGACGGTTTCAGCGGCCACGACCGACATGATGCGTCTGATTCAGTCGCGCTATTACGTGCCGAATAATTCGGCGCTGATCGTGACCGGTGACGTTCAATTTGAAGAGATTTTTAAACTGGCGCAGGAGCTTTTCGGCGACTGGCCCCGCCGCGAGCGTGATCCGTTCGTGGAATTTCCGATGGTCGAGCATCCGGCACTCGCGAAGAGCGAAGGCGCCGTCGTGCAGCAACCTGTGCAGAACGTCATCATCAACATCGGCTGGCACGGCCCCTCAACCGTCAAAGACAATCCCGGCACCTACGCGGCTGACGTTTTCTCGTTCATCCTGACGCAGCCGAACTCGCGCTTCCAGCGCAACCTGGTGGACAGCGGGCTGGTCGCCGGCGTCACGATCGGCTATCTGACGCAACGCAACGTGGGGCCAATTCAAATCATTGCGCAAACCACTCCCGACAAAACCCGCGCCGCGATCAAAGCGATCTACAACGAAGTCGCACACTTCAACGACAAGGATTATTTCACCGACGAACAGTTGGAAAGCGCCAAAGCGCTGCTTGAAGCTGACGACTTGTACTCGCGCGAGAAGTTGAGTGAATACGCGCACACGTTGAGCTTCTGGTGGTCTTCGACGGGCCTGGATTATTTCCGCGGCTATCTGCCGGCGCTGCGTCGCACTTCGCGCCTGGACATCAACCGTTACATCACGACGTACATCCAGGGCAAGCCCCACATTGGGCTGGCGCTCATTTCAGCGGAAGCACAACAACAGGTGAAGCTAACGCCGGAAGAGTTGATCGGACAGTAGACCGGGAGTGCTGAGATCTCAGATTTGAGATTTGAGATCGAAGCAAAACATTTTCCATTTGTCATTTGGCATTTTCAATTGGCATTTGGCTTACAAGAGCAAGGTGGTCGTTAAGAGCAAGATGATGAGAACTGACAAAATGAAAAATGGAAAATGGAAAATGGGGAATGGAAAGTGGGTTTTCCTGCTCACCTCCCTATTGCTTACTCTCTCGCTGACTGCATTCGGCCAAACGCCCGCACCGCAGTCACCGGCCGCTCCTCAAACAAATGATCTGCAAAGCCTGATCACGCGACAGGCTGCGCTCGTCACCGAATTTGAAGTTAACGGCCTGAAAGTCTTGTTCAAGCGTCGCGAAGGCGGCCAGAGCGTCGCCGCCGGTCTGTTTATCAAAGGCGGATCGCGCAACCTTACGGCTTCGAACGCCGGCGTGGAAAACCTGATGCTGAAAGTCGCCACCGAAGCCAGCGCGGCCTATCCGCGCGAACGCCTGCGTTCGGAGTTATCGCGCACGGGCACCGTGATCACTTCGAGCGGCAACTACGATTACTCGGTGCTGTCGATGACTTCAACGCGCGCAAACTTCGACAGCATGTGGAACGTGTTCACGGATATCGCGCTGCGCCCGGCGCTGACCAAAGAAGATTTCGATCTGGCAAAGACGCGCGAGCTTGCCTCGCTCGCCGATGATTCAGACGACCCGGACACGTACCTGCAAAGACTGCAAGAGCACACTGCCTATGCCGGTCATCCTTACCTGAATCGTCCCCAGGGCACAGTCGAATCAGTTTCGCGGCTGACTCTCGAAGACATCCAGCGCTACCACCAGCAAGTGATGGAAACGTCGCGGTTGCTGCTGGTCGTCGTCGGCGATCTCAACGTGAATCAACTGCGGCAGCAAATTACCAACTCGTTTGGCAAACTCCCGCGCGGAAGCTATCGCGCCGATTCCGTGCCGCAACTTACGTTCACTTCGCCCAGCGTCAATGTCACTGAGCGCACTTTGCCGACAAATTATGTGCAGGGGTTGTTCGCCGCGCCGCCGCTGACTTCACCGGACATTTATCCGATGGAGATTGCTTCGGCGATGCTGCGCGACCGTGTGTTTGAAGAAGTCCGCGTTAAGCGAAACCTTTCGTACGCGCCCAGCGCCTTTCTATCCAGCCAGGCGGCGAACGTGGGCGGGATCTACGTGAGCGCGGTCGATGCTAACCAGGCCGTGCGCGTAATGCTTGATGAGATTCGGAGACTGCAGACACAGCCGCTCGATCAAACCGACATCACCGGCGTCGTATCGCAATACCTGACGTCTTATTACCTGGGACAAGAAACCAACGCGGCGCAGGCCGCCAACCTTGCTGAGTGGGAATTGATCGGCGGCGGCTGGAGAAACTCATTCGAGACGATCGCCAAGCTCCGCGCCGTTTCACCGGCCGACGTACAGCGGGTCGCGCAGAAGTACATGCGTAACATTCGCTTCGTCGTGCTCGGCAATCCGACCCAAATCGACAAGAACATTTTCACCGGCCAGGCGGGAATTTAACGGAGGGTGCGCTTCGGCGGCGATGCGCGGAGTGTTCGACCGCTCGCCTGCAGCGCTCTAATACTGGTTCGCTCAACACTGGACCCGGTTCCCGGCGATTCGCCGTGTGTCTGCGCGCATTAAGCGAAACCACCGCCCACCGGAATTGGCTGACAATTCCGCGAAGGGGACCGAAATCATTCAGCATGTTTGGAGTTCGCGGGATTTACCTGCGGCACTCGGTTCCTAATCACCTGAAGGGCCGTCCATTTCTTTTACACGATCCAGTACAGCCGCGCGGATGACGTCGTTGAAAGATGAATTTTCATCTGGCCACGAAAACCTAAACGAAGGGATTCGGCTGTCATAAAACGGAACCACGTATTGACCACGCCCGTCGCCGGTGACTGCATGCGCCGTGAGTTTGAACGGAATCACATGTTCACTGAGAAGTTCATCGAGCGCAACTTGTACCTTTGACCGAAGGTTTTGTATGTCAAGTTTCATCTCCACCACGATAGTCCTTCTGATCACTGATGCGGTTGCGATGCGGTGGTGGTTATTGCATTGGGGTTGTCACCGTGTGTCAGAAGTCAGCATGACTGAGCAAAAAGCCCACAGTCAGCAACTTTAGGCGGTGACTTACCGGCGGTGGGCTCTTGGTACGTGCGAACGCGTTTTTGGTTCGCTTCCGCCTTTAGAACAGATCAAGACAAATATTTAAAGTGCTCCGCCGTCCTTTTTGAGACGTCGAAAAAGCGCTTTGCGCCCTTGCTGAATGAGCACTCATTCAGTATTATCTTGCGGCCATGATACCCGTTAAAAAAGCCGCCGTTCTGGGCGCTGGAACCATGGGGGCGCAAATCGCCGCGCACCTCGCGAATGCTGGTATTCCGACCCTCTTGCTCGACATCGCGCCGCAGGACGCAGCGGGATCGAGTGAGGCCGAAACCCGACCATTAGGGAAGGTGCCGGATCAAAACGCCATTGCTCGGGCCGGCTATGAAGCCGCCAGGAAAGCCAAACCCGCGGCCTTCTTTACGGCTGATCGCGCTTCCCTCGTCACCATCGGAAACTTCGAAGACGACCTCCCGAACCTGAAAGACTGCGACCTGATCATTGAAGCCGTCGTCGAGAATCTTGAAATCAAACGCAGCCTTTACGAAAAAGTTGAGCAGCATCGGAAGCCTGGTTCTGTCATCGCTTCAAACACGAGCGGCATTCCCCTCAAGTTGCTCGCCGAAGGCCGCTCGGATGATTTCCGCGCGCACTTCCTCGGCATGCACTTTTTCAATCCGCCGCGCTACATGCACCTGGTCGAGTTGATTCCCACGAAAGCGACCAAAGGCGAAGTCTCCTGCTCGATGTCCGGGTTTCTCGATGAGCGACTGGGCAAAGGTGTCGTGGTCGCAAAGGATCGTCCGAACTTCATCGCAAATCGCATCGGCACGTACGGCGCGCTGGTGACTATGCGCACGATGATCGACGACGGCTACTCGATTGAAGAGGTGGACAAGATCACCGGACCGGCGGCGGGACGGCCAAAGACCGCCACATTCCGCACCTTCGATCTCGTCGGCCTGGACGTGTTCGCGCACGTCGTTAAGAACCTGCATGAGAATCTTCCCGACGATCCTGAGCGCGAAATGTTCGTGATGCCCGAGTTCGTCACCAGGATGATCGAACGCCGGCTGCTGGGTAACAAGACGAAGGCTGGTTTCTATCAGCGCAAGCAGGGCGAGGGCGGGAAGCGCGAGATCTGGACGCTGGACACGGCCACGCTCGACTATCGCGCGGCGCAGAAAGTTAAGCTGCCTTCCCTTGACGTGGCGAAGAACATCGAAGACACGCGCGAACGTTTGAAGACTGTCGTCTGGTCAAAGGATCGCGTCGGTGCGTTTCTCTGGAAGACGATCTCAAAAACTCTGACGTATACCGCCGAACGCATTCCCGAGATAGCCGACACCGTCGTCGAAGTAGATCGCGCGATGCGCTGGGGATTCAACTGGGAACTTGGGCCGTTCGAGGTTTGGGACGCTATCGGCGTCGAAAAGTCAGTCGCGAAGCTGAAGGAAGAAGGCCGCGCCGTGCCCGCCAATGTGCAGGCGATGCTCGATTCCGGCGCGAAAACTTTCTACAAACAGGAAAATGGTGAGCGCTTCTATTTTGATTTTGCCTCTTCCAAATACGTGCCGCTCGCGGATCCGCCCGGCACCATCCTTCTCAAGTCGCTCAAGGATCGCACCGGAGTCATCAAAAAGAATTCCGGTGCTTCAATGATCGATCTCGGTGAGGGGGTGGCGTGTCTCGAGTTCCATTCAAAGATGAACTCGATTGGCGGCGACACGCTCGAGATGCTGCGCTTTGCCGTCGCTGAGACGGAAAAGAATTTCGTCGGACTAGTCGTCGGTAATCAGGGCGTGAACTTTTCAGTCGGCGCCAACCTGATGCTGATGCTGATGGAAGCGCAGGACGAAAACTGGGAAGAGCTCGACATGATCGGACGCTACTTCCAATCCTCAGTCATGAGTCTGCGTTACTCTGCGAAGCCAGTCGTCGTTGCGCCGTTCCAGATGGTCTTTGGCGGCGGCTGCGAGATGGTTCTGCACGCTGACCGCGTGCGCGCGGCGGCGGAAACCTACATTGGACTGGTCGAAGTCGGCGTCGGGATTATTCCCGCCGGCTGCGGCACGAAAGAGATGCTGGTGCGCGCGATGGATTCGATTCCGGCGGACATGAAAGACGCCGATCCGTTTCCCTTCGTGAAGCGCGCATTCGAAACCATCGCTTTGGCTAAAGTCGCGACCTCGGCAGAAGAAGCAAGAGACATTGGCTTTCTGCGCGAGGAAGATTCCATTTCGATGAACGCCGACCGGTTGATCGCTGACGCGAAACAGCAAGTGCTCGCGCTAGCGGCAGCCGGATACGTTCAGCCGCAACCGCGCACGGATATTTTGGCGTTGGGCGCGCCGGCCCTGGCGACTCTGAAACTTGGCGTGCACTTGATGAAGCGTGCCGGCTATATTTCCGATCACGACGCGCTGATCGGCGAAAAGCTCGCGCGGATTCTGACCGGTGGTGATCTGAATCACGCGACGCGCGTCAGCGAACAGTACCTGCTCGATCTTGAACGTGAAGCTTTCCTGTCGCTGATCGGCACGCGCAAGACACAGGATCGGATTGGGCATATGCTGAAGACTGGGAAACCGTTACGAAACTAGTTTTTGCGTTCCTTTGCGTCTTGGCGCCTTTGCGTGAGGCTATTTCACGCCAAGCCGCAAAGGGGCAAAGACACGCAAAGCAGGAAGAAAATGATGAAAGAAGCAGTAATAGTATCAGCAGTTCGCACGGCCGTCGGCAAAGCGCCGAAAGGTACTTTGCGCGACACGCGCCCGGATGACATGGGTGCCGCTGCCATCAAAGAAGCCATTGCGCGCGTCGCCGGACTGGAAGCGTCGGAAATCGACGACGTCATCATGGGCTGCGCCATGCCCGAAGCCGAGCAAGGTATGAACGTCGCTCGCGCGGCGGCGATTCGCGCCGGCCTGCCGGTCGAAACCAGCGCGATGACGATCAACCGCTTCTGCTCGTCGGGATTACAAACCATCGCAATGGCGTCGGATCGCATTCGCACGAACGGCGCGCACGTCATTGTCGCCGGCGGCCTGGAGTCGATGTCGATGATTCCGATGGGCGGTCACATCATCCGTCCGAATCCGACTTTGATGGAAACGTACCCGGATTTTTATCTCAGCATGGGCTTGGCGACAGAGAACGTCGCGCGCAAGTACGAAGTGTCGCGCGAAGAGCAGGACGCTTTTGCGCTGCAGTCTCATCAACGCGCCGTCGCCGCTTTGGATGCCGACAAATTCAAGGATGAGACGGTGCCGCTCACGGTTTCTGTCGAAGAGCTGGATGCAAAAGGCAAAAAGCAACGCCGCGAGGTCACTTTCGACAAGGATGAAGGCCCGCGCCGCGACAGCACCGCGGAAGCGCTCGCGAATTTGAAGCCTGCTTTCCAGATGAAAGGCACGATCACTGCCGGCAATTCTTCGCAGATGTCGGACGGCGCGGCAGCCGTAATTGTAATGTCTGAGGATCGCGCAAAGGAACTCGGTGTGAAGCCTCTGGCGCGACTGGTCGCGTACGCAACCGCCGGTTGTCCGCCGGAAGAAATGGGCATCGGACCGGTGTATGCGATTCCCAAAGCTTTGAAAATGGCCGGGTTGACGCTCGACGATATTGCGGTCATCGAACTGAATGAAGCATTCGCGGCGCAGTCACTTGCCGTGATCAAGACGCTCGAACTGAATCCGGCCAAGGTCAACGTGAATGGCGGCGCTATTGCGCTGGGCCATCCACTGGGATGCACCGGCGCGAAACTGACGGCATCGATTCTCCGCGAGCTTGAAAGACGCGATGCGCGTTACGGCATGGTGA
>DASUTF010000312.1:0-3208 GCA_036374695.1 Pyrinomonadaceae bacterium
AAGCAGGATTTGTCGGCGCCGACCTGCAACGACTGTCATGGTAATCATGGGGCGGCGCCGCCGGGCATCACTTCAGTCGCGAACGTCTGCGGCCAGTGCCACGCGCGCCAGGCTGAATTGTTCCAGACCAGCCCGCACAAAGCGGCATTTGATGAGAAGAACCTCGCCGAGTGCGTCACTTGTCACGGCAACCATGCGATTCCCAAACCCGGCGACGAAATGATCGGAACTCATCAGGGCGCGGTTTGCATCGCCTGCCACACGAGTGGCGACAAGGGCTTCGCCGCGGCCGGCTCGATGCGCGCGCGAATCGACGAATTGATCCTGGGCATTCACAAATCGACTGACATCCTGGACCTGGCGGAACGGAAAGGCATGGAAGTCAGCAAGCCCAAGTTTGAATTGAAAGGCGCGACCGATGCGCTGACGCACGCGCGCGTGTTGATTCACAGCTCGTCAATGGCCGAAGTGGACAAAGTCGTCGGTCCCGGGTTGGAGGCCGCAAACAAAGGCTACCAGGCGGGCGAGAGCGCACTCGCCGAGTTGAGTTTCAGGCGCAAGGGTCTCGCGGTTTCGCTCGTTTTTATTTTGTTTTTGGCGGGGCTCGTTTATCTTAAGATACGGCAGATCGAGCGTCGCCAGGCACGGAGATACGATCATGTGTAGGACAGTTTGCTTGCTCATCGCACTCATACTGACGAGCACGCCGGCATTCGCTCAACCGAGCCAGTCGCCTTCACCAAGCGGCAAGAAATTGGTTGCGTACCTGAAGTCCCATGGAATGTCTCCCGAAAATTATGTGGTCAGTAAGTTTCGCAATCATGACATTGTCTTCATTGGTGAATATCATCGCATCAAGCATGACGTCGAACTGATTCACAAACTGATTCCGCGACTCTACAAAGCCGGCATTTACAATTTGGGAATTGAGTTCGGTTGTTACGAGCATCAGGACAAAGTCGATCAGCTCATCGCCGCTGACACATATGACGAGAACATGGCGCGCTGGTTGACGTTCCAACAACTATCTTCCTGGGGCTACAAAGAGTACGAGGACATTTATCGCGTCGCCTGGCAGCTAAACCGATCTCTGCCAAAGCGCGCCCGGAAGTTTCGCGTGGTGAACCTGGGTTATCGGCCCAATTGGCCGGCGCGAAAAGAAGAGATGACCTCCGCTGACTGGGACAAGGTTTGGTGGAACGGCGATCCGGACGAGCACATGGCCGGCGTCGTGATCAAAGAGTTCGTCAATAAAGGTCAGAAAGCGTTGATTTACTCAGGCAATCATCACGCCTTCACGCAATATCACCAGCCAATCTATGATTTCGAGAAGAAAAAACTCATTCGGTTTAATACCACGAGGATGGGCAATCTTGTCTTCAACAAAATAGGCTATCGGGCCTTTAATATTTACCTGCACGCCCCGTGGGGATCGAGCACGAACCCGGACGTAAATACACGCCCCATGCAGGGCGTCATTGATGATGCCATGGCGCAGATCGGAAATAGGCGCATCGGGTTCGATGTAAAAGGCTCGCCCTTCGGCGCGATTAGCGACACGGCCTCGTACTATTCACTGGGTCACGCGAACTTCACCCTGGACAAATATTGTGACGGATATATTTTCCAGGGCCGCCTCCAGGACTATGAAGGCGTGACCGTGGATCCATTATTTGTTACTGATACAAATTTGGAAGAGGCCGTCGCGTATTTGGCGAACCCCGCTTTCCGGAAACGAGTGAAGAAACCGGAAGATCTAATCAGCGCGATGCAAAGATCCGCAGACATGAAGTCTCGCTTCAAAGATGTGAAGTGAGGTGGCAGATTTTTAGTGGCCTCATTGGCGCGAAAACCAGAGACGATGACCAAAAAGGTTCGTAATAAACCGGGCGCAACCTTAGTACTTATCGT
This sequence comes from Pyrinomonadaceae bacterium, assembly GCA_036374695.1. Taxonomy (GTDB): domain Bacteria; phylum Acidobacteriota; class Blastocatellia; order Pyrinomonadales; family Pyrinomonadaceae; genus UBA11740. The sequence continues at coordinate 1,912 of DASUTF010000312.1, forward strand.
CCTTGCAGTCGGACTCACTGCTTGCTTAGCATCTCCCATCGGAGCTGAACCCCAGCGACGGCCCCAGAGATCTCGTTCGCAAAAACCAAAAACTCCGCCCAAGCCGAAAATCGATTACAAGAATTTCTCGCACACAACACATGTGGTGACGCAAAAGCTGGCCTGTAATTCCTGCCACAAAGTTCCCTCGAAGAATTGGAACGTCGTGCGCAAAGGCGACGCGGCCTTTGCCGACGTCACGGACTTTCCGGAACATTCGGCGTGTCTCGAGTGTCACCGCACACAATTCTTTGCGCGCGAGCGGCCCGCGCCGGCCATCTGCGCGAACTGCCATATCGCCGTGACGCCCAGGGACACCGCGCGCTGGCTGTTCCCCAGTTTGGGCGATCTCAGTGATCCAAAATTAAAAAGACGCGATGCTCCGTCCGAGTTTGGCGTCGGCTTTCCGCATGACAAGCACATCGATGCGATCGGTTTGAACCTGTTGCCAGAGCGCGAACGCGCGCGGTTCATCAACGCGACCTTCCAGCAAAAGAAACCTGCGCCGCCAAAGAGTTGTCCCGTCTGCCACGAGACGTATCAGCCGCAGGGAAACTCGAGCGAAGAGTACGTCACGAAGCCGCCGAAAGGGATCGGGGACGCGTTTTGGCTGAAGAAGGGCACGTTTAAGACGATTCCCAGGAGCCACACGACCTGCTTCACATGTCATAACGCTGATTCAGGAATTCCGCCTGAGCCAAAAAACTGCGAGACGTGTCACAAGCTGCTGGCGCCGGCGCAGTTGCAGTTTGATTTCGATCCGAAGCTGGCCGCCACCATGGGCGCTGACAAGTTCATGATCGAACGATGGCGCCGAAGAATTTCGGCCGGTGCTTTTCGGCATGAAGCCGGGGAACACCCCGATGTGAGTTGTCTGAACTGTCATAACGTCGAGAGTTCAACGTTTAGCACCGTCGATCTGAAAACGATGAAGGTGCCGGTGAAGTCGTGCGGCGGCGCAGACGGGTGCCACATTACGCAGACGGTTGGCGACGGCGGCATTTTAAATTTTGAAATCGACAGCAAGCGCAAGGATGCAAGCTTCGTCTGCACGAAATGTCACGTGACGTTTGGGAAAGAAGCAATGCCTGGCAGTCACCCGCTGGCGATTCCGACACCGAAGCCGAAAAGTTGATGACGCCGATCGCGTGAGAGTATTCCAGAACAGGCAAGGATGTGACCAAAACGACGTCACGTAATCGCTCCGTAGGAGCCGAATGTTTATAGAACCCGAAAGCAAACAGAATCCGAAGCTCCG
>DASUTF010000313.1:0-4234 GCA_036374695.1 Pyrinomonadaceae bacterium
CGACTGCTTTCTGATTACCCGAAATGGCGCGGAAAGGTTGTACTTGTACAGGTAGCTGTCCCATCACGCGAGCGATTGCGTATGTATACACGCCTGCGTAGGGAGGTAGGCGAGCTGGTGAGCGAAATCAACGGAGAGTGGGGCACGCCAGAGTGGTCGCCGGTCATCTATCTGCGGCGAAACTTGCCTCGCGCTGAATTGACTGCCTTGTATGCCGCGGCAGATGTCGCTTTGATTACGGCGCTTCGCGACGGATTAAACCTGGTTGCGAAAGAGTACGTCGCGTGCAAGCCGAACGGAGACGGAGTCCTTATTCTAAGCGAGTTTGCGGGCGCGGCCGCTGAAATGGGAGAAGCAATCATGATCAATCCTTACGATGAGGAAAGGACCGCCGCAGCCATCGATCGCGCGCTCTTATTGTCTCCGGCGCAGCGCCGCGACCGAATGTCTGCGCTCTACCGGCGCGTGGAAGCAAACAATGTCTTCGCGTGGAGCAACCGGTTTATTCGAAACCTTCAGGGCGCAATGAAAGCCCGAACCGACCGGTTCGCAGAGGGTAAGGCCCTGGACTACGAGTCCATCGTTAACGCCTTCAGCAAATCAAACTCGCGACTCTTGATGCTGGACTACGACGGAACCCTCGTCCCGTTTGCGAACTTACCTCAAAATGCTCAACCTGATCTTGAAACGATCGAAACGCTGATTAGGCTCGCGAAAGACACCAGGACAAGGGTTGCAATCGTTTCCGGAAGACCGCGTGCAGATCTGGAGCTTTGGTTCGGCCATGTTCCCCAACTGTGGCTGGCCGCGGAGCACGGGGCGATTATTAGATCGCCCACGTCGAGAGAGTGGGAACAGCCGCATCATGGACGTTTCGATTGGAAAAACCGCGTCTATCCAGTTCTGGATCACTTTGTCGAGCGGACACCTGGAAGTTTCATCGAGGAGAAGGAGTTTTCGCTCGTCTGGCATTATCGCATGTCCGACCCTGAGTTCGGCGAGTGGCTTGCCAACGAACTCGTTGCCAACCTCGAACAGATGCTGGCTGAAACTCACCTGCGGGCGATAAAAGGGCAGAAGACGGTCGAGGTCAAACCAGTGTGGGCCAACAAAGGAGACGTGTTTACTCGACTTAAAGACCGGCGCTCGGAGCCTGATTTTATATTGGCGGTGGGCGATGATGTCACCGATGAAGAACTATTCGAGCAATTGCCTGATGATGCCTGGACGATCCACGTCGGGGTGAATCATTCCCGGGCGCGATATCGGCTTGATGGACCCGCTGACACTCACAATCTAATGAAAAGACTTGCGCAAGTAACCAGCCGTCAAACTAATGTTGGCACATCTGTCGCGAATGCTATTCTTCCGGGCAGCGTGAATCCGGCGAAGGCACGTAGGGACAGTCAAAGGGCGACCGAAATCTAGTTAGGTTGAGCCATAACAGAGACCGCAAATCTATCAGCAGCACAGTCCCGCAAGTTATTGACTCGTCAATGGCCAATAGTAAGGAATCAATAACAAGGCTATGACGGCCAGTAAAAGATCCAACACAAGTCCCATCCTGATAAAATCTCGAGCTCGATATCCGCCCGGCCCATAGACCATCAAACTTGTCTGGTAACCGATGGGCATAGCAAACGCGGCTGACGCGCCAAAAGTAATCGCAACCAACACTGTCATCGGGTTGATGTTCATCTGGACCGCTGTTGAAAGAGCGATCGGCGCCAGGATCACCACCGTCCCTCCATTGGACATTAGTTCTGAGATGACAACTGCCGCCAGAAAGAACACGATCAGCACAACATAAGGCCCGGTTATTCCGCTCAATCCGGCGAGCGCGCTTGCCAGCAAGGTGGTCACGCCGGTCTTATCCAGCGCAAATCCCAAAGCAAGGGAGCCGGCCAGTACGAAGATAATGCTCAAATCAATTGCGCGATAAGCATCTCGCGGGCGCAAACAGCGCGTTAACATCAGCACCGCACATCCCCCGGTGGCCGCAGTAACAATCGGCAACAACCCGAATGACACTGTGAGAATAACGGCCAGCAACGTGAGTAGCGCGATAGCCGTTTTTCCAGAGGGCTTGTCAGGATAGGCGGGTGCTCCAATAACCAGAAAGCCGCGAGTCTCGGCCAGAGTCCGTAACGCGTCCTCCTTTCCTTCCACCACCAGAACATCGCCGGCGTGCAGTCGAGTCGTTGATATTCCGCCACTGATTTCATCTCGACGCTTCAACGCCAGTACGACCGCATCGAACCGTTCAGCAAAACGAGCTTCCCGCAGTGTCTGTCCGATCAAACCCGAAGTAGTTAGAACCACGACTTCCGCGAGCGAAAGCTGGGTCTCTTCGCTGCCCTTTGATTCGTTGTGACCCTTAGTGCCGTCTGAAGGAAAGGTCGACATCTGTTCGCGCTCTTTGCGGGTTGGCCGGTCCAGTTCAAGACCTTCCTGGGCGACCAACAGAAGCAATTGTTCGAGTTGACCGCGCACCCAGAGAGAATCCCCAGCCGCATAACGGGGTTTCGGTTCATCGAGACTCATTACCTGAGCATCACGGACGACTCCAAGCAATTCCAGGTCGAAGTCCCGATCCAGAACTTCACGGCTAACCTCTCGGCCAATCCAGGAAGAATCGGCCTGCACCAGGACTTCTCCAAGGTAGCGATCAGACTGTCTGGGGCCTTTGGCATCTCTAACCGATTGCTTGGGCAAGAAACGGCGTCCGACGATCAAAATGTACGCCGTGCCTGCAATCATCATGGGCAGACCGACTTTGCCGAACTCGAACATGGAAAAGCCGGGTAGTCCCTTGCTAAGGGCGTATTCATGAGCCACAAGATTCGTGGATGTGCCAATCAGAGTGCACATGCCGCCGAAGGTAGCCGCATGCGACATCGGCATGAGGATTCGGCCGGGACTCGCTCCAGTACGGCGACACACTTCAATCACGACGGGAATGAATACGGCAACAGCGGCGGTGTTGTTGATGAAGGCCGAGAGAAATGCGATCACAAACATTATCAGAAGCGTGAGCAAAACTTCTGACTTGCCCAGCGGTCCAAGTACGCGGCGAGCTAAAAAACTAAGCAGCCCGGTACGTTCAATTCCGGCGGAAAGCACAAGTACCGCAGCTACTGAGATGGTCGCTGGGTGACTGAATCCAGAAAAGGCTTCCACTGGACTCAAGATCCCGAGGACAAGCAATGCGAGCAAAGCGAGCAACGAAACCAGGTCCGGAGGGATTCTCTCGCTAACAAACCCATAGACCGCTGCGAGCAAAATCAGGACCGTCGCGATCGCTTTTAATGCGTCAGGTCTGAAGAGAAATTCGCGCACCGTGAAGTCAGTTGAGACTAATAGCCCGTGGTCCTACACCTCTTCTGCGGCGCCCGCGTGGCGCAAGGTGTCCAACAATGCAAGGGTGATGGCGAGCACAACCGGGCCGAGAACAATTCCGAGCACACCAAAAACTCGCAACCCGCCAAGCACGGCAAAAAATACGAACAGCTCATGCAGCCTGGTTCGACCGCCGATCAGCTTTGGCCGAATAAAATTGTCGATCGTACTGATTATTAATATTCCCCAAATCGTCAGCAGAGTCGCGCGCGTCCAATGACCGGTCAGCGCGAGGTAAATCGATGCCGGTAACCAGACGAGAAATGAACCTGCCACGGGAATCATACAAACGAATGCCATGACTACGCCCCACAGAACCGGCGACGGCAGTCCCAATACCCAGAAGGCAAGTCCGCCGAGCACGCCTTGCAGCATCGCAATAAAGACGACGCCATAGATGCTGGCACTGATTACCTGGCCGGTGCGCTCGAATATTTGTTTGCTTTGTTCTTTCTTGAGCGGCAAAAACTCAGGCAACGCCTTCACGATAAGATCACCGTCGCGGAATAGGTAATACATGGTGAAGATGACGAAGAAAGTTTTGACGATTATTCCGATGGCTCCGCCCAGGACTCCGATCGACTGACCGACAATAGCGCTGCCCATTCCTTTCAACTGATCAACGAGAAACTGTCCTGAGCGCAGCGATTGGACATCGACGTAACGTTCAAGCCAACCAACTATGCGCCCAGTCACCGGGGCGTTCGGATCGAGTGCGGCGGATATTTGCGCTGGCAGATGCTGTGCTGCCTTGGCGAATTCTGCCGTCAGAGCGACAACCACAAATGCGAGCGGGGCGAGCACCGCGATTGTCACGAGGAAAGACGAAATCAGT
>DASUTF010000314.1:0-10153 GCA_036374695.1 Pyrinomonadaceae bacterium
GCTGATTGATGTTGCCCTGAACTTCGCCGGGCACAACATCGTGGCCATCTATTTGCCGTACTTTGCCTAAAAACAGAGTCGCTTTATTCGGTCGCTGTCGTTTCCAAGTCGCGGCCCGAGGCCGGCACCATGCCCGTTCGATTTCACTGGAGGAGAGAAATGAAAAACTCATTGATCACATTAAGGCTTTTAACGGCTCTCGCAACCTTCTCAATATGCGTCGTCACCGTCACAGCTCAGCAGGCGGTCACAAAGAGCGCCCGTGCCGTTGATGAAGCGGCAATTCGCGAAAACGTGAGACAGATGGAAGCCGGTTGGAACGAGAAAAGCGGATCACGCTTCGCGCAACCCTTCGCTGAGGATGCGGACTATGTGGTCATCAACGGCCGGTTTGTCCAGGGCCGTGAGGCTATCGAAAAAGAGCACCAACATATATTTAATACCGTCTTCAGAAACACAACCCTTCGCCTCACGGTAAAGCAGATTCGCTTTGTGCGACCCGACGTCGCGGTCGTCCATGTCAGCGGCCAGCGGGACGCGATTGAGAATAAAAAGGACCTTGTCGCCGGCGCCTTCATGACGCTGGTTATGACTCGAGAAAAGCTGGGTTGGCGAATCGCAGCGTTTCAGAACACGCACATCGAAAACAGAAGCAAGTAGACCCTTGCGGCGAAGGCCGGGGTTGATGCGTTGATCCGTCGCTTATGACAGTGAACGACACTGCAATTCGGTTCTCGGCCGGCGAGAAAAAGACGCGACCTCGCCGCAGAACTTGAAAGATTCAGGTAGAGGCTCGAAGGAGTAAGGAGAAAAGCTCATGAGACACAAAAGATTCGCAATAGTGTTCGCCGTCGTCGCGCTCGCCTGTTCGGTGGCCGCCACACGCCCTCGAGCGGAACCACGGGCCTCGTTGTTTATGCCCAGTATTGCCTTGAGCGCCATGACGCAATGCGCCTCTCAGCCAGTGGTCGTTGCTGGTCTGCGCGCGCCCGTCAAGGTCGCCTTCACGCAGCACGGCAATCTGCTGGTCGCCGAGGCCGGCAACGGCACCAACACGGGACGTATCTCCTTGGTTGACTCAGCGTCCGGTCACCGACGTACGCTCCTCGACCACTTGCCATCTGACCTAGTTCTGCCAGGCTACATGCCTTCTGGGCCTTCGGGTCTGGCGATGCGCGGGCGAACGCTCTACATCGCCATTGGCGGGGGCGATTCGACTCTGCCCAGCGCGGCGATCAATACGCACGTTGCTAATCCAAACCCCTCGTCGCCCATCTTCAGTTCCGTGCTGGCCATTGATTTCACGCCGCACGTCGAACAGACGACCGAGGGTTTCAATCTAACTTGGGCGGATCAATTCGCCCTGCACAATGGTTCGGAAGTGAGTTTAGATAATGGTGGCGGCGACAAGATCAAAGTTCGCCTGCTGGCAGACTTTCCCGACTACGTTCCCGAGCCACGCAAGGATGAGCCGAACAACGTACGGCCCTCGGACCCCTTTGGCCTCGTAATCTCCGCCAATCAGCTCTACATCGTGGACTCAGACACTAACGCCGTTCGCATCGTCGAGATCCAAACAGGCGAGACGACGACGCTCACTAACTTTGCCCCAGTCTCCGCTGGTCATTTCTCAGCCGAGGCCATACCTGTCGGCATCCGTTTCTTCGGCGATCAACTGCTGGTGACACTGCTGACCAACTATCCTTTCCCAGCCGACGCCGCTCAGGTACGGATCGTTGATCCAGCAACCGGCAGTGATGAGCCTTTCATTACCGGCCTGACGACCGCGGTTGACGTGCTTCCAATCAGAGGGCGAGGGCGCACGACCGAATTCCTGACGCTCGAACTCAGCGCCGACATGCAGGCCGGCTCACCCGGCCGCCTGCGCCGATTTAGCTCGCCGGATGCAATGCCCGTCGTCGTCGCACCCTGCCTCAATAGCCCGACCAGCATGGCGCGCGATGAACGAACCGGCGCGCTGTACATCACGGAAATCTTTACCGGACAAATCGTCAAAGTCGACCCATCGGTAATTCCCGAGGGTGGAACTAATTCTTTTGGCTTTGAACCACAACCGATTGCGGCTGAAGCGCGTTGATGAAAAGTAAGCGTGTGCAAGTTCATGCTGACTCCACTCATCAACCGTTTTGAAAGGAGAGATCATGAGCTCAATTAAAGCTCCCACCAGGAGCGAAAAAATCGGGACTTTCAATGGCATCGCCTACGTGCGCCATCATGGCCAATTCGTGGGGCAGACCGAAGGCGGTCGCTTCGCCGTGCCTTACCAGATTACCGCCCCGGCCAATCCGGCCGAGGGAAATCAGACGGGCGTCCTGGAACCGCCGCACTTCACGAGCGGTCCAATTGCGCGCGACGTTTTTCTGGGCCCTCAGTTCCTTTTCGGGAAAGCGTACGTACACTGCTCGGTGGGCTTCAGCAATGTGTTCAAGCGCATCCTCAATCCCAATCCGGGATTCACGCTGATTATCAAAGGCAAGCCAATCACAGTGCTTCCTCCGATTCTGGATCAACCCCAGGAAGTGACGGATTACAACATCCTGCGGCAGTGTGCCCTCGCTTTGAAGCAGGATCCGCCGCCTTTCGTCGGGCGCATTAAGCGAATCTGTGGCATAGGATTCTCTGACTCAGGAGAGATCGTCCACGAGGTTTACAAACCCTTCGGACATAAAGTGTTCGATCTCACATTCGCCGGCACAGCTCCTTACCTCGCGCCGGTCAAGCTCAGCGGACAGCATCCGATCATTGTTTTCAATACCGAAGCGGATTTCGATGCGCGCGTGGTCGCCAACCCTGCCTTTCCGCAATACCGCTTTTACACAATGGCCGCCGGGGCACATATCCCCGATGCGGTGCTCACCCGACTGGTATTTACCGGCGGACCGGGCATCCCGGCTCCTGCCATCGCCGGGACGTCTCCGATGAACTGGCTGCCGATGCTTCGAGCCTTATTCGCTGCCGGTGATCAGTGGATTAGAGAAGGCAAACAGCCGCCAGCCAGTGCGACGTTGAAGATAAACGCGCAGGGACAAATTGTTCGTGATGCCAGACTCAACGCTCTTGGCGGCATCCGACACCCGGCGCTGGAGACCGGCGAAGCCAGATTCATCGCTTCCATAGTCAGAGGCAATGGTTGGGAAGCATTTGGCGCGTACGGCGATCCGAAGCGCCTGAAGGCCAGCGAATTTCCTCAATACTTCAGCTCGTTCAAGAAAGCGACCGAAGCATTAGTGGCGGCTCGCTTTTTGTTGCCGGCCGGCGGTGACCGACTCATCAGGGAAGCGCAGTTGCAGCCACCTAATACCTACACCTTGAACTACATGGAGGGGCTGCTCTTGCCGGATGATTGATCAACGAGGGCGGGTTGATTTGGGCGGTAGTTCGAGTTCACCGCGCAAGTATTCACCGGGCGAGTCGTCAAAGTCGCCCATCTCTAATTCCAGTTGGAGCCGGCACATTTGGCTTCGACCCACAACCCCATGGCCGCAGTAGCCCAATGCTGAAAGCCAAGTGGTGATCTGGGACAGCGAGGAGAGATTTCATGAGAAATAGAAAATCCATTATCGGTAATTTTTCGAACCAAAACGCACGAATCCGAAGTAGGGCTAGAAGAGCCGGTCAGGTTATCGCGCTCGCAATTTCTCTCTGCGCGCTCTCTCTGGGTTGGGGCATTCCGAGTCCGGCCGCAACCCAACTGCCGCGCGGACTCTTTCTGGTCTATGGGCCCGCGGATTTCGTGCGCGGCTCAGGCGCGCCCGCTTCCGATACGCGAACCTTCTCCGTGCTCAACTCGCAGACAGAGTACCGGCTGCAAATTTTTAACGGCGGAATGAATTCGCAGTTTGGTCGCGCTTCAAGCGCGGTCGTAACCGTCAACGGGCAGAAAATCATTTCGCCTTCAGACTTTAATCAGCACGCGGGACTGATTGAACGTCAGCTCACCCCTGCCGCCACGAACTCTCTGACGGTCGAGCTGCGCAGCGCTCCAAAGTCGGGCCTTACTGCTCAGGTCGTCGGGGTGGACAATGAAGCGCCGGTCATCAATGTCGTCTCCCCACTGAACGGCACAGTCGTCAGCGAGCAGATGCTGACTGTGACCGGCACGATCGACGACCCAATCTCGGGTGTAGCGAGTGTCACTTGCGGCGGAACGCCGGCAATAGTCTCAGGCTCGAGCTTCTCGTGCGGCCAAACGCTCACCGAAGGTGCGAACGCGATCATCGTCGAAGCGACGGACAGGGCCGGCAACAACGCTTCGGCCGTGATCAACGTGACGTGGAATCCCGTGGCGCCTGAAGAGGAACAGGGAGACATTCCATCCGCGCGACTCACGCCCGACGTCATCTTTGTGGGCGAGACCCAGCCGGTCAGTGTCAGTGCGCGGATTCCTTACGGTGTAACTGCCGGCGCACCTCAGGTGACACTTCAAAGAATCGACACCGCGGGCAACGTCCTCGGGGTCGAAGGTTTTCTAGTTGATGACGGAGACCCGTCGCAAGGGGACCTTCTCAAGGGCGATGGTGTCTTTAGTTTCCGGCGACCATATGCCGCTGCGAACGTAGAGCAACTGCGCTTCCGCGTCAGTTATCAACAGAATGGGAGCGAGTTGAAGTCGAAGACCTTGCGCCTGGGTTTCTACAACCGCCTGACTGACGCACAGATCAACGCCATCCTCTCCACCCAGCAAAGCGCGGCGCAAAGTTATTCCAGCCTCTCGCTATCACTTGGTGAAGAACAAGCACGGGCCGCAGTGCTTGCCCAAATCCGCCAAGCCCCTTCAGTCATCACCGCCGGTCTTTCGGCGGATAACAACACGATATCTGTGCTCTATACCCCCGGGATCATCGGGGCTATTAACCTGCTGCAACCGGGCATACGCGGAGGTGGCAGCGGCTTTCCGGCCGCGTCAAATCAGTCGGCCCTCGCGCCGCTTAACAGCCTTCCATCATTAATGCCGAGTCGAACAACGTTGGAGATGAGTGACGACGAGGAGGATGACGAGAACAAGATCGACAGCCGTCGGGCACTCATCCTGTCGCCTTTCCATTGGCAGTTTGCCCCGCACGACGAGAGCGCCGAACTCGCCCAACTACTGGGAGAGAAGTCATGTCCAAGCTATGAGGTAACACACCTGGCAGATCAACAAACCTCAGTTGAAAGTTTCAAGAACCTTGACCAATACGGGATCATCGCCATCATCAGTCACGGCATCACGCTCTGGCAGGGAATTTTCCCGCCTGCAGGTGGATTCCATGGACTGCCGCTGGGTCTCGAAGTTTACGGGCTGGCTACCTCAGAAGAGGCGACGCCGGCGAGCATCGCTCAACGTCAGTTCGATCTCGTTTCGGGACGGATAGCCCTGGTGACAACGGTGGAATTGACCGGAGAGAAAACGTACTTCGTGGTTCTCCCAACTTTTATTCCTTATTACTCGCCGGGCGAGTTTCCAAACAGTCTGGTCTATCTGGGTACGTGTAATTCAGCCGCAAACGACACCATGGCCAGAGCGTTTACAGGGCAGGGCGCGGAGACCTACTTGGGGTATACGAAGGTGGTTTCGGCGGTTTGGGCCCGCGAGGTGGGCCTGGAGTTTTTCGAAAGGTTCCTCGGTGACCCGATGAGAACTACAGGTGGGCCCGACGGGGCTCACATCCCCGAACAGTATGACATCCTCCCCTGCATCGATGAGGATGATGGGACCATCATCAACTTCTGTAACAATCCGACGAACATGGAACGGTTGCGGCGAAGTCGCGGAGCGAAATTCACGATGTTTGGCTCTGAAGAACTCGAGCGTCCAAACCTGTTGCTCAATGGCGGCTTTGAAACGGGCGACCTCGATGGGTGGGGGTTCGCGCGTGACTCAAGAGTTCTTAGCCAACTGGGAGATATTCGTCCCGTCAGTGGAAACTACATGGGGATGGTCGCCAAGATTGATACGTGGTTCGGTTTGCTGATTCAGGAATTCTGTCTGCCGTCAGAGGCTACGCGCATTGAATTCGACTGGAACCTCATCACCGAACAGACGTGCGGCAGTTTTAACTTCAACCCGGACGAAGTATGGATACGCTTTCAGAGGCCAGGGCTCTATCACCAGTTGTTGATGACCGGCGTTAGTCAACAATGCAGTAAGCTCGGGCCGACGACCGTCAACTTTCCGTCACCGGGCAGTGCCCGGGCCACCGGCTGGCAACACGCCTCGATAGACATAGCCACCGTCGCCCAATCGATAAACAGCCAAAACGTCGAACTCAGGTTCGAAGTGCTCCGTGCGATCTTCAACGGCAATCTCACCACTGACTCAGCGATTCTGATCGACAACGTCAAGATCGTCAGATAGGACGCCAACTATTCGGCGGCTCATCTCTGCTTAACGCTTTTTGCGTTGATGAGTCGCCGAAGGTTGCAGCAGGCTCTTTCCAGGGCGCCTTGTTCCAAAGCGCAGGTGCGCTTTGGGTCGGTATGCGCTCACAGTCCGGCACGACCCTCGGCACGACGTCGTCGCTTAGTTACCAGCTCGGTCAATTAAACGCCAATCTCATGGGTGGCGGCAGACAGTCAGCCGGGAGTTAAACGCTCCTCACCGCGGGCGGACTCCACACCCTTTCCATCTCCATCGGCAAAACAATTCTTATCTGGCAGCTGGCCGCTTTCACTGATTTTCGTCGCTTTCAGAAGTGACCGCTGTTCTGAAAGAAGGAGACAAGAACCAATGAATCACAGCCTCAATACTCGAATCGCAAAACTGGTGAACCGGAAAATCACGGTGGCCATCACGGTTAGTATGGCTATCTGCCTGTCACTTCCTGCTCAAGCGATTTCTCAAACGATACGCACTTTTTGGATAGGTACGCGGTCCCAACCAAATCAGACCCTGGGCATGCCGGCTCTTGATGCGGCGTCGCTCGGTCAGCTGAATGCCAATCTCACCGGTGGTGGTGGCGGTGGCGGTCCGCTCGGCATGTTAGGGCAGTTGAATGCCAATCTGGGACAGCCGAATCAGACTTTCGTCGTGACTAACCTAAATGACAGCGGCGCCGGCAGCCTGCGCCAGGCGATTCTGGACGCCAATGCCAATCCGGGATACGACATCATTACTTTCGCATTGGATTCGAGTTTGGGGGCGGGCCCAAGTGCTTCGGTTGACTTGTATAGTGCGACAGTCACAACGGGTTCAAAGATGATAGCCTTAACTACAGGACCACTGGAGATCACCGACAGCGTGGCAGTCGTCGGCCCGGGCGCAAATTTGTTGACAGTGAGCGGCGAAGGCAGCAGCCCTGTGTTCTCGATCGCACCGGCCGGCAATTCGTTTAATCTGCAACAGATTCAGCAGACTTTGAATTTCGCTGACATTCCGGATGGGCAGAACGACAGTCCGACAAGTCCCCTTAGCCTGACGTTCCAGCACTTGGGCATTTTCAGCGCTGACGAAGCTACGCTTTCACGAGTCAACGAGACCGTTACGAACATGAACCTCGCTGCGGCGCCAAGCCCGAGTTCTTGCCTCGTCGTTCTGAGCGGTCTGACCGTTACCAACGGGAATTCATTACAGAGCGGCGGCGGCATTCGGAGTGTCGACAGCTCGCTGCTGCTTCATGACATGGTCGTGACCCAAAATACGGTGAGCGGTGCTAACCAAAATGGTGGAGGGATCTTTGCCTACGGCGGATCGCTCGATGTTATTAACTCCACCATCAGTCATAACAGCGCCAATGGCGATGGCGGCGGGATCGCTACGACCGGCGCCTGGGTTGGGATCGTGCAATCAACGATTAGCCATAACACTGCGCTTCGCTCTGGCGGCGGATTGAGCATTTTCGCCGCTGAGACCAGCGCTGTTAACATCCTCAATTCAACTGTCAGCGACAACATCGCTCAAAGCGGACGTGGCGGTGGCATCTATGGCTCGCCTTTATATCTGGTCAACGTAACCGTCAGCAGCAATACGGCGGCGGGAAATGGCGGTGGCATCTTTGGCAATGTCTACAGCGTTGGCAACACGATCGTCGCGGCAAATGCCGCGACTCATCAGCCCGACGTCTCGGGCTATTTTGTTTCGCAGGGCCACAACCTTTTCGGGATAATCGAAACCGCGCAAGCATCTCGGGTAAATAAGATCGAGGCGTTCGCGGGTTGGGTCAATTCCATGGAGGGCGGTCACTTTCAACAAACCGAAAGCAATGCGGTAAGTGGAGACATGTTCGGGACACCGGAAAGTCCGCTCGATCCCAGACTGGGGCCGCTTCAGCCAAATGGTGGGGGGGCGCTCACGCGCGCCTTACTGGCAGGAAGTCCCGCGATCGATGCCGGCAATAACTGCGTCGTTCTGGGTGAGGAATCAACCGCACTGATTGCGGCTTACCGCGGCAAACAATGGCTGCCATCCAATTTCCTCAACGATCTCGATCTTACGCCTTGCCTGGGATCGCCATTGATTGTCGACCAGCGAGGTGCGGGCTTTTCTCGCTTGGCCGGTCTGGCGGTTGACATCGGCGCTTTTGAAGCAGGCGACCGCGACGATGACGGCGTTGTTGATGCCAACGATAACTGTCCCGATCACGTCAACTCCGATCAAGCAGACAACGATGAGGATCTCCTGGGAGATGTCTGCGACGCGGATGATGATAACGATGGTGTTTCGGACCTTGCCGATAATTGTCCGCTGAACTCCAATCCTCTACAGGAGGATTTTGACGAGGATGGCATTGGTGACGCGTGTGACGCGCAGACCGGACCGCCGCGTCGCAAAGAGCAATGCAAGGAGGAAGGCTGGCGGCGTTTTGATTTCCCGCGTGTCTTTAAGCACCAGGGAGACTGCATTCAGTTTGCAAATACAGGCAAGTGATCGAGTTGCTCGGACCAGAGGGGCAGGCCTTCGATTCTTCGATTCCGTGAGTCAAAAGTACGACGCAGCCGCTTAAAAATACGGGGAAGTCAGGAACTCAATACTGATGAACAGAGTCATAAGGGAATATATGCCCTTAAAATCGAATCGAAGAATCGAAGGCCTGACCCGAGTTCAACTGCTTACGCGAATTACTGTCGTGCACCGTGTAAGTTATTGAAAACAAGTGGTGCCGAGGGTGGGACTCGAACCCACACGGGATTACTCCCAACGGATTTTAAGTCCGTAGCGTCTGCCATTCCGCCACCCCGGCGTCCGGCACAAGATAACACGCAGCTTCATGTGTCAGAAGTGCCGATTGTTCCCTGCGCACTCTCGGAAGCCGCGGTTTCGGGCGTGCGGCCATGCTCGGCCTTCTGACCACATCGTGGCGGTGGTAAAATGCGGACGCTTCGTGAGTCTTGCCTATGCCGATAACAGAAGAGCAGGAAGTTTTCGTCAAGCATATCCAGAAGAAGGGACTGAAGCGCACTGCCCAGCGCGATTTGATTCTCAATGTCTTCCTTCGCACCGAAGGGCACATGTCCGGCGAAGATCTCTACCGGCTGGTGAAAGCGCAGGATCCGAGCGTGGGCCAGACTACTGTTTACCGCACGCTGCGGCTGTTGACTGAAGCCGGATTGGCGCGCGAAGTGCGCTTCGGCGACGGCCGCGCCCATTACGAGCACAACTACAAACACGAGCATCACGACCACATGATTTGTTCTGAATGCCACAAAGTCATCGAGTTTTATTCCCCGGAACTCGAGGCGATTCAGGATGCAATGGCGGCCAAGCATCGATTTGAGCTGACCGAGCATCTCTTGCGAATGATTGGCGTGTGCTACGACTGTCGAAAGGCTCGCCAGTCGAGCGCGAAGAAAGCTGCGACTTCGCGTGCCGCTGTCCGATAACCGTCTAATGACTCAAACCCAACGCCATCTTATTCAATTCTCGAAGAGTCCACTGCGATTTTTCACCGTTGCGTTCGCGCTGATTCTGCCGCTGTCGCTGCTTGGCTGTCCGAGCAACAGCAACAAGCCGACAAACGTTTCGTCTACTACGCCCCCGGAGGCGAAGTCGGGTTCCGACTTTGACGGCAACCGAGCGTTCGAACATGTGCGCAAGCAGGTTGAGTTTGGCCCGCGCCCGGCCGGCTCGGTGGAATTGGAAAGGGCGCGCGGCTACATCGTCGATCAACTAAAGTCGTACGGCCTGAACGTAACGACCGAAGAATTTCATCCGACC
>DASUTF010000315.1:0-4663 GCA_036374695.1 Pyrinomonadaceae bacterium
CCAGTCGTGCCGACGTAGCCCAGCACGGTTTCAGGTGTAACCCGCTTACCGACGCTAATGTCATCAACGTACTGGTCGAGATGCGCGTAGTAATAAATCCTTCCTCCGGCGCCTACGACGGAAACCGTGCGCCCGCCGAGCCTGTTTTCAGCGACGCTGACGACGTAGCCGTTGGTGGCTGACAGCACCGGTGTACCGCGGGAGGCGAAGATATCCTGACCTTCATGCTGTCGCTCGCCGCCGCTACGCGGCGCATGCCACGAATCGTTGATATTATTTTTTGAAACGCCGGCCACAGGCATAGCCAGTTGCTGATCAGGTGGGGCGGCGTAGAGCTGCGCGATGCGAGCGACGAGGATCACTTTGTCGCCGGCCAGATAGCTCAGTATGGCCAGCGCGGGAATGATGACTGCGAGTGGCAGTAAACGTCTCTTCATGCTGACCGTACGATGCCGAAAAGCGAGACGCACGTTGTGCTGGAATCAAAGCGCAAAACTATTAGAAGCGAATAGGAAAACCGTGAATGAAACTTATTCTCGCCCATTCCGGGGGATGAAAATCAGTTTATCAAGCGCGCAGGGTGGCACCCTGCGCGCTTACCCTGGCCTATTCACGCTGCCAGCATGAAGAGCGCGCAAGATGCGCGCGAACCACAGGCAAGATGCCTGCGCTCCGGCTACGAACCAAACCCGCGCTTCTTCATCAGGGCTTCGACCTTTGGATCGCGGCCGCGGAAGTTGCGGTAACCAAGCGCCGGATCGATTGTGTTTCCGACTGAGAAGATGTTCTTGCGCAGACGCTCTGAGACTTTCTTGTCGTACGCTCCGCCGCCTTCCGTGAAAGCGCCGAACGCGTCGGCAGTAATCACATCCGACCAAAGGTAGCTGTAGTAGCCGGCTGAATACGCATCGCTCGAAAACACGTGCATGAAGTGCGGCAGGCGGTGACGCAAAACGATTTCCTTCGGCATGCCGATTTCCGCCAACGCCTCTTTTTCAAACGCGCGCGCCTCGACCTTCTTGTCGCCCAGCAGGTGCAGCTTCATATCGAGAATCGCGGCCGCCAGATACTCAACCGTTGCGAATCCCTGGTTGAAGGTCTTCGACCGATCAATCTTGGCAACCAACTCCTGCGGGATTGGTTTGCCGGTCTCGTAATGGAGGGCAAACTTTTGCAGCACCTCAGGGGTGGACAGCCAGTGTTCCATTAACTGCGAGGGGAACTCGACGTAGTCGCGCGCGACAGCCGTTCCCGACAGAGACGGATACGTCACATTCGAGTTCAAGCCGTGCAGTGCGTGGCCGAACTCGTGGAACATCGTGACGGCGTCGTCCCACGAAATCAGCGTTGGCTCGCCCGGTTTGCCCTTAACGAAGTTCGAATTGTTGGAAACGATTGTCGTGATCTCGCCATCGACACGCTCCTGAGTGCGGTAAGCATTCATCCACGCGCCGGAACGCTTGCCCTGACGCGCGAACGGATCGAAGTACCAGAGACCGATGTGCTTCCCCGAAGTCTTGTCGGTCACTTCCCAGACCTTGATGTCCGGATGCGCGACGGGAACATTAGCCGGGGTGAACTTGAAATTGAACAGCTCGCCCGAGACCCAGTGAATCGCTTCGCGCAGCTTGTCGAGTTGCAGGTAAGGCTTCACTTGATTCTGATCGAGATCGTATTTGGCCTTCCGCACTTTCTCCATGTAATAGCGATAGTCCCATGGCTCGATCTTGATCTTTGCGCCTTCTTTGTCGGCCAACGCCTGCATGTCGGCGACTTCTTCGTTCACGCGCTTCACCGCCGGCTTCCAGACGGCCATCATCAATTCCATCGCGCGGTCCGGCGTTTTCGCCATTGAGTTTTCGACGCGCCAGTGTGCATGCGTCGTATAACCGAGCAGCCTGGCGCGTTCGGCGCGCAGTTGGAGAATTTGCGTGATGGTGGCGTTGTTGTCGCGCTCGTCCCCGTTGTCGCCGCGCATGATGAACATGCGCCAGACCTTTTCGCGCAGGTCCCGTCGATCGGAATACGTGAGAAATGGGTCAACAGAAGAACGCGTATTAACTATCAGCCAGCCTTCCTGCTTCTTTTCCGTGGCCGCTGCCGCGGCAGCGTCTTTGATGGATTGCGGCAAGCCCGCGAGATCAGCTTCGCTCTTCAGTTGCACGAACTGATTGTTTTCTTCATAGAGCACGTTGGTGCTGAATTTCGTGAACAGGCCGGCGAGTTGTTGGTTAATTTCAGTTAACCGGGCCTTGGCTTTCGCGTCAAGCTTCGCGCCGGCGCGCACAAAGTTCGTGTAGTAAAGCCAGGCGAGGCGCTGCTGCTCGGCATTCAGCTTCGCTTTTGCAGGCGAGTTGTAAACGGCTTCGATGCGCTTAAACAGCGCTTCGTTCTGCGTGATCTTGTCGTTGAACGCAGCCAGCTTCGGCGCCATCTCCTTCTGGACGACTTGAAAATCGGGCGTACTCATCGTCGATTGCCAGACGTTGTAAAGCACGCCGACGCGATCGAGCGTCTGTCCGGCGCGTTCCAGGGCCACGATTGTGTTGTCGAATGTCGGCGCGGCCGAGTTACTCGCGATCTTTTCAACGTCAGCGAGGTTCTCAGCCATCGCCGCTTCCAGCGCGGGCTTGAAGAACTCGACCTTCACGAGATCGAAGGGCGGCACGCCGCCGTAAGGGCCTTTCCATTCGGCGAGGAGCGGATTGGGATCCGCCGCCGGGATCGCCGACATCCCTGGCAGCGCGGCCATCCTGGCCGCCTTCGCTTTCGGGTCCATTACGGACATGCCTACGAGAGCCATTGCGAGCAGCAACAATAAACCCACTGATGAAATACGCATGGTATTACTTCCTTTTCGATCGAGATTTCCGGACTGGGGATGAGCGTGGTTTAGTATATTGAGGAGCGGAATAAGTTGTACAGCCGGGAGGGGAAGGCGGCAGGCCGAAAGCAGAAAGCAGCAAACAGAAAAACCGCTTTACTGCCTTTTGCCTTCGGCCTACTGCTTTCAGCGGTTACTGTGCCAAACCTTTTTTCTGGATGTCTTCTTGCGGCGCTTGACCCCGCGCCGCGCGGGTAACTTCTTTGGATCTGCGGTCGCCGCTTTCTTAACCACACCGCCTTCGTCTTCAGCAATTTCGGCAAGCGTGCGTTTCGTGAGAACTGAATAAGGCTGAGTTTCGGCAATGTCTTCGCCTTCCTGGGCGTACTCATCCTTATGTTTAATCAACAGCCATTGGCGGTCGCCGGTCCGGACCAGCACGAACGAGCCCTTCAACTTTTTGCCGAGCAGAACAAATTTCAGATCGCCTTTCTTCAGCCCGTCCGAAACCTTCTTCACATTCTCAGGCGCGTACACGCCGTAGTCCCAAACCATCACGGTGCCGCCGCCGTACTCGCCTTCGGGAATCACCCCCTCGAAGTCGGCGTAGTCGACCGGATGATCCTCGACCTGCATGGCGAGGCGCTTCACCGCCGGATCCATCGAAGGGCCTTTGGGCACAGCCCACGATTTCAAGACACCGTCAGCTTCCAGTCGAAAGTCGTAATGCAGTTGCGTCGCGCGGTGCTTCTGCACGACGAAGATATTGCCTAGTTCTGATCGCTTTTCTTTCGGGCCTGGTTCAGGTGTGACGTTGAAGCGGCGTTTCTTTTTATATTCGGCGAGACCCATGACGGCTAGTTTCGGGGTTCAAGTTTAAAGTTTCAAGTTGCGAGAAAGCAGCCGCGGATGAACGCGGATTTACGCAGATAAGAAAAAAAGGCCTTATTGTTTTTGGTTTGATCCGCGTCTATCCGCGTGAATCTGCGGCTTACTACTGTCCGGCGGCCGCAGCTTCAGCTCTTTCTTCGAACAGCGAATCCTGAATCGGATCGAGGCCCAGCACCTCTCTGACGCGCGCAAAGCTGCGGCGGTGAATCGGCGTGGCGCCGAGTTCTTTCAGGCAACGGCAGTGTTCAGGCGTCGGATAGCCCTTGTGTGTTTTGAAGTTGTAGCCGGGATGAAGGGCATCGAACTCAGCCATGATCGCATCGCGCGTTGTTTTCGCAATCACGGACGCGGCGGCGATGCTGGCGGACAACGTGTCGCCTTTGATGATGCCGCGCTGCGGTGTCTGACAATGCGGAATGCGCCGCGCATCAACCAAAACAAAATCCGGTTGCGACGACAGGCCTTCCACAGCGCGACGCATTGCCAAAAGGCCGGCGTGATAGATGTTCAGCGTGTCGATCTCTTCAACTTCCGCGCGGCCAACTGCCCAGACGATTGCGTCTTGCTTGATTTGCTCGGCAAGTTCCGCGCGGACTGATTCGTCCAGAATCTGTTTCGAGTCGTTCAGCCGTTTTAGCTTGTAGTTCTTTGGCAGAATCACCGCGCCGGCAATCACGGGTCCCGCGAGCGGCGCCATGCCGGCTTCGTCAACTCCGGCGATGAAATTGAATCCCTGCTCCCACAAATCGATTTCAAATCGCAGGAGATTGTGCAGTCGCTGTCCCTCAGCGCGATTCTTTCGCCAACGCTCGCGAATCTGCTTCGCTACCTGGTGCGCGCCCTGGCGCGAGTCGCACTCGAGCGCTTCGATCAGACCTTTCGGCACGGGCCGCGCGCGATCGACGTAACGTTGCTTCAATTCGGGAATTGATTTGGCGAGGATGTCTT
>DASUTF010000316.1:0-6330 GCA_036374695.1 Pyrinomonadaceae bacterium
GTATGCGCATTTTTACCAAAGAACGAGTCTTGGCTTTTGTCATATTAATTGCGGCCGGCCTACTGCTCACTGCTCAGAGCTCACTGCCCACTGCCAACGCTTCCGATCCCGGCTCAGGCGATTGGCCCATGTGGGGAGGCACTGCTGATCGCAACATGATCTCGGATATGAAAGGGATCGCGACCAGCTGGGACGTGAAGACCAAGAAGAATGTTAAGTGGGTGGCCGCGCTGGGCTCGCAAACGTACGGCAATGTGGTCGTGGCCGGAGGCATGGTCTACGTCGGCACGAACAACGAAGGCCTGCGCGACCCGAAGATCACCGGCGACAAAGGAATCGTCATGGCCTTTCGTGAATCGGATGGCCAGTTCATGTGGCAGATGGTCCACGACAAGATGGCGCAGGGCCGCGTCAACGATTGGCCTTATCAGGGCGTCGCGTCCTCGCCGCTGGTTGAAGGCGATCGGATCTATTACGTCTCAAATCGCGCCGAGTTAGTCTGTCTCGACACGCAGGGCTTTCGCGACAAAGAGAACGACGGGATCACTAACGAAAAACTGACGGGAGAATTCAATGCGGACGTGGTGTGGATCTACGACATGGTCGAAGAAGTCGGTTCCCTGCCCCACAACCTGGCGAACTCTTCGCCAGTGATGTACGGCGATTTGATTTATGTCAGTACTTCGAACGGCCAGGACGAGAGTCACGTTAACGTCCCTTCACCAAAAGCGCCGGCCATCATTGCCGTGAACAAGAAGACCGGAAAGCTGGCCTGGGAGGACAACTCAGTTGGTGATCGCATCCTGCATGGTCAATGGTCTTCGCCGACGGTCGGCACTATTGGGGGAGTCTTGCAGGTAATGCATGGGCAAGGCGACGGTTGGATTCGTGGTTATGAAGCGCTGACGGGAAAGAAACTCTGGGAGTTCGACACTAATCCAAAAGACTCAGTCTGGCCCAAGACACGCAACGAACTGATTAGTACGCCGGTCGTTTATGAAGACCGCGTCTACATCGCAAACGGTCAGGATCCGGAACACGGTGAGGGTATCGGGCACATGTACTGCATCGATGCCACCAAGCGTGGCGACATCACCAAGACCGGCATGGTCTGGCATTACGACAAGATTCGCCGCTCGATCTCGACGCCGGCGATCAAGGACGGGATTGTTTATCAATCCGACTTCAGCGGTTTTTTGCACGCGCTCGACGCAAAGACCGGCCAGGTCTACTGGGTGCACGATCTATTCGCCGCAGTTTGGGGTTCGCCTGTGCTGATCGACGGCAAGATCTATCTTGGTGATGAGGACGGCGACGTGGTCATCATGCAAGCCGGAAAAACGAAAAAGGTGCTGGCCGAGATCAACATGGGAAGTTCTGTTTACAGCACGCCCGTGCCCGCCAATGGAGTGCTCTACATCAGCAATCGCAATCAGCTTTACGCGCTGGCTGAAGCCAAGCCGGCGACCGCGGCGCTCAAGTGATTCAGCAAGCAACCGCGTAGCGGTTGTAGATAGTAGCCAGGGGTAAGCGACCGCAGGGAGCGCAACCCCTGGATCAGTTTGGAAGAGGATTCGGCGCCCTGAAGGGGCGCGATTAATCTGTCGCCCGCTTCGCGGGCTCTGGTGTTTTTAGAGAACGAGATCCCAGGGTTACGCTCGCTTCGCTCGCTCACCCTGGGCTAAATTCTGCCGCCGCTTCGCGGCTTTGCTCGAATGCAATCCTTCGATTATCAGCCTCGAACGCGAGTGGTTTTTGGCGCGGGCTCGATCAAGCGACTCGGTGAGATGGCTGCCCAATTGCAGTTTCGCCGGACACTGCTGGTCTCCGATCGCGGCATGCTGGCATCTGGTCATGTCGATGAAGCCCTGGAGCCGTTAACCGACAAAGCAATCGATGTCGCCCGCTTTCACGACTTTACCGAGAATCCGGACACTGCGGTTATTGACGCCGGCTGCGAGTTTGCCAGGTCACTTAAAATAGATTCAATCATCGCCGTCGGCGGCGGCAGTTCGCTCGATTGCGCGAAAGGAATCAACTTCGTGCTGACGAATGGCGGCCGGATGCACGATTACGCAGGCTACGGCAAAGCGGAAAAAGCGATGCTGCCGATGATTGCCGTTCCCACGACCGCCGGCACCGGCAGCGAGGCGCAGAGCTACGCGGTAATCTCCGATGCCGATACTCATGCGAAGATGGCCTGCGGAGATGCGAAAGCCGCCTTCCGGCTCGCGATCCTGGATCCGCAACTGACAATCTCGCAACCTCATGCGATCACCGCCACCGCGGGCTTCGATGCGATTACGCACGCCGTCGAAACTTATGTAACGACCAGACGCAACCCATTCTCGGAAGTTTTTTCGCGTGAGGCTTGGCGGTTGCTGGATGGCCAATACGAGCGCGTGTTAGAGAGTCCCGGCGACCTGGAAGCACGAAGCGCAATGCAGCTCGGCGCCTATTTCGCCGGCGTCGCAATTGAGAGTTCGATGCTCGGCGCGACACACGCCTGTGCCAATCCCTTGACCGCGCGTTACGGAACAACTCACGGCGCGGCACTGGCAATGCTGCTGCCGACGGTTGTGCGCTGGAACAAGGCCGCGGCCGGTGAACGTTACGCTGAATTGGCGCGGGCCTCAGGCCTGTATTCCGGCTCCGACAACGATCAGGCAACTGAGGCGCTGGCCCGACGCCTCGAACAACTCGCGGCAGCCGGCGGTTTGCAAACAAGTTTAAGCGCGGCGGGGATCGAATCCGAGCAATTGCCTTTACTCGCCTCAGAGGCAGCTAAGCAGTGGACGGGTGGATTTAATCCGCGCGCGTTCGATCAAGCAGGAGCGTTGGAGGTGTATGAGAGGGCATTCTAACGCGATTACGCCAAACCAATTTTCCATTTGGCATTTGACATTTTTCATTTGCCATTCAAGAGCAAGTTCGATCGCACCTGTTATAAGCGACGGGAAGCCATAGTGAGCTGATGCAATGCATATCAATGGAAAATGACAAATGAAAAATGATAAATGGAAAATGAGGGTCCGGCTTCTGTCTCCTGTTCTCTGCTTTCTGCTTTCTGCCTTCTGCTTTCTGCCTGCTGTCGCCGCCCAGGACACGCCCCCTGACAACTGGTCGCAGTTTCGCGGCAATCATTCTTTGACGGGAGTATCGCAGTCAACCCTCTCGAACAACCTCAAGCTGCTTTGGACTTATGAAGCAGGCGACTCAATTGAATCGTCCGCCGCCATTGTGGGCCGAACGGTTTTCCTCGGTTCGCAAAAGGGCGAGCTGGTTTCGCTCAATCTCGATAACGGCCAGGTCTATTGGAAGTTCCAGACGGGTGCTCCGATCGGCGAGTCGTCACCCGCGCACAGCGCCGGTGTCGTCTATGTGGGCAATCTTGAAGGGTGGCTTAACGCGCTCAATGCTTCGGACGGGAAAAAGCTCTGGGCCTTCAAGACCGGAAGCGAGATCAAATCATCGCCGGTCGTGGTCGGCGACCGAGTTCTAATCGGATCCTACGATCAGCATCTTTATTGCCTGTCAGCTCGCAACGGATCGGTTCTCTGGAAGGTCCGCACCGATGGGCCGGTGCATGCGACGCCAGGCATCTCAGGCGGCACCGCATTTATCACTGGTTGTGACGAAGTTTTTCGCGCGATTCGCATCAGCGACGGCGCGCAGATCTTTCAGATGGCCTCAGGGGCGTATACGGGCGCTTCGCCGGCTTTGCTCGGAGGCGCGGCCTTTTATGGAACGTTCAACAACGACGTGCTCATGGTCAATCTGGCTCAGCGGCGCATCGCGTGGCGCTATCAACATCCGAACCGAAAGTTTCCGTTCTACTCGTCAGCCGCCGTGACGGGCAATCGAGTTGTCGTCGGCGGACGAGACAAGCTGGTGCACGGGCTGAGCACGGAGGGCCGCGGCCTCTGGACATTCGCCACGAACGCGCGCGTTGAATCTTCGCCGGCGATTGCCGGTGGCCGAGCCTATGTCGGCTCAAACGACGGAAAGTTTTACGTTCTGAATCTCGCGAACGGGGCGAAACTTTGGGAGTTCAATGCCGGCGCGCCCCTGTCAGCATCACCGGCAATCGCCAACGGCCGTGTGATTATCGGCAGTCAGGATGGGCGTTTGTATTGCTTCGGGTGACGAGCCTGCGGGGCAATACTTTGGGATTGCTCGCATGAGTACCGATTTCATCGCGCTCTTCGACGTCTCTTTGGAAGAGATTAACGCAGATTGGCTCGTGGCGAAGCTCAGCGCGGACCCAAGTTTTGGCGCCGAGGTTGTCGACCATTTTAGAGATCTCTGGGAAACCAAGCGTTGGACCCTTGATTCCTCTCCAACTACACGGCAATCGAGACTTCTTGGGCCTGGCGGTTTTGCGGTAGACGTTAGACCGCAAATGATCGAGCTCTATCACATGATTCCCTTCAGGATATTTGTAAGCGACGTTGCATTGCGAAAAGCCTTAAGGAATGCATGTCTTTCTATAGCAGATCTTGTGGGTTCGACACGAGCGATTTACACACACGAACTTATGCCATACAAGGGCCAAGGACTAATTGAAATAGAAAGAAACCTTCGGACAAAGATCGGTCTACCTGCAACTACATTTGAGGAACTACACGAGGCAGAATACTACGGGCCTCGCGCTTGGTATGTTGATACATTCGAAGATCTACGTCTTAAAGACGAACCGCGGTTGACCCTATAACTGAGAAACAATCATTAGGACGGCCACCGCCACGATTCTTAGCCACAATTTTCTCACGATTTTTGACCTGCAAAGTATTTCGCGATAGTGGCCTCAGCGGGTTTAGCTGTTACCAGCGACACCACAAACATCAAAAGCGACGAGACGAGCACCATCGGCACAACCGGCATGAATCCAAACACGGCAGTGCCGCCGGGTGTGCGGGAAATGAGTTCTGTCCCGCCCACGGACCAATAAACGGTCGCCGGTCCGGGTGCCGGCGCGGGCACAACTGACTGAAAGATCGCAACCGCAACTACCGCCACCGCCACCCAAACAGTTACCGCCAGCGCGCCCCATTTCGTGCTTCCCTTCCAGAACAAAGCGCCGATCAGCAAAGGCGACAGCGCCGCAAATCCCGAGAACGCATACTGAATCGCTAACTCAAAGATCGTCTCCGGCGCGCGCAATGCGACCAGGTAAGCGCCTAACGTGATGAGTACGATAAAAATGCGTCCGGTTTGAACCTGCACAGATTCGCCAAAGCGCTCCTTGCCCCCATAAAAGGCGAAGACGTCCTCCGTGAACATCGTTGAAAGAGCGAGAATTTGCGAGTCACTCGCCATCACTGCCGCCATGATCCCGGCACCCAGCAAGCCTGCGAGCCAAAGCGGCGCGTACCGTTCGAGCAAGCGCAGAATCACGTCGTCACCGGCAGCCTGTTCACGTAACTGGTCACGCGCTTCGGGCGCCATCGTTTTCCCCTGCGTTGCTAAAACGCGACGCGCTTCCTGTTTGGCGCGAATCTGCGGCACGTCTGTCACGCGATTCGCCATGACGCCGAGAAAGACGCACGGCAGCCAGATTGCCATGATGCACAGCGGATAAAGGATAACTGTCTTCTTGAAGTGGCCCATCTTTTTCGCGGTCAGCGAGAAGATGAGAATGTGCGGGAAAGCGATCGCCGAGAGGGGAATGAATGTGTAGCTGAAAAAGTAGTACGGCGAGATCCGCTCGCGCGTGAACAGTGGCGCCAATGCCGGCGCGGCGAGCATTTGTTGGGCAGCGTTTTTGTAGCCGCCCATGCCGACGCCGATAACCACCAAAGCGACCGCACCGAAAATCAGGAACAGCACGGTTTGAAATGTATTGACCCATGCTGTGCCACGCATGCCGCCGAAAAAGACATAACCCATCACGACCAGCGCCACAATCGCCCCGCCAAACCAAAACGGAACGACTCCGCCGCTGACCGTGTTTAGGGTCGTGCCACCGCCCATGATGCCGATGATGATGTACGGAACCAACAGCGCGGCCTGGACAACGGAAATCACCGTGCCGATGTGCGTGCACTCCCAGCGATCGCGAAACATCTGCACCGGGGTCATGAATCCGTATTTCTTCCCCAGCGCCCAGACACGCGTGCCGATGAGAAAGATAGTCAGCGGGATCACCAGCCCTGACGACGAAGCCATCAGGCCAAATGTGACGATCCCGTTGTTGAAAGCGTGGCCCGACGAACCGAGGATGGCAAAGGCCGTCATGTTCGTGCCGAACAACGAGAAGAGGAAAACGGCTGGTCCGAGTTGGCGGTTGGCGAGGAAAAACCCTTCCGCTTTCTCTTTTCCCTTCACGTG
>DASUTF010000317.1:0-8143 GCA_036374695.1 Pyrinomonadaceae bacterium
ATCATGACGTTGGCGGGTTTTAGATCGCGATGCAGTACATCCTGCTTGTGCGCTGCGGCCAGACCGGCGCACAACTGTCTTGAGATCTCGTTAGCTTTGTCCGCCGGAAGCCGGCCAATGCGGCGCAAGAGCGAAGACAATTCCTCGCCCTTGATGTATTCCATTGAGAGAAAGTGACGTCCGTCGATTTCGCCGATGTCGTAAACGCGGCAGACATTGTGGTGCGACACCTGCCGGGCGATGCGGACTTCGCGATGAAATCGAGCTAACGCCGCACCATCAGCCGTCAGGTGATCAGGCAGGAACTTGAGAGCGACCGGCTGGCTCAACTTCAGATCGTCGGCGCGGTAAACCTCGCCCATGCCGCCTTTGCCGAGCAAGCCGACAATCCGGTAACGGCCTGCGAGTATCATTCCCGGAACAAATCGGGCGTTGTCAATTGAATCGTACGAGGGCGATGTTGAGCCGTGCGAAGGCGATGATGAACCGTGTGGGGACGATGGGGCTGACCTGGCCTTCAGGAGCCTGGTGCCGTCGGCTTCGCCGGGCGCGAACCGTTGCGTCTCGTCACCGAACGACAGGTGGCACGAGGGGCAGGAAACAGCGCCTTCCGGAATTTCCTGTTTGCACGAGGGGCAATTCATTGGCGGCGCATTGTATCGCAAAAGTAGGCTTGAGAAACCAGAAGTAGCTGTTCACCGCGCGGTGCGAGCGTCCGCCTGAGGCCGCTTTGGATTTCGTCCGCGTAGCGGAGGTTTGAATTTAGCCCAGCCCCGAGACGTCGGGGCTGGGATTGCAGCCAAAATATTTTTCCATCGCCGGCTTTAGCCGGCGGACGACCGCCCGCGCGAACACAATTGAAATCTCAATCGTCGCTGACGCGACGCGTGACGTGGTACCGCCTGATCCCGTGGCTTGAAAGCCACGGCTAAACTCATCTCGACGCTACGCGTCGTCAACCTGCCGTCTGCCTACTGCTTACTGCCCCCGTCCTCTGGCGTTACGCGGCTACGCCGCCGCACAGTGCGGTAAGGCTCTGCCTTACCGTGTCGGTGATTTTTTGATTTGCGGCTACGCCGCCGCACCAGTTCGGTAAGGCTCTGCCTTACCGTGTCGGTGATTTTTTGATTTGCGGCAAAGCCGCGCATTTGGAGTGCGCCGGCCTCGACGGCGCTTTGGATTCTCCCTTTGGGAGAGGATTGAGGCGAGGGTTACGGCAGCACGGCCCTCACGCCTTCATCTTCTTCCAACCGATCCCTGTGACCTCTCAATCACTTTCAACCCCAACACCGCCCGGTTAGTCGGACCGCGGGGAACGTGATAGAGTCCGCGTGAATCGAGCCCAGCTTCCTCTTTTCCCTGCCTTTCTGGGAATTAATCCAGATCACCTGAAGTCCAAAGCTCACTCTATCAGAGAAAGGTAAAGTTCTATGAGAATCCTCTTATCCGCAGCTTTTCTTGCAGCAACCTGTACCGTCGGTCTTGCTCAGGAAAAACCAGTAACGCCAACAACCGCCCCTGCTTCCACCGTCTTAATAACAACGCCTGCGCCCGTGGCAGAATTAGTCGCCGCTCCAGTAGCAACTGCCCCAACAGATCCGTTTTTGGCCAATCGCATCCCTCCGAACTCGAAAGTTTACATTGCCCCCTTTAAGAGCGAAGACTCCTTGAACCCGGTCGAAGGATTCGAGACCTACATGGCTGCCGCGCTTCGCAAGAAGGGCGTTCCAGTCATCATGGTCGCAGACCGCTCGCAGGCAGATTTTGAGATCTTAGGCTCGGCGGACAAGAAGGGCGCGGGCTTCGCCAAGAAATGGCTTCTGGGCGACTTCCGTCGCTCGACGTCAGCCTCTATGAGCGTGACGAATCTCCACACGGGCGTTATCGCCTATGCAGACGCCTCGGATCGCGCCTCAGCCAACAGAGGCTTGCGGTCATCCGCCGAAAAGCTGGCGAAGTACCTGAAGCGTAAAATCAAGGACGATGAGAAAAAGTTCGCGCGCATGACCGTGACTGCGGCCGCCAAATAGGCGTTACGGTAATTACCAATAACAATTAATTGAGCCCGCGAAGCGGGCGATAGCTTCGATGATTCGGCTGTCGCCCGCTCCGCGGGCTTGGTTCATTTTTCCAACGGGCACCTGGGGCTTACGCCCCAGGCCGGGGTCCCCAGCCGAGCAGCTCGGCTGGGGTGGAAGTCTTTATGCTGACACCCGCTTCGCGGGTTAGGGCGCAGGCGTGCTGGTTCTGAGTCCTGAGTTCTGACTCTTGACTGCTGATTGAGAATCGCAAAATCGCAGGCATGACCCCAATTTGATCCTAAACAGCTTACTCATCCGTTGAACTGTCAACGATGTCATGATAGGAAAGTGTCAACGATGTCATGATACTGAACACAAAACCTCGCCTTGGGCTTAAATACATCCGCTGCTTCGCAGCTTCGTTAAATATTGTCAGCCAGGTCTGACGGCGGCTCAACATACCTACTACAATGTGCCTGGGCCCCAATTTGATCTTTATGTCTGAGTGGGACGTTATTGTCATTGGCGCCGGCGCGGCGGGTCTTTTTTGCGCCATCGAGGCGGGCAAACGCGGGCGCAAAGTCCTAGTAATTGAACACGCCGACCGGGTCGGCAAAAAGATCGCCATCTCCGGCGGCGGGCGTTGCAACTTCACCAATACCGGGACCAGCCCCGATAACTTCGTTTCCCGGAACACACACTTCTGCAAGTCAGCGCTCGCCCGCTACACACCCGCGGACTTTATCGCCCTGGTTGAAAAACACGGCATCGCTTATCACGAGAAGAAGCTGGGCCAACTCTTCTGTGACCGAAGCTCGCAACAGATCATCGACATGCTGCTCCGGGAGTGCCGAGACGCTGCCGTGGAGATTCGCTGCGGCTGCGACGTCCATCACGTGAATCGCCACGAACCTTCAGCAGAGCGCTCATTCACGCTGCAAACCAATCAAGGCACTTTCCACTCTTCTTCCGTGGTTATTGCCACTGGCGGGTTATCTATCGCTCCGCTGGGAGCGACTGACTTCGGTTATCGCATTGCGCGACAATTTGGGTTGCGCATTGAAGAGACACGCGCCGGCCTGGTGCCGTTCACACTGCCGGCACAGATTCTGAAAGCTTTGGCGCCGTTGAGCGGAGTCTCGATTGATGCCCTGGTCACTTGTCCCCAGTCTCCATCGTCTCCATCGTTTCGGGAAAACATTTTGATTACACATCGCGGCTTGAGTGGGCCGGCGATACTGCAAGTTTCAAACTACTGGCGCCCCGGCGCTTTCGTCTCAATCAACCTTCTACCCGATGAAGACGTAATGGAGATCATTTCGGCGGCCAGAATAATCGAGTGCGATATAGCACCAGGTTCTGCACGGGGCGCGGTACAGGGCGCGACGAAGACCCCAGGAGGACCGAGCTCCCGGATTGAGCTGGTTAATCTCTTATCACGTTACTTGCCGCGACGGTTTGCGCAGGCCTGGTGCGATCTTTACGGAGCGTCGCGGCCGCTGCAACAGTACAACCGGAAGGAGCTTCAGGAAATTGCGGATAACATTCACCGGCTGCAGCTTATGCCCGCCGGAACGGAAGGTCTCAACAAAGCTGAAGTGACAGTCGGAGGCGTCTCTACCGCGGAACTCTCATCACAAACAATGGAAGCCATGCGCGTTCCCGGGCTCTACTTTATCGGCGAAGTGGTGGACGTGACGGGCCAACTGGGTGGCTACAACTTTCAGTGGGCCTGGGCCTCGGCTTTCGCCGCCGGTCAGGTTGTGTAACTGAGTTATCGAACAGCAACCCTTCGGGGTGTGCGAGGCATAGCGCGTAGTCCTCACGCCGAAGGCGTGAAAGAAAGTAGCCGGTGGTCGGAGTACGCGGAGACCACCGGAAGTGCGGTATTAATTGGGTAACAACCCGAAGGGTTGAAAGACAGTAGCCGGAGGTCGGAGCGAAGCGCAGACCTCCGGATCGGGAACGTGCGTTAACGCACCCCGCAGGGGTGCGAGAAAACAAGCCCATCCTTGGATCCCTTCAGGATGCTCATCTGTTTTTGCGATACGTTCCGGTGGTCTGCGACCACCGGCTACTCTCTATCAACCCTCCGGGCTGAATGTTGGGTCGCACCCCGGAGGGGTGCCAGATCCTTCGATGTAAAGATCTTTTACGTTGACCCGTAATCTAGACTTCAGATTATGGGTTCAACCTTCTTCAGCCTGCACTATCACATCGTCTTCTCGACCAAAGAGCGGCGACCCTTCATTAAGCCGGAATGGCAACCCCGTCTTCATGCTTATCTAGGCGGGATCATTAAAGGCATGAACGGCGTGCCCGAGATTGTCGGCGGAGTTGAGGATCATGTCCATATCCTGGCCAGTCTCAGGCCAGTGCACTGCCTTGCGGATGTACTTCGCGAGTTGAAGAAGGAATCGTCCACGTGGGCCAAAGAGAATTTTAATCGAAGATTCACATGGCAAGAGGGTTATGCGGCGTTCACCGTAAGTCCCACGGCGACCGACTCCGTGCGGCGCTACATTGCCACGCAGGAGGCGCATCATCTTAAACATTCGTTTGTTGATGAACTGAGAGAGCTTCTTAACGCGGCGGGTATCGAATTTGACGAGAAGTATCTCTTGTGAAGTCCGGCACCCCTTCGGGGTGCCCTCATCACTAACGACTATTCCGGTGGTCTCCGCAGACTCCGACCACCGGCTACTTTCTTGCGACCCTTCGGGTTGCGTATGGTGCTTCAAGCGGCCGCTGCAACAGTACAACCGGAAAGAGCTTCAGGAAATTGCGGATAACATTCACCGGCTGCAGCTTACGCCGGCCGGAACGGAAGGCCTCAACAAAGCTGAAGTGACAGTCGGAGGCGTCTCTACCGCGGAACTCTCGTCACAAACAATGGAAGCCAGGCGCGTTCCCGGGCTCTACTTTATCGGCGAAGTGGTGGATGTGACGGGCCAACTGGGTGGCTACAACTTTCAGTGGGCCTGGGCCTCGGCGTTCGCCGCCGGTCAAGTTGTTTAGCTTGGAATCGAGTTCGGCTCAATTGATTCAGGTCGAAGTAATCCGAGTCGCGTTGCCACCGGCTATCGGATTCGTCCCTGCGGGCAAGTCCTACAGCGACACCCCACAGCCCCATAACCCAACGGCGTACATCCGACACCAGGCACCCTATCGACTCCCGATTGCATAAATTTTATTGTCGTAGCTCCCGACATACAGCGTGCCATCAGAACCGATCGCCGGAGATTGCGCCGGACCACCGGTGACGAATTCCCACTTCTTCGTGCCGTCGGGATTGATCGCGTAGACCTTCTTGTCCTCGCTGCCGAAGTAGACGGTACCGTCCCGGTCAATGGCGGCAGACGCTTTGACAATGCCGCCGGTCTCGAACTCCCACTTCTTAGTACCGTCGGGTTTGATTGCGTAAAGCTTGCGGCCCCAGTCACCGAAATAGATCGTGCCGTCTGCGCCGATGGTCGGACACGAGGTCACCATCTCACCCGTAGCCATCTCCCACTTCTTTTTGCCGTCGGGCGTAAGCGCGTAGAACTTCTTCTCATGGCTGCCAAAATAGATGGTGCCGTCGTCGCCGATGGCGGCGTCGGAACTCACCCCCTTCTCGGTCACGAACTCCCAAACCTTGGTGCCGTCGGGTTTGAGGGCATACAGCGTCTTCTCACTCCCAAAGTAGATCGTGCCGTCGCTCGCGATTGCCGCAGACGCGCTGACCGCCTCGCTAGTGAGGAACTCCCACTTCTTTGTGCCGTCGGGATTGAGGGCATAGAGCTTGTCGTCCCAGCTCCCGAAGTAGATCGTGCCGTCCGGGGCGATGGCAGGAGAGGATGTCACGATGCCACCCGTCTCGAATTCCCACTCGCTGTCGCCGTTTGGTTTGACGGCGTAAAGCTTGTTATCGAGGCTACCGATGTAAATCTTGCCGTCTGCGCCGATGGCTGGGGAGGATTGGATCTTGCCGCCGGCCTCGAATTCCCACTTCTTCGTGCCGTCGGCGTTGAGCGCGTAGAGCTTCCGGTCGTTGCTGCCGACGTAAATCGTGCCGTCGGCGGCGATCGCGGGCGAACTGGGACCACCGTCGCCGATATCGAAGTCCCACTTGCGGTCAGGCGATGCCGGCCCCCGGCTATTGGTCCTGCCCGTGTGTTGCAAGTCGCGATGGATCATCGGCCAGGCAGGCGTCGTACTTTTCGATTGACTCGACGTGTTGCTTGAATCACTCGACCTGTTGTTCGAATCACTCAACTTACAGGCAGCCAAAGCCGCGGTCACCATGGCTATGCCGAGCAGCAGCGGCAGCAAACGTTTCATGTGGAGTTCCTCTCTTGACGCGGAAATGTGTGACGCAATATAGGCTTTGCTGAAAAAGTCGGCGCAGCCCGACGAATGATAACAGTCACCGATGAATCGGTGGGATCCCGGTCAAGACCAAACACGTCTTGAGTCCGCGAAGCGGACTTATGAAAATAGCCCCCCATTTATGGGCGGGTAACGATATGAGAAAACCCGCAAGTCCTTGAAACGGACAAATGAGGTGACGCCATGCCACGATGTTACGTCAGTCCCTAAATTCAGTCGTCCGTTTCACGGACGGAAGGTTTTAAAAAAGCTGAAGTGACAGTCGGAGGCGTCTCGACCGCGGAACTCTCGTCACAAACAATGGAAGCCAGGCGCGTTCCCGGGCTCTACTTTATCGGCGAAGTGGTGGATGTGACGGGCCAACTGGGTGGCTACAACTTTCAGTGGGCCTGGGCCTCGGCTTTCGCCGCCGGTCAGGTTGTGTAACTTGGAATCGAGTTCGGCCTTTGCTTTAAACCGGCTCCTGAGTTCTGAGTGCTGAGACTCTGACTGCTGATTGAGAATCGGAGACTCGAAGGCCTGACCCGATCATGCGATGCGCCCGAACCTTGCGTCCTGGCCTCTATTAGGAATCGCAAAATCGAAAGCGTGACCTTGATTTGGCTCCTCACGTGACCTCTCTTGTTTTCTGCTCACTGCTCATTTACTTGGGCGCGAATGGTGTATTATTCTCCCATCATGAGTAAGAAGTCTCAGCATGTAGTGCCCAACCCTAAAGGCGGCTGGAGTGTGAAGTCCGATGGATCCACACGCGCCGTCAAGAGCTTTGAAACGCAAGCTGATGCCGTTTCGTGGGCAAGGTTGAAGAGTAGGGCGGCGGGATCAAACCTGATAGTGCACGGCCGAGACGGGACCATCCGGTCCCACGACTCATACGGACCGGAGCCGCATCCCCCGCAGGATAATCATCGCAAATAGAGATCGCAAATGCCTGGTCCTCCCCCGGGATTCAACAAGAACGTATTCGTCAACTGTCCATTCGACAGTGACTACGATTCACTACTGCGACCGATTCTCTTCACAATTATTTATCTGGGTTACAATCCCCAAATAGCTTCTCAGACAAGTGATTCGGGTGAACAAAGGATCAATAAGATTCTTTCGTTGATTCTCAGATCAAAATTCAGTATCCACGACTTATCCCGAATCAAATCGGCAAAGCCGGGCGAGTTCTTTCGGCTCAACATGCCCTTTGAGCTCGGAATTGATTACGGTTGTCGACGCGTCGGGAACGAACACTTGAGACGCAAGAGATTCCTCGTGCTGGGCGCAAGACCCCACGATTACAAGAAGGCCCTTTCAGATCTTGGAGGCGTAGACGCCAAGGCGCATGCAAACAATCCCATCAAGGCCGTGCTCGCTGTCCGAAACTGGTTTGTCGATACGGTTCACTTGCATGCTGCAGATAGTCCGACTGTGATCTGGTACAGATTCATGGATTTCAACGCAGACTTTTATGAGCAGAGAAAGGCTGAAGGCTTTTCAAAAGGCGATCTCAAGATGATGCCTGTAAGAGAATACATCGCGTTCATTCGGGATTGGCTGAAGACAATTTGAACTAGGTTGAGATGCGTAACACCATAACGGTGCGGAGGTGAGGACGATGGTTAAGAAGAGAGTTTTTATCAGTTTTGATTACGATCATGATGAAGGCGCAAAAATCATGTTGGCTGGACAAGCCAAACACAGTGATAGCCCTTTTGAATTTACCGACGGATCCGTTAGGGACCATCTCACAGGAGACTGGAAGG
>DASUTF010000318.1:0-31470 GCA_036374695.1 Pyrinomonadaceae bacterium
TCGGGTGTAGAGTGGCCGCAGCGTCCGGCCTTTTCGGCCGATGCACATCTGACAAACCTGCCCCTCGCTTCGGATGCTCAACCATCTTAGTACGCAGTTTCTCGATCACCTGCGCTACGAACGCAACGTCAGCGTTCACACTCTGCGCAACTACGAAAGCGACTTGCAGCAGTTTGTCGCCTATCTGGTTCCCCCGGATGCCGAGCCGGCAAACCGGAATGGCAGGAAAAGAGCAGGAGCTCCACCTCCCGGACCCGACATCAGGCAGATCGATCACATAACGATTCGTGAATGGCTGGCGGCGCTGCACTCGGACCGGAAAAAGAAATCATCGATCGCGCGGAAGCTGGCGGCGTTGCGAACCTTTTTTCAGTTTCTCGTGCGCGAAGGCGTAATTGAATCGAACCCGGCGAAACTGGTCGCGACTCCCCGTAAAGAAAAGAAGCTGCCGGTTCACCTGTCAGTCGACGACGCAGTTCGATTTATTGAGACACCTGACACGGATACGCATTTTGGCAAACGCGATCGCGCAATTCTGGAATTGCTTTACGCCACCGGCATGCGCGTATCTGAGCTGGTGCAATTGAACCTGCGCGACATCGATTTCAATAACAAGCTGCTGCGGGTTCTCGGCAAGCGACGAAAAGAGCGGATTGTGCCTTTCGGCGACCCCGCCGCGAAGGCTTTGCAGGATTATCTTTCCGTGCGCGCGCAATTCCTGATGAACGCGCCGGCGACAAAGCGCGACGCGCAGCCGCTGATCCTGAACTACCAGGGCACGAGAATGACGACGCGGTCCGTCGGCCGTCTGATCGAAAAGTACATCAAACTGTGCGCCGGCATTCACGATATCAGCCCGCACGCGTTGCGTCATTCATTTGCGACACATCTGCTCGACAGCGGCGCCGACCTGCGGGACATCCAGGCCTTGCTGGGCCACGCCCGGCTTTCGACAACGCAGGTCTACACGCACGTTTCCATGGAAAAGCTGATCGAGGTCTACGACAAAACTCACCCTAAAGCCTGACTCGCTCGCGCTCAGTAGAGAAGTCGGGTTCTGGTTTCAGTTTTCCTGTGCGAATTCTCGTTCTCTGCGCCCCGGCGGTGGAAGGCACTTTGAGAAACTCACCGCAGAAACGCGAGTACGCAGAAAACGCGCCGGGGAATTTCGAATCAGAACACGACCAGGGTACAGATTATGGCTTCCGCACTACAGAAGCCGTGCGTTATGATTTCCGATTGGCCGACGCGCAAATATGACCAAGCCAACCAAAGGCCAGATCGCTCAGAAACCTGTTGCGGAACTGATTCGCGAGATCGGCGAAGCTTCAGCCTCGGGCGCGCTCAGACTCGCGCGCGATCGAGCGAAAGCCGTCGTGTACTTCGAGAATGGCGACGTCGCCTTCGCGGCCTCGAACATTCGCGCGCATCGCCTGGTCGAATTTCTCAAGCGCATCGGTATCCTGGACGAGAGCGCGGCCGGCTCGTTTCCGCCAAAAGCCACCGACGATGAGGTGCTGAATCTCCTGGTAGAAAGTCGCCGCATTCGTGCAGACAGAGTCGGTACCATTCGGGCGAATCATGTCGGGGAAGTCCTGCGTGGCGTTTTGCTCTGGACCGATGGTGACTGGCAATTCGATCCGCGTGTTCGCATCGCGGGTGACACGCGCGTGGCGATAGATGTGCGGCGGCTCCTGCTGGAATCGACGCGACATTTGCCGGCGACATACCTTTCCTCACGCTTTGCTGATAAATCTGAGCAGCTCGAACTCGCGCAAGCGAATGGCCAGCACCCAAGTTTGTTGCCGGCCGAAGCTTTCGTGCTCTCGCGCATTACCGGCCCGACCACGGTCAACGAACTGCTGTCGGTGAGCGGGATGAACCAGGAAGAAACGTTGCAGTCGCTTTACGCGCTGGCCATCTGTGGGGTGGTTAAGCGCGCGGCTTGGGCCACCCCGCAATTCGACGGCAGCGCTGGCGCAAATGTGGCGGTGAAAAGCGAAGCCGTCGCCGCTGAAAAAGTCGATACGCTCGAAGACTTTTTCGCCCGGGCCAAACGATCGACGAATTACTACGACCTGCTCGGCGTGGGTCAAGAGGCCAGCGCTGACGAGGTTAAAAACGCGTACCATTCTTTGGCGCGCCGCTATCACCCGGACCGTTTTCACCAGGCCGACGCGCAACTACGCAACCAAATCGAATCTGCCTTCGCACGTGTCGCGCAAGCTTACGAGGTGCTCGGTGACCAGTCGTCACGCGCCGCTTACGACGCGCAGTTTGGTGTCTCGGCGTCTCGATCCGCTGCAAAAGTGGCGACCCGCGAACGTTCACCGGCTTCCCCGAAAGCCCCGACGGACAGTCGCGCGGAATCGAGTTTTCAAAAAGGTGTCGCGGCGATAAATCAGCGCCAGCCGCAGCAAGCGCTCAGGTTCTTTGCCGAAGCCGCGAGTATCGAACCGCGCTGCGCGCGCTACCGCGCTGAATATGGGCGGGTGCTGATCAACGATCCAAAGACGAGGCGGCTAGCCGAATTTGAGCTGAAAGCAGCCATAGCCCTGGAGCCGGATAACACTTCGTATCGAGTCGCGCTCGCGGAACTTTACAAGGCCCTCGGGCTTCGCCGGCGCGCTGAAGGCGAACTGCAACGCGCCCTGACGTTGGATCCGAAGAACGCCGCGGCGCGAACTCTACTGGCAAGTTTGAAGAAGTGACACGACGAATCTATGCCGCTAATTGAAACCACCGACGTCGATCAAGCCGCGACGGTTGAGATTTTCAGGGACTTGGCGGCTGAGGCTGATCGGTTCGAGCAGTACTCGAATCCGCACGCGCCACGGGTCGCAGCGATCGCCGAGGAAATTGGCAAGTCGTTTAGTCTGGGCACGCGCGACCGGTTTTCGCTTCGTGTTGCCGCGCTGGCGCATGACCTCGGCGAGGCGGCGATGGCGCGCGATTACATTCAGAGGCCGGGGGCCTTGAGTGACGACGAGCGGATCGATCTCGCGCGGCATCCGGTGCTGGGCGAGCGCGAAGCGGCGGGCGCCGGAGCCGATCGCGGCGCGCAACTGCTCGTTCGCTGGCATCACGAATGGTGGAACGGCGGCGGATACCCCGACGGTCTGCGCTTCGAACAGATACCTCTCGGCGCCCGCATTCTGCGCGTCGCCGACGCTTACGCTGCTTTGACCGATGCTCGGCCGTTCCGTCCCGCGCTCTCGGAAAAACAGGCGCGTGAGCATTTGCTCGAATGGATTGGTTTGGAGTTCGATCCGGGAGTGGTCAAAGCGCTGCTTTCGCTGGAGCCGTTTGACGAATTGCGGAGCTACTACAAAGAGGACACGCCTCCGGATCTCCCGGGCATCGCCGACGATCTAATGGAGCGCATCGACCACTTGGGGACATAGTTTGCACACTCAGAACGGTATCAATACTGGCGGCATAAGCTGGCTCGGATTCGAGCTCGGCGTGCTCCGCCGTTTGAAATTTCGATCCGTATCGCTGCCGCTGGTAGGCGAGCCGCACCTCGGGCAGTACTTAAAACGTTTGAACGTGCGTGTCGCCGCGAACGATCCGGCGGAGTGGGCCTGGACAAAGTCGACGGCCTTGATCGAAAACAACTCTGAAGTTCTGACGGAAGCCGACATCGATCTGGTGCTGGCCGATGCGTACGTGCCGGCGAACTACTTCAAGAACGCCACGCTGCTTTCCTGGTTCAACGAGACTGACGCGTGGTGGTTCGATAACGTGCGCGCGAATGCCGAGAAGCTTCAGTCGCCGTACAAGCGCGCCCTGGCCCTCACGCTTGGGATGGCCGTTGGCGACTACGTTTTCTCGTTCAATCTGGAAACCCGGGATCTGCGTCAGCCGCTTTCGCTGTCGAATGTCTTTCGGCGGTTGTGGCGGACTCTCCCGCCACCGGTGGACAACCGTTTGAGGAACAAAAGCACCAACTCGCCCGTGCGAAGTTTTGTCGCCGAAACATTCGATACGGATTTACTTTTCCTACGGCTTCCGCACCCGCTGCGCGCGACCGACAGTCGCAACGCGCGCGTGCTTTCGTGGCGCGAAGAGTGGCTGCGACAGTCGCGCGCTTCCCGCGACAACGGCCATTTCGGCAACGCGCGCCTGGCAGCGCCGGTCGAAACGAAGGAACAGTATTTGAGGCTGGTTGAGGACATGCTGCACATTGCCGCCCACGTGCCGACCTGGGCCATCGCGGGCATTAGCGACGGATTTATCTCGACCGATGAACTGGTTGAATGCGTCGCCGACGCACGAAAAATCGAAGCCGTTTACACGAAGGATTTTTCGGAGTTGCTCGGATTAAAGGCCGTTATTATCACGGCAGGGGCCTGAAACTTGAAGCCACGAGCAGTGTTAGTTCTCTTTCTCCTGGTGCTCGCTGCACCTGTCGTCAACTCGAGCCAAAAGCGGCCGCCTGCGCGAGTCAATTCAAACGAAGATAACCTGCAATGGGAAACCGCCAGGAAAGGCATCGAGAAAAATGGCGAGCACATCACTTCGGCAATGTGGGCGTTGACACACGGTTACAGCTCGCGCGCCCGGATGGACGAGGCAATGCGCCTGCTGCTGGTCTTCCTGGAGGCTATCAGCAAGAACGATCCGGAAAAGTTGCGCCCGATTGGCGGATTAGAGGGGTTCTTCAGCCGGTACCTGAAACTCTTGCGATCTGACGACGACATGGTGGCCGGCTTTTCTGCCCGAGTACTCGCGGTCACAGCCGGCTCACGGTATGAACCGCAGATCCTCGCATTGCTTCAGCAACGTGATGCGTCCTTCACTGACGAATGGGCGTATCCATCCAAGGTCGCGCGCGGGAACGCAGCCTTTGCACTTAGCATCAACGGCTCCGACAAACACAAACCTCAGATAGCCCAGTTGCTCAAAAGCATGAACGAGTACGACCGCTCAGGCGCCGTGCATGCTCTTGGAAGGTTAAAGGCAATGGAGTATGCGGGCGAGATCGCGGCGTTGCTATTAAGGAAAGAGTTTACTTTTCGGCGTAGTGAGAGTCCGATTTATGCCCTGGTCAAAATGGGAGTGGCAGCCCAGTTTAAGAAAGAGATCGGCCAGGCACTCGAGGAGGACTACGACTCTGAGGTTCAGGAGGCAGCAGCTTTTGCGCTCGCGCATGTGCGCGCTATCGAATATGCACCAAAGATAGCGGGATTTCTCGAGGACGATTATCGAAGATCGTGGGCCGCGAAAGTCCTCGCGCTCCTGGGTGCGAAAGAATTCGCTCCTCAAATCGCACGGATTGCGTTTGGTGCGGACTGGCTTGATCGATCCGCAGCGCTGCTGTCGCTCGGAATCTTGAGAGCTGAGAACTACGCGCCGCAGATCTCCTCGCTAATGAAAAGCAAAGATCTGGCGGTCAGTTACGACGCGGCTTTGTCATTGGCGTTGATGGGCGGCGCGGGATACGAAAAAGAGATCCTGGCCAGGCTCAGCACTAACAAAACCGGTAAGTATGTGGACGAGGGTGAGCTACATCCCTTAGTCGCGGAAGAAGCTCGAGAGATAGATGAGCGCGTTCGTGCGGCTTTGCAGCTCTTCAGATCCGGGAAAGCCCCGGGATCGTGATATCTCAACTGGGATTCGCAATTAAGCGCCGCGTTGAGCGCGGCTGGCGGCAAAGCACTCACCACACAAAACGGGCCGGCCCGCCTGGGGCTTGAACGGAACACTGTCACCCTTCCCGCACTGATCGCAAACAATCTCGAATCGTTCCCGTTCGCTGCCACCACCGCCCCCTCTGCCTTGCCCGGGGCCGCCAAAATTTTGGCGACGCGCGTCGCGGCATGGCTTGCAGCGCTTCGGATGAGTCAGTCCCCGTTCGCGATAATAGTCCTGCTCTCGTTCAGTAAAAGGAAAACTTGATCCGCACTCGGCACAATTGATTTCCAGATCTGGCATGGGCTTCTCCCGTGGGTTTATCGGTTGAACGTTTGCGCAGAGTGTACTCTCGCGGGCGGGAACTGTACAGAGGAATTCGAAGGCCTCAGGGCGCCTGAAGTGCCTTCACATGCGCCCGGACGGTTTCGCCGAGAGTTCCGAGGTTGTAGCCTCCTTCCATGCACGAGACGAGGCGACCCCGGCAGGCGTCTTCCGCCCAGTCTTTCAGAACCTGGGTCATCTGCACAAAGTCAGCGTCAGTCAGCAGTAACTGGCCAAGCGGGTCAGCGGCGTGTGCGTCGAAGCCTGCGGAAATCAGAATCAGATCGGGCTTGAACCTTCCCGCAATGTCGCCCACGGCCGCATCGAACGCGCGCCGCTGGTCCGTTGTTGGCGTCATGGCCCGCAGCGGCACATTCAAGGTATAGCCGCGCCCGCGGCCGTGACCTGTTTCGTCGCGCGTTCCCGTGCCCGGATACCACGGATATTGATGCATCGAGAAATAAAACACCGACGGATCGTCGTAGAAGATTCCCTGCGTTCCGTTACCGTGATGGACATCCCAATCAAGGATGGCCACGCGCTCGATTTCCTTATAACGCTGCTGCGCGTAGCGCGCGGCGACTCCGACGTTATTGAACAGGCAAAAGCCCATCGCGCGATCCGGCGTCGCGTGATGACCCGGCGGCCGCACCGGAACGAAGGCGTTCGCCGCGTCGCCTTGCATAATTACATCGATGGCCCGGCAGGCGGCCCCGGCCGCTCGCAGGGCGGCTTCAAGTGAATGCACCGACACGGTTGTGTCCGAATCGAGATAACCCGTGCCTTCGTTGACGACTCGCTCGACACGCTTGAAGTGCTGCGGCGTATGGCAGGCTTGAATCTCGGTCCGCTTCGCCTGGTCGGCCTCAATTTCGACGGACTTCGACCAGAGCTCTAGGTCACCGCGCAGCGCTTCCATGACAACGGTGTAACGCTCGGACCGTTCAGGATGGCCGGGGCCGGTGTCATGCTTTTCAAAGACTGGATGATGAACGATAGCGGTGGTCATCGGACTGAGTTTCTCAAAATGAGTTTAGAGGCGGGCGTTGCCTGCCGGTAAATATCGTTCCCTCGATTGTTCTCATTCACACCTCGCTTCAGCGAGTGGTTTGACGCTCAATTTACACGTACTTGTTTCAACGGCTTTTGCATGAAAACCGTTGAAACGGTCTTGATGTTTGGTCGAGGTTGCCTCACACCTCGCTGAAGCGAGGTGTGAATGAGATCATAGTTCGAAGTATCGTTCCTGCGCTCGGCATTCGGGCAGCAACGCCCGCCTCTTAACCAAGTCACTTGTTAATCGCAGCGTAAAGTTTGTCCGCGCGGGCGCGATCCATCCGCTGGAGGATTCGATGCTGTTCCAGCGCGCGTGTGCGGTCGCCCATGTTGATGTAGGTGATGCCGAGGTTGTAGTGCGCGAGCGCGTAATCCGGCTTAATGCGAATCGCCTCGCGAAAACTCGCCACCGCCTCGTTGTATGTGCGGATGTTCAAATAAGCGTAGCCAAGCTCCTGGTACGCCTCTGTGTATTCCGGCTTCAATCGAATAGCTTCACGCAGCGGGGCGATGGCGTCAGCGTAACGGCCCAGATCGTTGAAGGCCCACCCGACGTTGTAGTTTGCCGTCGCGTTGTTCGGCTTCAGACGCAGGCCCTGCTGATATGCGCGAATCGCATTCTCACTCTGGCTCAGGTTGTAGTAGTACAA
Source organism: Pyrinomonadaceae bacterium (assembly GCA_036374695.1). GTDB lineage: Bacteria > Acidobacteriota > Blastocatellia > Pyrinomonadales > Pyrinomonadaceae > UBA11740. The sequence continues at coordinate 7,665 of DASUTF010000318.1, forward strand.
GTCGCCCAAACCAAAATACGGTGGCGAGTAATCAGGCTTTAGCCGGATCGCCTGGTTGTAGCTGCGCATCGCGTCGTTGAAGCGTTCCAGCTTTCGATAAGCGTAACCGAGTTCGCCATGGGCTTCCGCGTAGTCCGGTTTCAGACTGACCGCCCGCTCGAGGTGTACGATCGCCTGCTGATACTGCTTCAGCTCGTTGTGCGACCAACCGATGTTGTAAATGGCCGTCGCATTGTTCGGCTTAAAGGTGAGCGCCGTGCTGTAAGCGCTAATGGCTTCAGGATATTGACTAGTGTTGTAGAAATAAACGTCGCCAAGTCCGAAGTATGCCTCGGCGTAATCCGACTTGAGTGCAATTGCCTGGCGGTACGCGCTGATTGCTTCCTGATGACGGCCCAGGCGGCGCGATGCGTAACCCAACTCGAAATAGGCTTCCGGGTAATTGGGCTTCAGCGTGATGGCGGCGCGCAGCGGCTGCACCGCCTCGGCGTACTGTTTCTTCTCATTAAATATCCAGCCGATTTCGTAGTGCGCGCGGGCGTAAGCAGGATCGAGCGTCGCTGCGCGACGATAAGCAACCAGCGCTTCATCAAGGCGCTTCAGGTTGCGATACGCATAACCGATCTCGCCGTACGCGATCGCGTAATTCGGATTCAACCGAATCGCCTGCTGCAGAGCTGTCAGCGCCTGCGCGTAATCATCGCGCTCGTTGTAGATCCAACCAATGTGATAGTAGGCCGTTGCGATCGGTTTCAGCTGGACGGCTTTCTGATATGCCTCGAGCGCGTCGTCGTACTGTTCGGCTTCAAAGAGAGTGTCACCTTGCTGGTTGTATTGCTCCGCCGTGAGCGTGCGAACCGCGGGCCTCGTGCGGCGCGGCGCGACGGCCCGAGCAGGCGCGCGGCGGATTTTGACGCTGCCTCCGCGGGCCGAGTCGGTGGAAGTTGCACTACCCGAAGTCGAACCGCCCCCCACCTCGTGTTGGGCGACAGCGACTCCACATGTCAATAGAACCATCAAAGTTGAGGAAAGAGCGCGAAGGCTAAACATGGCGTCGATCTCCTGTGCTATAAGTAGCGCGATCTTGAAACGTTCGCACAACGTGCAGTGATTATAAGTTGAAGTTCTGCTCATGCAAGAGCGTCGTCAAGCTGAACGCATTCGTCTGAACCTGCCGGCGCGCTGGCAAAGTTTATTGACGCAAGATCGGGGGACCGTTTGCGATCTCAGCGCGAGCGGCTGCTTCCTGCTAACCGCCGGTGAAGTTAAGGCGGGTGAACTGGTACGCCTGGAAATAGACTTCGGCAATCATCTGGTCTTCGCCTGGGGGAAAGTCGTCTACCGCGTCGCCGAAATGGGCTTTGCGTTGCGATTAATTGTCAGCGAGGAGAATGAACGCCGCGCACTGGCCAATCTGATCGAGAAGCTTCAAGAAAGCAATGAAGTGGCACGGGCGTCCCGCCCGTGAACACGCGCAGGATGCGCGTGACACTATCACTTAGAGTCGTTTGACAGTGTCCCGACTGTCAGTTAACTTAAGGGTTTCGTTCTCTCACGAAAATCAATTCTGTGCGTCCCGTTCGTCTAGTGGCCTAGGACACCGCCCTTTCACGGCGGCGACACGGGTTCGACTCCCGTACGGGACGCCAATAATTTCAATCACTATTTTCCATTCCCGAAAGCCAACTGTCCGCTCGGATGGTGCACGAGAAAGGCAAGCGGCGCGGCCGGCTGGACGCCGTCGCAAACCGTTACGGCGAAATGCTGAGGACGGCGATGTTGCTCATATTGCCGCGCAGCGTGACCGCCAAAGGCAAGTCTCCCGAAGGCAGGCCATCCGGGAGTCTGACGACGATGTACGAAGCGTCAAGGCCGGTTACGCCCGTTAATGGCCCGACGTTTTCTACGGGCAGATCAAACCCCGCCGCTTGTACTGTAAGGATCGACGAATCGGGCTGAGCCAATCCAAGACTAGAGGTAAACAAAATTACACGCGTATGACGATCAGCGCTGAAGTTGTGATCGGTAAGGATCCGAAACGGCCCGCCCACGAGGGTCACCGAATCAAGCGCAACAGCGCGATTCACCGTGCCTTCTTCGATGAAGATAAGCGGCGCTGCCGGGTTTGGAGTTGGAGTCGGGGTTGGTGTTGGCGTCGGAGTTGGAGTCGGAGTTGGGGTTGGTGTTGGCGTCGGCGTGGGCGTCGCAGTCAGTTCGGCTTGCCAGAAGCCAGCGGTCACCGAGAACTGGCCATCGCTTGAGATAGAAGTGCTGCCTGCCGCCGCCTGGCCGATTGTGCCGTCAACTCTGATTGTGCTGCCGGTGCTGGCTGTGCCGGTGCTGGTTCCGCCGCCGCCCGCAATGACGCGTTTTGAGACTTCGAATTGCGCACTGGTTTGCGGCTGTGGTTCGACTTGTCCGACCTGTCCGACAAACTTCAGTTGATCGAGCGTCGCCGCGTGTCTCTCATTCGATGCTGGTTGGAACAGACGTTGATGCAGCACAGGCCGGGCGAGAGCGGCGCATACGAGCAGCGCGCAGGCAGTGATCAGAAACAGCAGACGGGTGCACCGCGGAGCGCGGCCACTTGTTGCCCCTTTCGTCACTCGACGTACTGCTGATATTTGCATAGGTTGCCCGTGCCACTTCAACGCGATGGGCTCAGAATCCCTGAATTGTTCCCGAATGGCTGAGCGGGAGAAATTGGCCGTTGCCGATGTATTGCAACTCGATAGCCGAAAGCTGTCCGCCGGTTAAATATCCAGCCGTCCCGATTGTGGTTACAGCAGAAGATGTGTAAATCAGCCCGTTCTGAACAACGGCAACAATTTTACTTCCGTCGGCCGAGGATGCGACTGCAGACCATTTTCTGTTGCTTTCCCGCGGCATCCAGTTAAGCCCGGAATCGGTGGAGATATAGATCTGCCGACCATTCGCCACGGCAACCAGTTTTGCGCCGTCACCTGAGGATGCGACCGATAGCCAGGGTCTGTTGGTTTCTCTTCGTTCCCAGGTAATGCTTGGATCGGTCGGAGTGCTCGAGGTGTAAATCTGTCCACTGAAGACAACCGCAACCACTTGGCTGCCGTCGGCTGACGAGGCGACTGAAGACCATTCTCTGTTGATATCCTGCGGTACCCAGCTAACTCCGGAATCGATGGAAGTGTAAATCTGTCCGCCACGGTCCCCCGCAACCAATCTACTCCCGTCGGCCGAGGATGCGACCGGCCCCCAGCTTCTGATGCTTTCCCGCGGCATCCAGCTGACTCCAGAATCGGTGGAGGTATAGATCTGCCCGCCATCCGCAACGGCAACCAGTTTGCTGCCGTCGGCTGATGATGCGACTGACTGCCATTGCCGGTCAGTCTCTCTGGGCGTCCAGGTTACGCCCGAATCGGTCGATGTATAAATCCGTCCGAACTGAACAGCGGCAACCAGTTTGCTGCCGTCGGCTGATGATGCGACTGACCGCCATTGTCGGTCAGCCTCTCTCGGCGTCCAGGTCACGCCCGAATCGGTGGAGGTGTAAATCTGCCCTTCATGTACTACAGCGACGAGTTTGCTGCCGTCGGCTGATGATGCGACGGACCGCCAGTTTCTGATACTTCCTCTTGGCGTCCAGGTGGCGCCGATTGAAACGATATTTGTCCCGATGATTGACTGACCCGCGTTCTGAGCAATCTTCCAGCCGCCCCTGCCGGAGCCCGAGACGCGCACGATGTCGCCGACGCTCGGCGCGGCTGGCAGAGTAATGGTCGTTTGCGCCTCATTCGTCGTTATATAACCGTTGTTGGGCTGCGCCTGCTGCGCGAGTTGTGAAACGGTCTGCCATTTGATAGCTCCCGGCACATTGGTCAAACCCGAACCGCTGCCTGAAAGAGTTCCGGTAAAAGTCTTATTGCCACCAACCGTTTGATTGGTCGAAAGGTCAACAAAATTTTTAATCGCGCTGCCCGTGCCGCCGTTGGCAACCGCGACAATGCCCGTCACATTCCCGGCGGTGGTGGCGCTGGTGGAATTGCCGTTCAATGACGCCGTGATCGTTCCGGCAGAGAAGTTGCCGCCAGCGTCGCGCTTGATGATGGTGTTCGCGGTATTCGCGGATGTGGCGGCCTTAGTGGTGGTCGTCGCCGATGCAACATTGCTCGCGGTTTGTCCACCCACTGACGAAAGCACCGTAGCATTGGGCGGACCGGTGACATCGCCCGCCAGAGATGGAAGACGCGCCGGGGGAACAGTGCCCGACAGCGACGCGGTGTCAAAATTCACAGTGCTCGCAGGCCTGGCGTCGGACAAGCGGGTATCACTTGTCTGCACATATTGGCTCGCCGCCACGCCGCCCAGCTGGCTCGCATTCGTCGCCATCTCAGCGCTCGCCGCGCTCAGGGTGCGCACTGCGTAAGGCGTCGAACTGATTGGCTGGCGCGGGTTGAGCGAAACAAAAGATTGGTCGGACGGCTTCCTCACCGCCATTTTCAGCCAGCGCGCGCCGCCGTCAAAAGCATTAGGCGCGGTGAAATTCAACTCAACGGTAAAAGTGCCGTTCGTAACCGACACCGAATCGATGGTTGTAGTCGAGCCGATCTGATTGGCGTCGCCTGACACGGCACTGTGCAGTGAGAACTGCATCTGATATGTCCCATTCGCCGGCGTGCCCCCATCTGTCAGCTTTCCCTGATAAGTGAAGCTGGTGGTTTGTCCCAGAGCCCCGCCGGCGGACAGCAACATGACGAAAACGATGGCGACGAATCGGATTGAATTCTGGTAGAACGATGTTGGTTTCATATTCGCTACCCGCCTTCCGTGATTGTTCAGAGTTCAAGCCTCAAGGTTGTGTCTTATGGGTCAAGCATCTGAGGTAAGAACTCAGGCTACGCAGCCTCGCCCTGCTCTCTCCCAAAGAGAGACGAGCATTCGCCAGCTCCGTCAGGAGGGGCAATCTTTATAGAATGTCGTTGTGGAAAGCGCCCCGGCTACGCCGGGAGCGGCATAGCCAGCTCATTGATCGCAAGGGCGCTCGGGTCACCGCATCGTTATTCTTCGACCACGCGGGCAACAAACGCGTATGTGACACCGCCCAGCACGTAATTGCCGACAATATCGCCACTGTCATTGATGCCGAAGGCGCGTGTTATGGCCGACCCCGGATAGTGGATCGTGGTGTAGCTCTCCCCGCTTCTTGCAAAGCCACGGAAGGTGGTTCCGACCCTAAAGACTCCCACGATCACGCCGTCGGCGTTGACATCCCAGGCCGCGGTGAAATTCGAGCCGGGGACCGTAAACGGAGTAAACACGCCATTCTCGATCGTGTACCCTTGCTGCTGGTTCATCATCATGTTGAACCAAAGTCCGACTATGAGATTTCCGTCGGGCGTGGCCCCATTATTCATCGAGCCGAAGGCTTCAATCTCTGACGGCCCGTCCTTCCCGATTGTTATCCCCCTCATGGTCGCCATTTGATCAGTATCGTGGCGGCACCCGAGAATCGTCCCGTTGGGCAAGATGCGTTGTGCTATCTCCCACGAATGTTCCGGAAAGGGATCTCCATAGCGGACGTTAAGGAATTCGCCTTTTTTTGTGCGCCGAAATCCGCGGGCGGCCAGCATAGGGTTATCTCCGGGTAGCCAATAGCTGCCGACAATTTCGCCGCTGGGACCGATGCCGCGGGCAATGGTGCCTTCGGCCTTGGGGTAGCCTGGGGTCTCGGGAAAATCGATTACTGTGAATTTGCCTTTGCTCAACAAAAAGCCGTGCTGAACCCCACCTTCCACGAATGTTCCAACGATATCGCCCCGGGCATTGATTCCGAACGCCGTGCTCGCCGTGGTTGGCAGCTGAGGGTCCCCGACCTCGTCCGGAGGAACAATCGTTGTGTACTCGCGCTCCTGCGCCTGCACCGGTGCGACAAACGTGAGCACGAAAACTGCGACAGCAAGAAGTCCTGAAATTCCAGACATTGACGACAGTGTTTTCCTGGTGACTTTCATTTTTGTTCTCCTTTGTGCCGGCCAACCGGGCACGGCTAATGAGCGAAAGTTTGTCTCTCACCTTATAAGAGCGAAATTCGGTGGAGAACGGGGCCAAAAATGAAGGGCTGCCTGGCCTGTTGATTTCACGCTGACACCGGGTCACGACTAGCGCTGCCAGCCTCCCCGCATTTAACACCTACGATGAGAAGAGCGCGGGACGCGTGGCCGGATTACGGGGCTTCACTATTGATTGGAAATCGAGCCAGGGAGTAAATTGGCCCAAAAGGAAGGATTGAATTTCAGAAAATTCCGGTCTTATGGCGACCCCCGCACGAACGAACGTTACCGACCTCCTGGTTGACTGGAGCAAGGGTGATCAAGAGGCGCTCCATAAGCTAATGCCGCTCGTCTATGATGAATTACGTAGATTGGCCCGCCGCCATCTACGTAACGAACGGCCGGGTCACACCCTTCAGACCACCGCGCTTGTTCACGAGGCGTATCTGAAACTAGTGGACAACGAGAACGCGAACTGGCAAAACCGAGTGCAGTTCTTCGCCGCCGCCGCGCAGGTGATGCGTCACATTCTGGTAGATTATGCGAGAAGCCGGAGGGCCTTTAAGCGAGGGGGAGACTATTGCAGGTTGTCGCTTGACGAGGCAGCCATATCATCTGAGGAAACGGATCCGGATTTGTTAACGCTAAACGAAGCGCTCAACAGCCTGGCGGCTATTGACGCACAGCAAAGTCGCGTGGTTGAGCTTCGGGTGTTTGGTGGACTAACGGTTGAAGAAACGGCTGAGGCTTTGGGAATATCACCACGAACGGTCAAACGGGAATGGAGCATGGCCAAGGCGTGGCTCCACAAGCAGATGAGAGATCAGTGACAGAGTTACTTACAGGCAAGTCAAAACTGTGGTTTGCCACCTGTCGCTCGTCACTCGCCACGGTAAACTATGACACCAGAGCGGTGGCAGCAGCTAAAACAGATTTTCCAATCCGCACTTGAGCGAAACCCGGCGGAGCGCTCCGCATTTCTGAAACAAGCCTGTGCCGGCGATCCAGCGCTTCGCAGCGAGGTTGAATCGCTTATCTCGTCACACGATCAAGCCGGAACTTCCATCGAAGCAATGGCCTTTGAAGCGGCTACCGAGATGCTCGCGAATGACAGCGCAATCGTAGGCAAGCAGATCGGCAATTATAAAGTTCTAAACCGCATCGGCCGCGGCGGCATGGGCGAAGTATTCCTGGCTCAGGATACCAGCCTGGGTCGAAAGGTTGCGCTCAAACTCCTGCGCAGCGACTTTACCGGGAACGAAGAGAGGCTGCGACGTTTCCGGCAGGAGGCGCGCGCCGCTTCTGCCCTGAATCATCCCAATATCCTCACCATTCACGAGATTCGACAAGAAGGTTCTTTGCACTTCATGGCCACCGAGTACGTGGAAGGAGAGACGTTACGCCAGCAGATTTCGCAGGCACGTCTGACTCTGGGACAGGTGCTGGATGTCGCAGTTCAAGTGGCGAGCGCACTGGCAGCAGCGCATGAAGCGGGAATAGTTCATCGGGACATCAAGCCTGAAAACGTAATGCTGCGAAGCGATGGCTACGTCAAAGTACTGGACTTTGGGCTGGCCAAACTAAGCGATCAAAAAACAGCGCACTCTGCGGCTCCTACTCTGGTTAAGGTCGAGACAGAGCCCGGCGTGGTAATGGGAACGTTCAGTTACATGTCGCCGGAGCAAGCACGAGGTCTGGCAGTAGACGCGCGGACGGACATCTGGAGCCTGGGTGTGATGATCTACGAGCTGGCGACCGGTCGCCAGCCGTTCGAGGGGGAAACCGCGAGCGATGTTATGTCGCTGATACTACAAAAAGAGCCCATGCCGCTGACACATTCCTTGCCGGAAGTGCCATCTGAGTTGGAGCGGATTGTCAGGAAAGCACTGCGCAAAGATAAAGAGGAACGCTATCAGACAGTCAAAGACCTGCTAATCGATCTAAGGAATTTGAGGAAAGGGTTGGACCTTGAGGCGGAGATGGAGCGCTCTTCGCCACCAGCAAGGCCCAATGCGATGAGCACGGCAGGGGCTCCATCCGCAACGGCGCGCTATCCGTCGAGCGCTGAGTACATTGTTGAGGGGCTCAAACAGCACAAGCGAGTAGCGGTCGGCGCTCTCGCTTTTCTACTGATAGCGTCAGTGGTAGCTGCCTTCTTTTATTTCAACCGAAGGCCAGCGCTGACTGAAAAAGACACCATCCTGCTGGCCGACATTGTTAATACGACCGGAGACCCCGTCTTTGACGGAACGCTCAAGCAGGCGCTCGCGGTGCAACTGGGGCAGTCGCCATTTTTGAATCTCTTTCCCGAAGACCGCGTGCGTGAAACGCTCGGTTACATGGGGCGCTCGCCGGACGAGCGCGTGACGAAACAGATCGGGCGCGAGATTTGCCAACGCCAGGGCATCAAAGCATTGCTGACAGGTTCGATAGCGAGCCTCGGCAGCTCTTATGTGATCACGCTGGAGGCACTGAATAGTCAGACGGGAGAAGCCATCGCGCGCGAGCAAGTGGAAGCGGAAAGCAAGGAGCAAGTGCTGAAGACGCTCGGAGGGGCGGCGACGAAGCTCAGAGAAAAACTCGGCGAATCGCTCGCTTCGATTCAGAAGTTCGACGCCCCGGTTGAGCAGGCGACGACCTCATCGCTTGAGGCGCTAAAAGCTTTCACCCAAGGTAGTGAGATGAATTCGGCAGGCAAATCCTATGAGGCGATTCCGTTTTTCAAACGCGCGGTGGAGCTTGACTCCAACTTCGCCCTCGCCTACCTAAGGCTAGGCATCGCGCACTTCAACATCGGCGAAAGTCAGCTTGGCGCGGAATACGTAGAGAGAGCGGTTGCATTGCGAGAGCGGACGAGCGAGCGCGAGAAGTTCTATATTTCTTACTACGCCTTCAGGGACGAGATCGACAAAGGCATTGAAGTACTGGAGTTGTGGAACCAGACCTACCCGCGCGACACTATCGCGCGCACCAATCTGTCACGCCAGTATGCTCTTATCGGCCAGTACGAGAAAGCGGTTGAAGAAGCTGGCGAAGTCCTTCGTCTCGATCCGAATAAGGCTCTCACGTATTCTAACTTGGCAAGTTGGTTCCTGAGTCTGAACCGTTTAGACGAAGCCAGAGCAATTCTCGAGCAGGGGTTGGAAAAGAAGCTCGATCATCTCAACCTTCGTCTTACCTTTTATACTCTTGCCTTCGTTCAAGGAGACCAGGCAACTATGCAGCGGCAGGTTGATTGGGCAAATGGGAAGCCGGGTGAGGGAGTTTTTTTCTACCTGCGAGCCCATGCGGCGGCATTTTCAGGGCAACACCGAAAATCTCAAGAACTTTTTCGCCGCTCGGCGGAAACCAATGTTCAGTATGGTTTTAAAGAATTCGCGGCGTGGGGGCAGGCGGACTATGCACTATTGAATGCGGCTTTCGGGGATTGTCAGCAAACGAAGGAGAGCACCGTGAACGCCCTTAACATAGCACGGGGCAAAGAATCTCTCGTGCGGAGCGCCCTCGCCCTCGCCCTGTGTGGCGAAACCAGCCGGGCGCACTCTCTCGCCGACGAACTCGCTAAGCGATACCCGACAGATACTTTCGTCAACACCACCTGGCTGGCGATGGTTCAGGCCACCCTCGAAATCAATCGCGGTAACACTGAGCAGGCAATCGAATCATTACGGGTCACGAGTCGCTTTGAGATGGGATGGGATGCTTCGGCCTGGCCCGCCTATGTTCGCGGACTGGCCTACCTACGTGGACGCGCGGGCGTTGAGGCTTTGGCCGAGTTCCAAAAGATCCTGGACCATAGAGGCGTGGTCGCTGGCTCGGCTTTATACCCGCTCGCGCATCTCGGTGTGGCGCGCGCCGCGGCAATGACAGGCGACACGGCCAAAAGTCGCAAGGCATATGAGGATTTCTTCGCGCTCTGGAAAGATGCTGACCCAGACATCCCCATCCTTCAACAAGCCAAGCAAGAATACGATAAGCTGAAATAGGTTTAGCTCTCTTCAACGCATAACTCATACTTTGGTTGCCAACCATTAGTCCGTCTCATGGCTCGGGCCCGCGAATCGGACGGCACCACTCTGTTTTAAACACTTGGATCGTTCCTCGGTTCGTCACGCTCATAGCGTCCGAAAAACATTTTGCTCTGTGTAACCGATCGCATATCATGCAAGAAGACGGTTACGCAGCGGCATTGATCAATCCGCTTCCTTTATTGGTGCACTTTGTGTAAGGGGAGATTGTTATGAGCCGATTGCTGCTTTTGACCACTACCATTCTTATAATCATTACCTTGTTGCCCTCGGCAAGAGTCCAAACTCAGCAGCCCGAGAAAGATCAATTTCCAAAACCGGAGACATATCCGCCGGCGGGCCCAAACTGTAAGAACAAGGTCCAGTTAGCGCCGTGGCTCGGGATGCCGGGGGCGGGTCCAGGCAAGAACCGATGCCGGTTGACAGTCTATAACTGCCAAACAGATAAGACTGATGTTTACGAATCCGCCCCACGAGAAAGCGAAACGGTGTCACTCGACTGCTCTGATTACGAGCGCGCGAAGGACGTACTTGCGGCGAAGTTTATCTGCTGCGACCCCAAATGCGAACAGCCTGCGCCTTGGTTTGGCTCCTCCTCAGCCTGCCGCGATGTCCAAAGTCCGGTAATAACAGACAGCGGTGGGCAGAGGCCGCTTGTCACTCTCTATATTTGCGGGCTCGATGTCTTTCACGACTTTCCGCCGAAAGACTTTCCGGGCGGGGTAGTCCAGTATAAAGCTGGGCTAACCAGCTTCGTGAAACAGCGGGTCGGCAGTAAGGTCTGCTGCGACAAACTGCGCGAAGCGGTGCGAACGAAAAAACCGTGCGATCCGACGGATGATATAGACTGCGATGGGAATCGGAACACCAATGACTTTACAAAGTTGTCGAAATTCCCTGACATAGACAACTTGTTTATCATACCGGAGGGAGCGCCTGTCGATCCGATCCCAAGGGGCCTTAACCCCGACGATACCGAATTCTTTCCGCCACAGGATAAATGCGACTGCAAATGGGAATTAATGAAAGGCACGTTGACATGTAGCCCCGATGGAAAACAAAGTCATGTGTACCAGGCGAGATGGCGCTGTCCATCCAGCGGCAATGAGAGGAACAGCAAAAAAGAGGCTCCGGCAACTGCGCCCTGCGGGCCAAGCTAAGAAGAGCTCCTGTCATTGGACTTTCATAACTCGACCAGTCGGGGTTCGACTCCAGTACGGGACGCCAATCTCTTAAGCATTTTGTAGGATCTGATTGCTTTGCGCCTTTGCGTAAAGCCTAGCCCGCGACGGCTGTCGCGACGCGCGAAACCTCAACCCCGGTTTCTTTCAGCTTGCGCAGACGCTGGTGGCCCAGAATCGCCGCGCCGAGCGCGGTCGTAAACTGGACCATATCGCCCTCGGGCACGTTCACTTCTGCATTCAGCTTTTCGCGCACAACGCGCGCCATCGTGCCAAAGCGCAGGATACCGCCGATGAGCGTGTATTCAGGTTCCATCTGCACGCGCTTCATCAATTGGACAGAACGATCTACCAGCGACGAGATCGCGCCAAGCATGATGTCCGCCGGTGGTGCACCCAGGGATAGTTGATTGATCACCTCGGACTCGGCAAACACTGCGCAGACGCCGGAGATGGGCACGGCTACTTTCGAGGTGGCGACGAGCGGCCCAATTTCTTCCGTCGCGTAGCCCATGTAGCGCGCGGTCTTTTCGATAAATGCGCCCGTACCCGCGGCGCACTTATCGTTGAGCCGGAACGACCTCACTTTCGCAGTCTCGTCCAGGCGACTCGCTTTCATGGTTTGGCCACCAACGTCGAGAACTGTGCGAGTGTGGGGAAACAGAAATGCTGTGCCGCGCGCGCTCGCCGTTAGATCGGTAACGGCAACGTTGCTGAAAGGAACCATATGGCGGCCAAAACCCGTAGCCACGACATAGGCAATATCGGAGTCCGGTAATCCGGCCTGATCGAGTGCCTGGTCGAACAACTTACGAGAGATTTCAGCGAGCTTAAAGCCGGTATGGGCCATCGCCTTGCCGGCGATGCGGAAGTCATCGGAAAGAATCAGGGCCTTTGTGTAGGTCGAACCGAGGTCGATGCCGACAGTGTAAGTCATAAGGACGCCACCTCGTGGAGCGTTGCCGGTTCGCGGCTCGCGCGGATGTGATCGAGCGCGAACAGCGCCGCGCCCAGGGCACCCATGAAATGTGAATCGGCGCTTACGTTGACCTTAAGATTCATTCCTTTGTTAAGCGCCGCGATCATCCCAATGTTCCGGGCGACGCCGCCGGTGAAGGTAACCTCCGGCTCGATACCCACGCGCCGCAGCAATCCGATCGAACGCGCCGCGATCGATTGGTGTACCCCAAGCAAAATATCTTCGATCTTCTTCCCCTTACCCAGCCAGGAAAGGACTTCCGACTCGGCAAAGACTGTGCAGGTCGTGCTGATCTTGACCGCTCGCTCGGCGCGCAACGCAACCTCACCCAATTCGCCGAGCGGAATGTCGAGGGCGGCAGACGCGGCCCCCAGAAACCTCCCAGTGCCCGCGGCGCATTTGTCATTCATGCAGAAATCGACGATCTCGCCAATCGCGTTAACCCGGATTGCCTTCGTGTCCTGACCGCCCATGTCGACCACGGTGCGGGTTTGCGGGAACATGTGCACCGCGCCGCGCCCGTGGCAGCTAATCTCGGTTACCTGGGCATTGCCGAATGTCACTCGATAGCGGCCGTACCCGGTACCGACAACGTATTCAATCTCGCGTTCGTCGAGCGAAGCAGCGGCGAGGGCCTGGGCGAAGGAGTTTTCGGCGGCGGCGATAACGTTCGCGCCGGTGTCGATCAGTTCACGACCGACGATCTCACCGGCTTCGTCGATGATGACGGCTTTGGTTTGAGTTGATCCGACGTCGACGCCGGCTGCGTATGCCATAAGTTCTCTTCGCCCTCTCCCAAATCCCTTCCAAAGCGACGGGAGAAATTAAGAAGCCGCGGCCAATCTCCGCGACGCCAGGCCTTCAAAGAATGCATCGGCCCGGTTCTTCAACTGGGCCTCAGACACCACGCGACGGTCCATCATGTCCGACTCGATAAACAGGCTCGCTATATCGCGCGACGCCATTAACGCGCGACGACCGTCAGCCAGGCCCGTCGAGACCGTGCGACAACTCTTGATCGGGTGGTACACCACACCGTCGACATGGAACGGATCGATCATATGGGCCAGCGCCTGATCCTGATAAAACATGCTATCCATCGCATTACGCACGTAGATCAGAACCCCTTCGGCAAGACTTTCGAGCGGCCGGTTCAAGTCGTATTCGTAACCCTGGCTAACCCCACCTGCGGCGAACCAAAGGTAAGTGGAGTTAACAAACGTGCCGCCCCATTCAGTGAACAGCTCGCTAAAGCGCCGGAAGATTGGATAACAGGGCACGCCGACGAACACTAAACGGTACTTTTCGTCTGTCATCGTGCCGATACCTTGCCCGGCCTTGAACTCCATCTCTTCGACCAGATCTTCGAAATACTTCGCACCCTCGGATGTGCCGCGAAAACCGTTCGCCACACCCAGATAAATCGTTCCGTCCGTGAGCGCATTGAAGACCGACGGCGTGCTTTGGTTGAGTTCGAGCACGCGCCGCCAGCCGCGACTCATGACGTTCGCGTGCTGCAAAGTCTCGCGCAGGCGATCGATGTCAAACTTCTTTCCGGTGAGCCGTTCGCAAACGGTGATTAGTTCTTTTACCTGGGCCAGAACGTACCTGCGATCATTCTCGAAGTCCGGGTGTGCGGGCCAGGTCTGTTTACCGCAGGCGCGGGTTCCGGGAATATCGAGGGTGAAGATCGGAATCTGGTACATGCGTTCCCAGATTTCCGCCCACTTGATATACGTGTTGCAGGCATTCGTCAGCACTGCGAGCGCAGGCGGTGGAATGCGACCCATCGGATGGGCGCCGTGTCTGAGTTGGACGGCGACGTCGGCCTTGACGTACCCGCAAATATCCGGCGAGTAACCATAGTCCTCCGCTTGATCGAGGTATTCATGCGCGACGCGCCGCACCGCCGTTTGCAGCGAGTTGATCTCCGGCATCACGATCGGCAAATCAAAGACGCGCAGCAGCTCAGCCATACTGCCCATGACGAAAACATACGCGGCCTGACCGCCGGTTTCGGCAGTTTGGTTAAGCTCAGTGAACCACCTTTGAAACAGCGCCGCGCCATCACGATTGCCGCGGCCGACGATGTCATGTGTCTGGGTCATGTGTCTGGACAATCAGCTAAACAAAATATTTTCGACGAACGTCTCCAGCTGAATTTCCATCGAATCAAAGCTGGTCATGCTCTCTTCAAACTCGCCGACGAAATACGGGATGCGTGCTTCGTCCAGCGCGCGTGTGTAGGCGACCTGTTCTTCAAGGCCCGGCTCGCACATCTTGGCGGCCGTGATGATGGCGGCGTCGGCGCGCGCGTTGTGAATGCGGGCGAGCAGCATCTTCTCTTTCGGTTTGCGCAGATCGTGCTGGACCGGGCTATATGAGGATCTTTCCAGATAGGCTTCGGCCAGGTTTGTGAGCGGATCGCCGGCGAGCGAAACGTCTTCGAGCAACCAGCGCAAACCGATCAGCAAGTCGTCATCGACGACGTAACAAGAGCGCGCGATGGCGCGAATCAAGTCCAGCGGCGGCTGTTCGCAGAAACCACCTTCGAACACCACCCTGACTTTGTCCTGCGTCCGCTTTTCGCGCGTGCGAATCTGCGGCAGCAGCGTGCGCAGCAGGTCATTGTGTTCTTCGCGAGGAATCAGTCCGGCAAGCGCGACGAGTACATACGCTTCATCGGCCGAAATGAGCCAGGGAGTGTCTTTCTTTATCTCGTACAACTCACGCATCAGCAGCCGATTCTCGTTGAAGACCGCGATCGAATTTCGCAGCGCATCGTTCGTGATCGCCTCGCCGGAGATCTCTTCAATGGATCTTTTCAACCGGTCGTACTCGTCGCGCAGATAGATTACTGAGTGCGGTGAGTTTGGGTTCTGCGGCAGATACAGGATCTGACATGGATAGGAAACATTCCGTCCCCATATGGCTGCGAGATTGCGCGCCGCGTCGCAGATAGGATGGGTAACGAACATCTCCAGCGCGACGGTGTTGCTCAGGGCGAGTTCGAGCGAAGTCTTGAGAATTGAGCAGAGATAGGATCCAAAGTGCGAGTCTGACTGGATCGTTTCGACCGGGGCGCCACGCACCTTGAACGGCAAAAGACCTGCGGCATGAACGATCTCTTCGGGACAGGCAACCTGAAAATGGCCCACCACTTTGCCGCCGCGTTCGCGCCAACGCTTCACCGTCGGAAATGTCGTGTCTTCGAACAGCTCGCGGCATTCGTAGATCGCATCATCCAGCGACCTGTCCTGCCATTCGTGGAAGATCGATTCAGACATCTCCAGTGTTTTCAGCCAACCATGTTCAGACCACCGTTGATACTTACCACCTGGCCGGTGATGTAACTGGCCGCATCGGAAGCCAGAAAGACAACAGTAGGTGCAACTTCTTCGGGCTTTCCCAGCCGCTTCATGGGAATGAAGTTAACGATCGAGCTTAGAATCTTGGCGGTGAATTCGTCCTCCTTCATCTCATCAATCAAAGGTGTGTCGCACAGACCGGGCGAGACGACATTGACGCGAATGTTGTCACGCGCGTGCTCTCGAGCCAGCGTTTTCGAAAATGCCATGATCGCCGCTTTGGAGCTGGCGTAAATCGCCTCGCCAAACGATCCGACCCGGCCGGTGTCTGAGCTGATGTTGATAATGGCGCCCTGCTTTCGTTCAGCCATGTGCGGCAGGATCACGTGACAGGTATTGACGACGCCGAAAAAGTTTATCGACAGAACCTTCTGCCAAAGGTCGGGCGTGGTTTTGAGGAAAGGCAACAAACGATCCCAACCCGCGCAGTTGACCAGCACGTCGATCTTTCCGAACAGACGCAGCGCTTCGTCGCGAAGCGCCTCAACCTGCTCTCGTTTGGTGACGTCGGTTTGCACGGCGACCACTTGCCGGCAGTCGCACTTGCCAATCTCGATGGCCGTTTGCCGGGCATCTGCCAGCCGCAAATCGCCGATGACCACGTCGGCGCCTGCCGCAGCAAAAGCCTGAACGACGGCCCGGCCAATACCCCGCGCGCCGCCGGTGACGATTACTGTCTTGCCCTCGAAGTTCATGAGATTGTTAGCTCCTGGCTGGTTGCTGTCGTCATTAAGTCCCAACGGGTGCCGTGCTGGGCTTCGTTATCGAGCTTGAACAACTCAATCGCGTTCTCGCGCATGATCTTGCGCTGCACTTCCTCCTTCAACCCCAGTCCGCAGAGCTGCTTCAGGCTCTCTTTCCAGGGCAAACCATTTGTTCCCCAAAGGCAACGATCGCGGCCGAGACGACTGTTGATGAATTGAATAATTTGAGGCGAGAGATACTTGGGCAGCCAGGCGTCAACGCCAAACCAGATATTCTCCCACTTGTAACACACCGAAATTAGTTCATCGACCCAGGGCCATCCCGTATGTGCGCCAATCATTTTCAAATCCGGAAAGTCACAGGCGATCCGATCAAGAAACATGGGCCGCGCGCCATCGCTCGGCATGGCTTCGAGGACATGCCCCACCTGCATCGACACCGGCACATCCAGTTCCACACACTTCGCGAAAAGCGGGTACATCTTCGCGTCGTTAAGCGGGATGTCGAAGCCATAGATGTGGACATAAACGCCTTTGAATCCGTGTTTCGTAACGGCGAGTTCGATCTCTTTCAGGCTGTCTTTAATGCGAAAAGGGTTATAGCCGGCCAGACCAACAAATCGGTCAGGATATTGCTCGGTGTACTGGAGCACATCTTCAAGTTGCGTATCCATGTACATCCACTTGCGCCAGTACGACCACATTTTGCACTGGGTGATGAAGACTTTCTCCACGCCCGCCTCGTCCATTTGCCGTAACATCTCTTCGATTGAAGCAAAGCGAGGCAATCCGCCGATGGCCTTTTCCATCCGACAAACCAGTTCGCCCTCCTTCGCGCGGTCCCATTGCTCCATGAATTCGTGCGTGGCCACGTAGTACATGAAATCGATGGCTTTGATTTTCTCCACCTCCGTTGCTCCTTTCGATCCGGACGTCAATGGCCGTCAACTAAACCAGACTGGCGGCGCTATCGCGCAGCCACAAATTGACTCGCCGAACAAGACTCTGAAACCGCGTGTTCATTCATCCCGCGCGCGCTTCCTTCGGACCCAGCGGCGCATATAGGTGGCCGAGTGGGCAACGTTTGTGCCAACACAAAAAGCCCCTTTCTCGAACCGTCGACCGGGGCTTATTGCGAAATAATGTCGGACCAGTGCGCAGAATTCCACAAGCGGCGCCAGAAAAGAGCTATTCCGTGAGACACGCCGCAAACGGCAAAACCGTCCTCAAAGTCTTCTATTCCACTGCGAGATCTTCGTAAAGTCGCCCGTCAGAGAAGAAACTTGAACGTTTTGAAAGATCAGGGGCGAGTCTGGGGATAATCGGTGAACAGTGTGGCGCGCCGGTTGCTCTCCAGTCTAGATGGAATTGAAAGCGATTTTCAATTTTGCCTGACAGGAACGAGACGAATTGAGGAAAAACGAGCAGAAGTCCAAACGCGTCGATGGCGAACCAGGATCGCTCGATACGCTTCCCTCCGGTGTGGCCGCGCGCGTGGTCAACGTGCAGGGATCGTGCGCGATCGCGCGTCGCCTCATGGAAATGGGCATCGTGCCTGGTGCCCACATAAGAGTGGTCAGGACCGCGCCACTCGGGGACCCGATTCAGGTTTGCTTGCGAAATTATCACCTTGCTTTGCGCCGTGCGGAAGCGCGCGCAATCACCGTCCTCGTTGGAATTTGAACCAGGCAGGACGAGGGCAGATTCACTTTCAAATCATTCAATCGATTCCCAGATGAGCTCGGCCATTCCAGTACTATCCGCACCTCTTCGGCCCGAGCCGATGCCAGCGCGGGCGTTGACGATCGCCCTCGCCGGGAATCCAAATGCGGGCAAGACTTCTCTCTTTAATGCCCTCACAGGTTTGCGGCAGAAGGTCGCAAATTATCCCGGGGTCACAATTGAAAGCAAAATAGGGTGGTGGTCGCTGTCCGAGGAAATTCCGCCGGCACGATTGATCGATTTGCCGGGGCTGTACAGTCTGGATGCTACTTCGCTCGACGAACAGATCGCCTGCGATGCCTTACTCGGACGTACCGAGGCAATTCCATCGCCGGATGTGATCATCGTCGTGGTTGACTCTACGAACCTGATAAGAAATTTCTACTTCCTTACCCAGTTGCTCGAGACGGGCCAGCCAGTAGTGGTCGCGCTCACGATGTTCGACCTGGCTGAGAAAAGCAAATTGCGGATCGACATCGATAGACTAAGCAGGGTGCTTGGTGTTCGCGTCGTCCCGGTCGTTGCAAAACGACGACAGGGAATCGCCGCCCTGGCAGAGGCGGTAGTCCAGGTTGCCGGCAAGTCACGGATGCCGGTAAGGACCTGTCGACTCTCTCCGGAAGCGGAAACCGAAGTGAGTCTACTTTCGGCTGGCCATCCTAAAGACCGTTTCCGGGCGTTAACCGAGCTCTATGACGAAAAACTTCCCGAAGAGCCGGGTCGTCGCGAAGCAGTGAAGCAGGCGCGCGAGCGCCTGGCCAGAGTGAGTCAGCGGTGGCAACAGGAGCCTTTGATAGCGCGTTACGACTGGATTGAGCGCGTAGTTGCCGGCGCGGTGCAGCGGGAACACAACGGCCAAAGGAACGTGACCGATCGAATCGATGCGGTGATAACGCATAAAATCCTTGGTCCTGTAATTCTCTTGCTGGTGATGCTGGTGGTCTTTCAGACCATCTTTTTGTGGGCCGACCTCCCGATGGCTCTGATAGATCACGGCTTCACGGCGTTGGCTGAAGCTGTTCGCGATTACCTACCTGCCGGTGTGTTCACAGATCTGTTGACTGACGGCATCATCGCCGGTGTGGGCGGGGTACTGGCATTCCTGCCTCAGATTCTGTTGCTGTTTCTCTTCATCTCGATTCTCGAGGACAGTGGTTACATGGCACGGGCGGCGTTCTTGATGGACCGACTGATGCGCGCCGTAGGTTTGCATGGCAAGGCTTTTGTGCCATTGCTGAGCAGCTTTGCCTGCGCAGTGCCGGGAATAATGTCCACGCGCACGATCGAGAGTCCAAAGGACCGCGTAGCCACCATCATGATCGCTCCCTTCATGAGTTGCTCGGCGCGTCTGCCGGTCTACACCCTGATGATTGCCGCGGTTTTTTCCGGGAGGACAGTTCTCGGGGTCGTTTCCCTGGGAGCGCTAATCATTCTCGGGATGTATCTGCTGGGGATCACGGTGGCAATAATCATCGCCTGGATTTTGAAACACACGATCCTTAACGCGCCGCCCCCGCCCTTTGTAATGGAGCTGCCGCCATACCGCCTCCCTGATTTTGGGAATGTCGCGCACGCTTTGCTCACTCGCACCACGGTCTTCCTCAAGCGCGCCGGCACGGTGATACTCGCGATCTCCATTTTGCTTTGGGCCCTCGTTGCTTTCCCTCGCGCGAACGCAACCGGGAACGCGGACGATCGGGTCATAGTGTCAGACCAAGCTGCGAATGGGTCAGATGCATCGAGCCGACAGCTGCAGAATAGTTTTGCAGGCCGCGCGGGCCGGCTGATGGAGCCTGTGATTGCGCCGCTCGGGTTCGACTGGAAGATCGGCATTGGTTTGATTTCATCCTTTGCAGCCCGCGAAACGATCATTTCAACGCTCAGCATTGTTTACAACGTGGGCGAGCGTTCTGATAAGAAGTCTTCATCATTGGTTGACGCGATGCGCAGCGCCAAACGCGCGGATGGCTCGCCGGTGTGGACGCCGTTGGTCGCGCTTTCATTGATGATTTTCTTTCTACTGGCATGCCAGTGCATGTCGACCGTCGCAATTGTCAGACGCGAAACCAACTCCTGGCGCTGGCCGCTTTTCATGGTGGGCTACATGCTTGTCCTGGCGTATGTCGCTTCATTGCTCACGTTTCAGGGCGGGCGACTGCTGGGCTTTAGTTAGAATTGAGTAACGCAAAACGGTAGTTTGCGTGGCAGTGGTTAAATCGTTCGTCTCTGTTACGCAGAGAGGAATCAGACTAAGACGCTACCGTTCACGCGCAAGGTTATGTTTGACTGGCAAATAATCCTGGTTGTAGGCGCCCTGTTGTTAGCCTGCCTCTATGTGGGCCGTCGTGGTTGGTTGCGCCTCTCTTCATTGTCCCTCTCTAAGCGCAACGCACCATCTTGCAATGATGGTTGTGCAGGCTGTAGTGCGATGCAGCCGATGAAACAAGACATTCCATCGACACCGTGCCCTTTTGAACTACAGTAGTTCCCTTCTCTTTCACGGCGGCGAACGGGTTCGACTCCCGTAGGGGACGCCAAACTGGGACACCGAGGCAGCAAGCGGCGTCAAGCCTGAGGGCTGGCTCAGCTCTTCCCTATTGAAGACTTGGCTGCATCGTCGTCGTTAAGGTCCCAACTCAGGCCAAATCCGGATTTTTCGAGTGTGTCGGCCAACTGCAAAGTGGTCCGGTTATCAAAAACCGGGAACTGTTCCCGACCGTGTGAATCGTTTTGAATTGCTGTGTACCCTCCAGGTGCTGTGCAACTGCCCGCGCTCATTTGGGTGATACATATCCTGGAGAGCCGGTCGCGCAGCTCCGGTGGTTCGCGTGTCGAAAGAACGAGGTCTGCCTTGGGAAATGAAAATCGAAGGGCGCAGTACAACCGAATAAATGTTTCGTCGTCCACAGCGATCTCGGACCTGAAGGCGGGCGGTGCTTCATGAATGCGGGGTAGGCTGAACGCCAGTTTGACTTCAGGAAAACGGTCAAGCAAATACTGACCGTGTCGAATCAGACAACGAACGTCGAGCTCCGGATCAGCCAGGCCTAATAGAATGCCGAGTCCGAGCCGTTTGATGCCGGCCTCGGCGGCGCGCTCCAGTGCTTCCAATCGCCAGTCGAACCACATTTTCGGACCGCGCGGATGCAAACGGGTGTACACATCCTCCTGATAAGTCTCTTGATAGAGTGTGACGCCGGACGCCCCTGCGCAGACCATTTTCAAGTACGACACAGTGCTTTGCGCGGCCACTTCAACGGCCACACTAAAGCCTCGAGCCACAAGCTCTCGAATAACCGTCACCAGGTAATCAGCAGACGTAAGCTTGGGAAAATCGCCAGCAACTATCAATAGGTGGTGGTGGCCCTGGGTGCGGAGAAGTTCGGCCTCGGCGATCACTTCGTTCAAGCTCAACTGAACGCGATCCATTTTGTTAGGAAATCGAAATGCACAATACAGGCAATGGTTCACACAGTAGTTCGACAGGTAGAGAGGCGCATAGAGTCGCATCCGCCACATCGTTGGTAAGTTGCGACAGGCAAGCTCGGTATTGCGTGCCGCCCGCGGCGTCGGATCGGCGGGCATAGAACGACTGTAGCTAAGGGTGAGCGCGGCTGCTTCCTGCGTAACGTCTTCCAACGGGACATGAAAATCCAAGGCCTCTTCAAAGCGAGGCAGAGCGCTCGGTCGCAACCAATCATCCTGTTGGCTGTCGGGACTGACGCTCGACTGAATTGCAGTTCTCGGTGACTTCGGTGGACGCGGCTGAGATTGCAATATCTTGCCGACGGCCAAATCGAGTACGTCGACGAGCCGCCGCTCATTTGTCGAGAGCGACGGGCCGTACTTGTTCAGCCGTTGATACCGCCAGCGCTCGAATTTCTCTGCAAGCGACTGCCTTTCATGCTCTGAAGCAGTGGGCGCCTCATACAAGATCGCCGCGGCCTGCTCCACAAGTAGCAAGCGATGGTCGGCATCTTCGTCCGTCGCTTTTACCAGTCCGACGAATTCGGCAATCGGAGGCAGATCCACCTGGCTCACTGGGCGCATTATTCTCTTGCCTTCGATCATCTGCCCTTCACTACAACTGCTCAACTAAATTCCTCTGCCTTGGTAGGGCGTGGCTAAGTAGTGAGGGGCGCGCAACGTTTATGCCAGCGACAGAAGTGCTTCAACTGAACAAGAGGGCTGGATTGCCGAGTCAAGTAGCGTTGGGGGTTGCGCGATTTCCCGCATCCTTGAGTAACTTTTCCCAAATTCGGCTTCCAAATCAGGTGAACGCAACGAGATTCTTCGATTCCATCCGGCATATCGGTTGCTCTAATGGAGGCAACCTGGAGGTGCATCATAATGTTTGTTGTCTACCTGGTTGCCGCTGGCCTCCTGGCGACAAGCCTCTTCTTCGTAATCCGTTATTTTGTTCGCGAGTACATTCACTATCGAGACTCGCGCATCATCACCTGTCCGGAAAACGGCGAGGCCGCGGTGGTCGAGGTTGACGCGATCCATGCCGCGTTAACGTCGCCGTTAGGCCAGCCGGATATCCGCCTGCAAAACTGCGGACGCTGGCCCCTGCTTCAGGACTGCGGGCAGGAATGTTTGGTGCAGTTGGATGTTGCGCCGCCGGAGTGTCTGGTTCGCGGCGTCCTGATGAGATGGTACGAATTCAAATCCTGCCTCTACTGTGGCAAACCGTTTCATCAGATTCAGTTGCTGGATCACAAGCCGGCTCTGCAGAGTCCGGAGGGAGAACTGCGGGAATGGAGCGAGGTGAACATCGACGATCTAGAGACCGTGATGAACACTTACAAGCCGGTGTGTTGGGACTGCAACATCGCCCAATCATTTGTACGTGACCATCCCGAAATGGTTGTTTACCGGCCCTGGCAGCCCGGGATTCACCGGGCACCGTAAGAGCCAAACCACCCTCAGTCCTCTGAATGCGGTAGACCTATTCATGCCGCTAAGTTTTCCTTGAATTACGATAGGCCGCTTATCTTTCACGGCGGCGACACGGGTTCGACTCACCGAAGGGGATCCCAAACTTCAAGCCAGCAATCCTTAATTCGAAACTTCTGTTGATCGCCGGCATTACTCATTGCGATCAGACGGCATCTGAGCTATACCACCCGTAAGCGAGCGAAGGATTCTGCGCGAACTCGAAAGTTGATTGACGATTATGGATTCAACACGTCAAGCCGCCGACCATTTCGGAGTGCAGAGATGTTTCGAATTGCCGGCGGTCAGTCTCGCGGTGGTCAACATCGAGGACGATTTAGGAACGCGTGTCGGTTGGCACTATCACGAGAATCCTCACCTGACCTTCATCCTGCGCGGAGACGTTATCGAAGGCACGAAGAAACAGGTCTACCATTGTTCCCCGGGAGAGTTACTTTTTCATGGCGCCTTCGAGCCGCATTACAACGCAAAGTTAGCCGGAAGTGCCCGCTGCCTGCATGTTGATTTTCATCAAGACTATCTGAAGACCGTTGGCGCGACGAGCAGCAAACTGGACGGCATCTTCAGTATTAGGAATCCGCAGGTCAAAGTTTCCTGCTACAAACTCTTTAGCGAAGCTGTCATATCCGATGATCTTTCCGGGACCTCGGTGCAAAGCCTTTCTTTAGAAATTCTCGGGCAATTACTTTTCAACGACCGCACGGAACAGCTTGGACGACCATCGTGGGTCGCAAGGTTGGAAGAAATTCTGCATTGCGACTATGCAGAAACACTTTCACTGGAAGCGCTATCACGTGAGTTGGCTGTTCATCCGGTACACCTCTCAAGAAGTTTCTCTC
>DASUTF010000319.1:0-4076 GCA_036374695.1 Pyrinomonadaceae bacterium
AAGCTTCCGGCCACGTCGATAGTGCCGCCGTTCTGATTAAAGGTTTGATTGCCGACCTGCATGGTCAGGGTTCTGGTGGCGGCGATATTGAGAGCGCTGTTGTTGGTGAAGACGCCGTTTGTTTTGTTAAAGGACGTATTAACGTTGATATTGACGGCGCCATTGTTGATGAGATTGGCGTTGATGGCGCGTGGGCCGCCGGAACCCGGATTGACGTTGATGGCGCCGTTATTGGTCAACGCGCCGCTGGTCACTATCAGGCTGGATTGGTTAGTGCTGGTGAGATTCTCCAGATTGATGATACCTGAGCTTAAGTTTAAGGCCCCGCCAGAGACAGTTAGAATTGTGGCGGCTCCGGTGATCGCTCCAATGTGGAGTGTCTGCTCGCCGGCGTTGCCAGAATCGCCCACTACGAGGCTGTTGATCGTGCGGACTCCCGTCAGCGTTACCGTGTAGGTGCCGTCCACCTGTATGCAGACGTCATCCGTTGCGGCCGGCACGACGCCAGTGTTCCAGTTGGCTGCGGTCGTAAAGCTGCCGCTCACCGGATTGACCCAGTAGACCGAGCAGGAGATTTCCCGCAAGAATAGAATCTCCGCACCTTCCGCCTCCCCTGTCGCCGTCTGCGGCCAGACGATCCTCAGACCGGGCGCGGCGACAATCGCGGGTGGATCAAAAGCCACGCCTCCGATACCGTCAGCCAGGTTCTGTTCTGCCGCGAGCGTCGCCCCATCATCGTCCGAGCGCCGCAAGAACGGCCCGTGTACGACGTTCGAGGAATCCACAATCATCCAGACCACGCCGACTATCATGCCGTTCGCACTGATGCGCGGCCCGCGAATGGAGTCTCCCGCTGCGGCCGCGTCAACAACCGAAACCGGCGCAAATGATGCGCCGCCGTCGCCTGAGCTGCGATGTGCTACGGTCGTTCCTTCCGCCCACACGACGTGGATCGAGTTGCCGTAGCCTATATCCGGCGAGGTGGAGTCCGTGCCCGCGCTGTTTGAAAGGTTTGTGGACGGCGGAAAGCTCATGCCATTGTCCGTGGAGTGTGCGAACCGAACTTCGCCCTGAGGCGGACCCGCGGTGGTGTCATTCTCCTGCCAGACCACTCCGACGTTCGCGCCATTGGCGGCTATTCGTGGCCTGATGGATTCGTCGGCCGAGTTCGAAATATTGACCGCAATGCCAAACGTCGTTCCGCCGTCGGTTGAGAGCCGGTGGTGAATGTCGTTCGTGCCTCCTCTGTCTTCAAAGACCACCTGCACATTACCCGCACTGTCGGTGGCGATGTCGGGGAAGGGGCTGCCGCCAGGGCCGCCGGCAAGAACTACGGGGCTGGAGAAAGTCGCGCCGTCGTCGATGGAAGATCTGTACGAGACCTGCGCCGTCGCTTCGCTCGCCCCCGATGAGTAGATCACGTGAACGGCAGTGTTCGAAGCAGCGACGGCAATACTGAAGAGTGTCTCGCCGCTCGGAATCGTCGCGAGCACCTGGCCCGAAGGCTCGTTGACGAAAGACGCGCCGCTATTGGTTGACGCGCGGAAACGAACCTCAGATGCAGTTCCCATTTCATGCCACGCCACATAGACCTTGTTAGCGCCATAAGCAACATCAGACAGTTTCGAGGCCTGGCTGCCGGTGTTCGACAGATTAGTGCTGGGATGGAACTTGGCCTGTCCGGGACTCGGCGGAAGAGGTGCGCTGGCATACGCTCCCGGCGCTGGACGCGCTTTCGCAATGGTCTCCGCCAGAGGCTTCTTAGCATGTGCTAATGCGCTGCGAGTCAGGGCCTTCCAGGCATAGCCTGTGCCGGCGAGTAGACCCAGCAACAACAAAATGAAGATCATTGTCTGCACGACAGGCCGTGGAGTGGGGGTGGTAGAAGTTCTCATTCGGATCAATTTCTCCTTACAGTGGGTAGTAAGAAACAACTGGGTACGCCGCGCCTGACCGGCTGCTCTTTAATCCGGTCCGACTTAGACTTGCTTTCGTCTGGGAGATATAGGCGCGGTCAGGGGAAAAACGTTACAGGGAAAATGTTGTCAGTAGTCAGTGTCAGTTGTTGGTGGACGGGCCCCTGGTCTCATTAGAACTGAACAACATCTGACAACTGACCACTGACAACCGACTAGTAGTACAATCCGCGCCGGAGTTCTGCCCCTGTGCCTCATGACGATGAAACAATCATCGCCCGCTTTCTAAGTGGAGAGAGTGAGGCGGTTGACACGGTAGACGGTTGGATTGCTCGCGCTGCCTCACCGTTCCAAAGGCGTCTGTCTTCCCATTGGGACGACTTGCTGCAAGCCGCTCGCATGGAAATCACCCGTGTGTTGCGGCAAGGAAAGTTTCGCGGCGAATCGAGCCTTAAGACTTACCTTTGGCAGGTGGTTAACCACACCTGCATCAACCAGGTGCGAAGTATCTCCCGGGCGCCAGCGGTTGAGCTTGAAACCTTGATTACCCAGCCGGCATCGGTACAGGGCTCACCTTTTGAACAACTTTTGCAGAAAGAGTCCGAAGAGCTTTACCTGCGCGTGCTTGAAGAGATGCCACAGGGCTGCAGAGATCTATGGGACATGATCCTCGCGGGCCTGAGCTACAGAGAGATGAGCCGGCGTCTCAGCGTATCGGAAGGCACCTTGCGAGTAAGGGTCGTGCGCTGCCGCAAAAGCGCGGTGACCGTGCGAGAACACTTGTTTGCGAGACGGCAAGGTGCTCGGATGTAACGTTTGCCCGAGAACACCGCCTATATTTCGAGAGGCGTAAATGGCGCAGATGGAATGTGAACGAGTAGCAGAACTACTGCCCTGGTTGAAGAACGGGACGCTTGCGGGGCCGGAGGAGCAACTGGTGCGCGAGCATTTCGGACATTGCCGTGAGTGTGCGCGAGAACTGGCCGAAACTGATTTCGCCTGGTCCGTCTATCAGCAGCACGTGCCAGCGAAAGCTTTGGTTAGTATGGCCTACGAGCGCGCCTTGCCGGCGGCCCAGCGCGATCTTTTCGATCGTCATTTGGCGGCCTGCGCCGCTTGCGCCGCCGAGTTGGACCTTGTGAAAGAAAGCCGGCGACTGGAGGCCGGGGAGGAAAGAAGAGACGAATCCAATGTCGTTCTCTTTAGTACCGGAACACGAGTTCGGGGGAAACGCATCCCGGTCTGGCAGTATGGGGCGATTGCGGCATCCATCCTTTTGCTGATCGCTTCGGGTTGGTGGTTGCGAAGTTTGCAGCAAGCTCGAAATCCCGCGCCGGCCGGGATAGCCCAGGAGAAAGCCTTACGCGAACGACTGGCGGCACTGGAGGCAGAAAACGAGCGTTTGCGAAAAGCGGAAACTCAACTCAACCAGCAGCAGAACAAATCAAGCGATGAGATTGCCCAATTGCGATCGGAAATCAAAGAAGCCCAGGCAAGAATTCAGCAGCAACAGGCGCAAACCCGAAACGAACTCGCGGGGATAGATAGTTCTTCCGGGAGAGAGCGTATCAACCCGCAGATTAACGTTCTGGCCGTCGATGTTTACCCGGTCGGCATGGCGCAGCGCGATGCCGCCGCGATCAAAAACGAGGTCGTGATTCCGGGCAACGTCACGGCCGTGACCCTGATGCTACATTCGCAGGCCGCAGAGTCTCAAAGCTACAGGATCGAAATTTTGAACGCGCGGGGAAGGGTGATTTGGCGGGCCGGCGGCTTGATGCGAAATGCGACCAACGATTACACGATCAGTGTTGATGCCAAATTCCTGGCCGCCGGTAGCTATACAATTAATATTTATGGACGGGGTGCTGCCGGGTACAGCAAAGCCGAGAGTTACGAGATTGTCGTCAGGAGAGTTTGAATTCGAGGCCGATCGTCCCTCCTCCATCAAGAACGAGCGATGACACTTGCACGACTGAGTTTTGCCTGGTCACTTATTGGTTCCCATAGTCTGCGAGCAGACAATTACTTACTAATGATCAGAAGTTAAGGCAGACGCTCGATGGTCATCAGGATGGTGTAGGCGCCGCGGGGCCCCGAGTCTCTGTAGCGGGCTTCGAACCGGATCTCTCTTTGCCCTCCGGCGGATCGGAAAAGATC
>DASUTF010000320.1:0-16765 GCA_036374695.1 Pyrinomonadaceae bacterium
ACACTCGCTGATTGATGTTGCCTTGAACTTCGCCGGGCAGAATATCGTCGCCATCTATTCGCCGTACGTTCTCTAAAACAGGTTCGCTTTCTTCGGACGTATGTCGCTTGTGGTTTCCATGTCGCGGCCCGAAGCAGTCAACGGTGCCCGCTAGATTTACTGGAGGAGAGAAATGAAAAACTCATTGATCACATTTAAGCTTTTAACTGCTCTCGCAACCTTCTCAATATGCGTTGTCACCGTCACAGCTCAGCAGGCGATCACTAAGAGCGCCCGTCCCGTTGATGAAGCGGCAATTCGCGAAAACGTGAGACAGATGGAAGCTGGTTGGAACGAGAAAAGCGGATCACGCTTCGCGCAACCCTTCGCTGAGGATGCGGATTATGTGGTCATCAACGGCCGGTTTGTCCAGGGCCGTGAGGCTATCGAAAAAGAGCACCAACATATATTTAATACCGTCTTCAAAAACACAACCCTTCGCCTCCTGGTAAAGCAGATTCGCTTTGTGCGACCCGACGTCGCGGTCGTCCATGTCACCGGCCAGCGGGACACGCTTGAGAACGAGAAGAGCCTTGTCGCCGGCGCCTTCATGACGCTGGTTATGACTCGCGAAAAGCAGGGTTGGCGAATCGCAGCGTTTCAGAACACGCAAATTGCCGCGCCGAGGCGCTAGATTGCAGTCCCTGCGTCGAGAGTCAAGAGGTTCGGCCTGCTCATCCCTCGAACGGAAACATTCAGAATGTAACAAGGAGACATACACTAATGATGAAACCCGCAATCCTTATGACTGGCCCTGGCCGGTTGAGCAAATCGAAGAGAACCGCCACGCTGCTCGCTCTGGCAATCTGCTGCCTCTTTCCGGGGGCTGCTTATTCTCAGGGAGCAGCATTTTTTATAGACCTGTTTTCTGAACCCTTTAGCTTTCCAACTCCCAACCAGTGTAGTTCGCAGTCGGTCGTTACTTCCGGCCTGCATACTCCAGTCAAGCTCACGTTCACGCAGCACGGAAACCTGCTGGTCGCCGAAGCGGGTGACGGCCCCAACACAGGGCGCATCTCCCTCGTCGACCCGGCGAATGGCCACCGTCGCACTCTGCTTGATGGCCTGCCTTCGGGCTTCGTACCGCCGAGCAACTCGACCTCCGGCCCTTCGGGTCTGGCGATGCGCGGGCGCACGCTCTACATCACCATCGGCGCTGGTGATTCGACTCTGCCTGGCGCGGCTCTGAATACGCGCATCGCTAACCCGAACCCTTCGTCGCCGATCTTCAGTTCCGTGTTGGCGGTTGATTTCACTCCGCACGTCGAACAGACGACCGAGGGTTTCAATCTAACTTGGGCGGATCAATTGGCCCTGCACAATGGTTCGGAAGTGAGTTTAGATAACGGCGGCGGCGACCAGATCAAAGTTCGCCTGCTGGCAGACTTTCCTGACTACCTTCCCGAACCACGCAAGGATGAGGCGAACAACGTCCGCGCCCCAGACCCGTTCGGCCTGGTAATCGCCGCCAATCAGCTCTACATCGTGGACTCAGAGAGCAACTCGATTCGCATCGTCGAGATCCAAACAGGCGGGACGACGACGCTCACCAACTTTGCCCCAGTCTCCGCTGGGCATTTCCCAGCCGAGGCCATACCTGTCGGCATCCGTTTCTTCGGCGACCAACTGCTGGTGTCACTCCTGACGAGCTATCCATTCCCGACCGGCGGGGCCCAGGTGCGGATAGTTGATCCGGCCACCGGCAGCGACGAGCCTTTCATTACCGGCCTGACGACCGCGGTTGACGTGCTTCCAATCAGAGGGCGAGGGCGTACGAGCGAATTCCTGACGCTCGAACTCAGCGCCGACATGCAGTCGGGCACGCCCGGGCGTCTGCGCCGTTATACCTCGCCCGACGCCGCGCCGACGGTCATCGCCGACTGCTTGAACATGTCGACGAGCATGGCGCGCGATGAACGAACCGGCGCGCTGTACATCACAGAAATCTTTACCGGCCGGATCGTCAAAGTCGACGCGTCCACATTCTCAAGCGGCAATAACGTTTTTGGTTTTGAGCCACAACCGATTACCGCAAGATCTCAGAAATAGGCTCGCTACGACCACTTGACACGAATTCCGATTACCTACTGTTCTGAACGAAGGAGACAGATCATGAATCACGTCGCCAAACATGGAATTGCAAAACCTATGCACCTCCTCACAATCATGATGGCTCTGGCAATCTGCTGCCTCTCTCCGACTGCGCCGTTACACCACGCCCGACGCCGCGCCGTTCGTCGTCGCCGACTGCTTGAACATGTCGACGAGCGTGGCGCGCGATGAACGCATCGGCGCGCTGTTCATCACAGAAATCTTTACCGGCCGGATCGTCAAAGTTGCCGCCTCCCAGATCGCAGGTTTGTGAGTCCGCACTGAAGCGATTAACGCCGATTCAGAACCGACTGGCTGGTTGAAGTTTTCGAGAATGATTTTCCGTTTTCCATCGTTCGCTCCGTGTCTATCTGCGTTAATCTGTGGCGATTTGAATTGCTTCAGGTACCTATAAGCGCCAAGCCAACACATGATTAAGGCGTCCCTGTAAAAATTATTGCCTAACCTGCAACGTGATGATATAAGCCCCTCGTTCCATCCAATCCTCCCAACGGAGCCGCGGACTATGAGAAACAACAGAATTCTCAGAGCGTTTGTTACTGCACTGACCGTCAGCTTTTTCCTTGTCGTTTTTCCGGGGTACGCACCTGTTGCCGAACCAACGCCGCTGCAAAGTGCGCCGGTGCCTCTGCTGGCTAAGGGTCAACCGGTTGATTGGTGGTTCGTATTCAAGCTCAATTCCGCCGCGTTCCCGGAATGCGGCAGCGGAGCGAGGAAGGGGTGCCCGTTCGGCGGCACCGTGCAGAATTACAAAGACGGCCAGCAGTATGTGTTCGCCAGCAGCGCGTCGCCCACTCTCGAACAAGGAACCGGGTGTGCCGGTACTACCGGCACTGATCCACTGGGCGCCACATTTGAGCAAGTCTATAACGGGTCGTTTAACTATCTGATTTGGAATGATCAGTTTTACAACGATCCCAAAATTAAAGGATGCACCTCCTCATGCGGCGCGCCCTGGGGTCACTCAAAGGGGCTGGTCGCCTGGAATGACGCAGGCGAGGGTTTTGTTATGCAGGTGTCCACGCCGTCCTGGCCGGCCGCGGGAAGCAAAACTCATCCGCGCAAGACCGATGGGAACACTTTGGGCTGTGTCGATGACGACGACGTCATGGTAAGTCAACATTTTTTCGCCCTCAAAATAAATAAGGACGACCTGGTCAACGTCCTCAAGGCCCTACAGAATGCGAGTGTCGTCACTGATCCGACTAACCCGCAGATCGTTAACAACGGTGGGCCAACGGATGTGCAGGCCCTGGTGAATGCGTTCGGGACCAGGTCAAGCAGCACCACCTTCAACACAACCACACTCTCCAGTGGCGTTCAATTGATCTCGAAGCCGTCCAACCTGAATGTACCGCCCTGGCAAATGGTCTCGGCAATCCTGGGCGGCGTTGACCTGCGCGCTGCGACCTGGTGGGCGACACCGCCGATTCCCACCACCACGGCGTCAACCAGGATCAAATGCTGGGACAAGTCGCTGGCTAAACCTGGGGCCGTCCAAATTGCCACGACCGGCACCTGGAACGGTCAGACAATTGGCTTGACCGGAGGAGCCAGTCCGGATCACAACCACGCCAAGATCGGTGTGTCGCTGACCGGTGGTGACAAGAACTACGCCATCTTCGGAGATATGAACCAGCAAGGTTCCTTATCCGGGCCTAACTGCAAGAGCAGTCAGAATGGGCGCGGTGGGTTGTTCTATGTGGTTGAGAACAAAGAACTGAGTGACAGCGTCTCTGCGTTGATAAAGGGAAAGACGGCCCCCACCACGTTGCCGAAGAAGTAACCCGCGAGAAGAGGTAGGAGATTTATCGGAGCGCACGCATCCTGCATGCGGGCCGCCATCCCTGCCGGTATGAAAAAGCGAGTCCCGACGGCTCGGGACTCGCGACCCGTCAATATATGTCGGCGCTCCGTTCTAAACCAGATTCATCGGCGTCGGGTGCTTTGGATCTTTCGTGTAGTCGTAAAATCCTCGGCCCGATTTTCTACCGTACAGGCCCGCCATCACCATTCGTTTCAAGAGCGGCGGCGGGGCGAACCGTTTTTCGCGGAATTCATTGAACATGATTTCCGAGATGTAGTAAGTCGTGTCGAGCCCGACGAAATCTCCCAGCGTCAAAGGCCCCATCGGATAACCGCAGCCCAGCTTCATCGCATTGTCGATGTCGACGATCGAGGCCACGCCTTCTTCCAGTGCGCGAATCGCATCCAGCAGGTAAGGCACCAGCAAACGATTCACGATGAATCCCGTGCGATCGTCGGTGCGCACCGGCACCTTGCCGAGGCTGGCTGAGAACGCTACGGCCTCTTCGTACACCGCCTGGTCAGTCAGGATGGTGCGAATGACTTCAACCAACTTCATGAGCGGCACGGGATTGAAAAAGTGCATGCCGATAAAGCGCTGCTGCCGCTCTGCCGAAGTCACGGTCATCATCTGCGTAATCGAAAGCGAGGAAGTGTTCGAGGCAAAGATTGTTTCCGGTTTGCACAGCTCGTCGAGGCGCAGATAGGTTTCGCGTTTCGTTTCGAGATTCTCGATGATGGCTTCGATGATGATGTCGCAGTCAGCGAGGTCTTCGAACGACGTTGTGCCTTTCAAACGATCGCGAATCTCCTTTTGCTGATCGGCGGTGATGGTGCCTTTCTCAGCAAACTTTGATAGAGACTTCTCGATGCCGGCGAAACCCTTCACCAGAAAATCGTCCGACACTTCTCGGACGATTGTTTCGTAGCCGGCCATCGCCGCAGTCTGCGCAATGCCGGCCCCCATTAACCCACAACCCAGTACTCCAACTTTTTTGAATTCCATCGTTATCTCCTGAATATGATGTGGTCAGAACCACCTGCGTAAGCGGGTGGGTTAATGGCTAGCGATTATCATTAATACCCACCCGCTGACGCAGATGGTTCTGACCTACTCATCTGAAACTCCTGATTACGGGAATGGACGACGCCAACACCAACAGCACCGCCGCAATTTGCGCGACGCGCCAGGCAATCGTGACGCGCGTTGATTGACCGGGACGTTTATAGTCCACCACGGCCGCCAGCGCCATTCCCGCGAACAACCCCGCGACGTGCTGGGAGTTGTCGATGATGCCTCGCAGGACAAAACCAATCGCCACGTTGAGCAGAATCACCGGCAGTAAGCCTGTGCCAAACGCGCGTTTGAAACCTTCCGGTAGTTCTCGCCGGTACTTGATGCCGAACACAAAGAGGACGCCAATCAGGCCAAACAGCGCGCCCGATGCTCCCACTGAAGGTTCGTCCGCAGACTTGATCAAAAAACTCCCGAACAGACCGGGCCGCGCTCCGGGAATTACCGTCAGGTAACTTGCAAACACGCCCGCGATGCCCGTGACCACCCAGAACACGACGAATCTCGCGGAGCCATAGAGCTTCTCGACCCATGGCCCCAGGACCCACAGCCCGTACATGTTCATCAACAGGTGCGGCAGATTGCCGTGAATGAACACCGGCGTCACGAACCGCCAGTATTCGTGTTCAAGCTTGATGTTGTAATTCGTCTTCGCGCCGAACTGGAGCAGCACCCCCGGATCGAACGCCCCCCACAGTGCAGTCGAGGACATCTCGCTCTCTTGCCACATCAACAGAAAGACGAAGAAGTTCGCGACGAGAAAAACAATGGTGAAGATGTAAGGCCGCGACAGAATCGCGCGCGCGTAACTGATCGCATGGCGCTCGCGCGGCGGTAGCGGCGACGCGGCCGCCGGTTGCAGGGGCGCTCCGCACATGTGACAGACGTTTTCGCCTGCTCCGATCAGCGCGCCACAACTGCGGCAGACGCTCGGACGTCCTGTTTGGGTTGATGGATTGTCAGCCAAGAGATTTGGAGTGCGCCGGCTTTGACGGCGCTTTGGATTCGGTGTCTTAAAGGAGAGCGGCAATGAATCCAAAGCGGCGTCGCCGCTTCGCTCTGCCGCCGCACTCCAATAACTAATTCTTCAGTTCTCCGAGCAGGCTCACCAAATCATCGGCGTGTTCTTCTTCGACCGCCAGAATACCTTCGAGCATTCGTCGCGTCGTCGGGTCGTCGTTGCCGAGGTACTGGATCATGTCGCGATAACTATCGATGGCGATTCGTTCAGCGACGAGATCTTCCTTAATCATTTCGGTGAGGCTGCCGCCTTCGACGTATTCCGCGTGACTGCGCATCAACAGACCCTCAGGGTTGAAGTTCGGCTCGCCGCCCAGTTGCACGATGCGCGCCGCGATTAGATCGGCGTGGCCCTGTTCGTCGGTGGCGTGCTCGAGAAACTCAGCCGCGACACTTTCGGCGTGAATGCCACTCGCCATGAAGTAGTGCCGCTTGTACCGCAGCACGCAGACGATTTCGGTCGCCAGTGCTTCATTCAAAATCTTGTTTACGGTTTCGCGATCAGCGGAGTAGCCTTCGGTCACCGCGCCCTGTTCGATATGTTTCCGCGCGCGCTCGCGCAGAGTTTTAATGTCGGTCAGAAATGGTTTGTCAGCCACGGTAGTGACTCCTTATCTTCAGTTGTCCAAAAGGAAAGCAGGATATTACTAACTAGCGGAAAGGGTGAGCAAGCGACGCGGTTGCTGGAAGTGATCCGCATCACGTTTGAGACAAAAACGTGAGTTCTTCTCTTATTAGTCGGCGGCGACTTTGGCGGTTAGGGTTACCTCTGCCGGCGCGTTTGCTTCCGAAGTAACCTCGACCGGAACTCTCCATTGCAACGTCTTAATGCGGCAGACGCCGGTGTTGTCTTCGCGGCAATAAACGAAAGTAAATGAAACGACCACGTCGGCCTTGCCGTTACCGGACGCCTGCGCGGGGATGCGAATCGGCAACGTCGGGTTCTTTAGTGTGCGGACAGCGTTTTGAGAATCGATGTTGAGCAGCGAGCTGCCCCCATTGATTGAAATCTTGTAGCGATGTGGCGCCATCGGATTCAG
The DNA here is from genome assembly GCA_036374695.1 of Pyrinomonadaceae bacterium. GTDB lineage: Bacteria > Acidobacteriota > Blastocatellia > Pyrinomonadales > Pyrinomonadaceae > UBA11740. Next base: position 7,093 of record DASUTF010000320.1, read on the forward strand.
GTGATGGCCGGGAGGAAGTTGGACGTTCACCAGAATCGAGACCTCGCCGGTGCGGAGCTTCTGCGGCGCTAACTTGATCTCTTCCTGATTCGGCGGGGCTTCAGCTGTTTCCGTCTCCGCGCTTTGGGGCGGCTGGAGGCCTTTCATAATCAGCGTTTTCGTTTGTTTCGTTTTCAGATCCACGACGCGGATCGCGTGGTTGTTCGTGTCCGCAACGAAAACTTTGTCACCGGCCACAGCCAATCCCCCTGGTTCGTAGAAGGAAGGCGTCCCACCGTCGGCTTGTCCCGGCTTGCCCGTGCCCGCGAACGAAGTAACAGTTCGCGCGATCGGATCGAGGACTTTGATCTTGTGATTGTAGGTGTCGGCGATCAGAAGCTTCTGGTTCCATCGGGCCAGCCCGAGTGGATGTTGCAGCCGCACATCGTTCCCGCGTCCGTCCTTGTCACCGAAATCGAACAAGTCGCCACCGACCAATGTTTTCACTTCGCCGTTTGCCGCCAGGTCGATGGCGCGAATGATGTTCGATTCGGCGTCGGAAACGAACAGCGTCTTGCCGTCGGATTCCAGCGCCGACGGCTGCGCGAACCCGGCTTCCTCGCGCGGCCCGTCCAGACGCGCTTCGCGTCCTGAACCCGCAAACGTCGAGACTTCCTGCTTCTCCAGATCCACTTTCCAAATCTGATGCGGCCCCGCCATCGCGATGTAGAGCGTGCGACCGACGAGCTGCAAGTCCCACGGCGAATTCAAGGCGATCTGCCGCGCCGGGCCGCGTTGGCCGTACTCCTGCGACTGCTGTCCGGTGCCGGCAACTGTCTTCACGGTCCTGGTTTTCAGATCTACTTCGCGAATCAAATGGTTCTCAGTGTCGGCGACGTACAGGCGATCGCCGTCAAGCGCCATGCCCTGCGGCCGAAAGAAAGTTGCCTGATGAAACGCGCCATCGACGGAGCCGGCGGCGCCGGTGCCGATCACTTCGAGCAAGCCTCCATCGGACTTCGCCACGACGATGCGATTGTGATTTGAATCAGCGATGAACAGCCGATCATTCTTGGCATCGGCCAGGACCTTGCCGGGAAACGCGAGCGGCAGATCCCCGATTTTTGCTTTCTCCAGAACCAGCTTCAGCGGCGCTTCGTTTAGTTCGCCACGTTTCTTGAATTCAGCAATCGTGTCGCCGATCGTCTGGTCCAGAACGTCGTAACTGCCTTCTCCGGACAGCCGGCCAATGATGTAGCCCGCCGGGTCGATCAAATACCGTGTCGGCCACGCGTTGACGGCGTACGATCGCCAAATGTTGAAGTCCGCGTCGTTCACGATCGGATGTTCAATCTCGTACCGCAAAATGATGCGGCGAATGTTCTCGGTATCTTTCTCGTTTTCGAATTTGGCGGAATGAACGCCGATCACCACCAACTCGTTCGGATATTTCTTTTCCAGCCGCTTCAGATCCGGAATGATGTGAATGCAGTTAATGCAGCCGTAGGTCCAGAAGTCGAGCAGGACAACCTTGCCCTTCAAGCCGGCGAGCGAAAGCGGCTTGTCCGTGTTCAGCCAGCCGCGATGGCCGGTGAGTTCCGGTGCGCGAATTCGCGGGCGTTCCTGTGTCGGCATCGTGGACCCTTCCCCCTTAACGTTTCCCAGGGCGAAGGAAAATAATAACCACAGAGGACACAGAGAAAGACACAAACCAGTTAAGGTTCTTGGTTTTTTCCTCTTTGTTCCTCTGTATCGTGTGTGGTTAATTCCCATTCGCCAGAACCTGATCCAATCGATCGACTGCCCTGCGCAGATGCGGGATCGTGATTGAACCACCAACGACCAAAGCCACATTGAAAGAATCCATGAATTCTTCGCGCGTCACTCCGCACCCGACACACTGTTTGATGTGATAAGTGATGCAATCGTCGCAGCGCAAAACGATAGAAGCCGTCAGTCCCATCAGCTCTTTCGTTTTCTTGTCGAGCGCCCCATCTTCATAGGCCTGCGTGTCCAGGGCGAAAAATCGCTTGATTCCCAGGTGACCGCTGCCGAGCAGCTTCTCGTTCATTTCAGCGCGATACTGATCAAAGTCGTCCATGGCCGGATCCTTTCGCTTGCGGCGTGAATTTATCACACGCAGAGAAAGAGTGGCACGGGCGTCCCGCGCGTGAACTCACGCGCAAGATGCGCGTGCCACCTCAAACGCAAAACTGTTGACGGTCACTCGGTGCCCGTGCTTTCATCGGCTCGCCATTTACCCGCTCGCCCATGGCTGAACCTGAGAACATTTCCAACCGCGACCAGGCGGCTGCGGCCTCCGCCCAGTTGCACGATCTGCTTCCGTTCGCGATCGCGGATCGCCTGTTTGCTGTTTTCACCGACCAGGTTGACGCCACCGCTGAAGGAAAACCTTTTGCGCGGCTGCCGCGAACGCCGCTCGCCGTCGTGGGCGTCGTTTGCGTCCGCGGCCGCATGCTGACCGTGCTCGATCCCGCCGCCGCTTTGAACGAACCGACGAAGGAATGGGAACAAACGCTGCCTTACGTTCTGGTCCTGCGGGGCGATGATCAGCTTGGCCTGGCAGCTGAAAGCTGCCGCGACACTATTACCATCTCAACCGACGACATCGAACCGCCCAGCGCGACTTCGGACAAAGCAGCCCTCGGAGTGGTTCGGTACGCCGGCGAAGAAATCCTCATTCTGGATGCCAAGCGATTGTTTGAACGCGCCGTCCAGCGCAAAGAGCGACGCCGCCGGCGCTTCTGAAAGTGCTGTTTTTCTATGGCTTTTAGCAAAAGTTGTTGACCGTTTCCCACTCCGGGGTTAGACTCCTGACCATCTCAAAAGCAATACAGATTAGGACTTAGGCTATTTCGTACGCAGCAACACTTGAGGAGGAAAACGAAAGAACATGACCAGATTTTCAAAGGTCTTCCAACTGTTAACTGTGGTTCTCGTAATCGCCATCGCGAACGTCTATGTGTTCGCCGCGCCGGTGAGATCCACGGATCCAAAGGAAGCTGACGCGCCTGAGACGACCGTAACCAAGACGGACGTCGCGAGCGCCGAGATCGCGACGATGGCAGCTCCGGTCGCGGTGGCCGCGGAAAAGCTCCCGTTGGCGCCGAATGCGAAGATTGACTTCAACCGCATCTTTGCCAAGAGCGAAATCAAGGCACGCGCTTCAGCCAGCCAGACGTTTTTCAAAGCGAACGTCTCGGGCAGCAACACATTCAAAGCGCCGGCACGGACTGGCACGGCTCCTCAGGACGACCCTGACAATGACAGCGGTGGTGGCGGTAGCAAAGGCACGTGGATCGCTGTTGGAGTTATTGCGGCGGTCTTGACGATTGCCGTAATCGGCTTGCGGGCAGACCGAAACCGCAACATCGAGGTCGTTGGCGCCCATTGATTTAGCCACATTCGCCGCAAGACCTGTTTTGCTGAGCGTAATCCCTGGATAGCCTTGCGCTTTCCAGGGATTGTGCTCATACTTTCCGCGTTTAGATCCTGCTCTCGCGCCTCGACGGCGAGGTGCCTGCCCGGGCTGCGAAGCGACGTATTCGGCCGCAAGAGAGTGAGGTTAGTTGACAACTGTTAGGGGCGGCTCTCGTTTTTACTTAGAGCACCGGGACATCGCGCTTCGCCGAAAGAAAGTCAGAGATTCCTGCCTTCGTTCAGTGATTGGTTCCGCGCCTCCTTTAACATCAAAGGACCGAGATAAATGGCTACAAAACTCTACGTGGGAAATCTCCCTTTCCAGACGACCAGCGATGATTTGCGCGAGCACTTTGCCCAGGCGGGTAACGTTGAATCGGCTCAAGTCGTAGAAGATCGCATGACGGGTCGCTCGCGAGGTTTCGGCTTTGTCGAGATGACGACCGCGGAAGAAGCGGCTGCAGCCATCGAGCAGTTCAACGGCAAGGACTTTAACGGCCGCAATTTGACAGTTAATGAGGCTCGCCCCCGAACTGATCGCGGCGGCGGCGGTTACGGCGGCGGGGGCGGTGGCGGCTACGGTGGTGGCGGCGGCGGTTACGGCGGCGGCGGTGGCGGTGGCGGTGGCCGCAGGGACAAAGGGGATCGCGATCGCCGTCCCGGCCGGAATGACCGCGAACCCAGGTGGTAGTTAAGTCAGCAACACCTGCGTCAGCGGTCGTTTAAGGCGAGCGCCTTTCAGAAAAAAGTTAAGGCAAAGGTGAGTTGGCGCCGAGGCGCCCCTCAACCTTTGCCTTTTTGTTTTCCTGCCTACTGCCGCCTGCTTACTTCCTACTATCTTTTCTCGGGCGTTAACTTCAGCGTCATCCGCTGACCCGCGCGAACGATCTCGACTTCGTATTCCTCTCCGCCTTTCATCTCGCTGAGGGCGTGCGTGTAATCGTAAACGTTCTTTACGTCCTTGCCCGCCATCTTGACGATTTTGTCACCGGCTTTGAGACCTGCTTTCGCCGCGGGCGAACCATCGCGGACGCCGTCGAGCAACATGCCGTCGCTCGAGTCAGCGTAGTTCGGAATCGTTCCGAGATAGACACGGAATCCGGTCGAGCGTGCGGTCGCTTGCACCTGCGCGACTTTGTAGGTCGGGCGCGTGTCGCTCTTGTCGATATCGCGCACGATGTTCGCGACGAATGAAGTGATGCGCGCCAACCCGTCGTAGTTGATCTTCTCAGCCGTGTCCGAAGGCTTGTGATAATCGACGTGCGTGCCCGTCCAGAAGAACAGCACGGGGATCTGTTTCGCGTAGAACGAGGAATGGTCGCTGGGACCGTAACCATCTTCGTTCAGGGTCAAAACAAAGTTCTTAGTCGGATCAAGAGGCAGCAGTGTGCTGGCGTTAGAAGTAAGGACGTGCGCCTGACCGTTTGATGACTCTTTAGAAGAACTTGATCGGCCGTTTAAAAGATGCGCTGTTTCGCGCAGTGAATTGCCGGCCTCAATCATTGAGCGCCATTCCGATGCCGTTCCAACTCCGCCGATAACCAGCTTCTGATTATTCAAACGCCCAACCATGTCGAGATTGATCATCGCCACGGTGTTCGCCACGGGTACAACCGGATGATTGACGTAATAGTTCGATCCAAGCAGGCCTTCTTCTTCGCCGCTGAACGCGATGAAGACAATTGTGCGCCGCGGCTTTGGTCTTTGCGTGGAGAACATCCGCGCCAGCTCGAGCAGTCCCGCGGTCCCGGAAGCATTGTCGTCAGCTCCGTGATGAATCTCGCCTTCACTTTGAGCCAGACTTCCTGCGCCGCCACGCCCGAGATGATCGTAGTGCGCACCGATCACGATCGCTTCGTCTTTCAACTTCGGATCGCTGCCGGGCAGAATGCCGATCACGTTGTGTGACGGCGATTCGCGGCGGACGACGTCGGTTGAAAGACTCAACTTCAATCTAGGGTTCGGTAGTCGAACAATCTGTGCCGGGTTAATAGGATTGCTCAATCCTTCTGTTCCCGCAGGTTGAGCAGGTTTGGGCACCGCCAACCTCGCGTCGGCGATTTCGCTGAACCGGGCCAAATCACCGCCTAAAAGCAGGGCTGCAAGTTGTCTGGAGATTACAATCACTGGAATTCCGGCTTCGCCGGCGTTGTCATACGAAAGCCGCGCTAACTTATCGTCCGAGAGCTTCGCTTCGTTGGCGATGATCAGAAGCCCGCGTGCGCCCGCCGCCCGCGCCGCCGCGGCTTTGAAACGAATCTGTCCCGCCTGTAAAAACTGGCTATGTGGATTGTCACCATCCGGCGTCCCGGCAAAAACTACTGCCACGCGATCTTTCACGTTTGAGACGGCGTAATCGTCGTACTTCAGCCCGGATGAGGAAATGCCGTAACCGGCAAAAATCACTTCAGCGTCTTTGATCGAGCCGTTCGTGGAAAAACCCAGCGGCATCCATTCTTCATTGACCCGGTAGTCAATAGTGGAATCGGGAGAAAGGCGCGTTGAGAGGAGATTGTTTTTTCCGAGTTCGACGCCCGATACATAGGGAAACGATTGCAGGTAACGCGCGCCGCGCGTGCGCGCCGCCTTCGCCGTCTGCATTCCCGGTCGCAAACCCAGCAAGCTGAATTCACTGGCGATATGTTGCGCCGCGTCGTTCGCGCCCTGCGTTCCGGTCCGCCGGCCATCGAGCGCGTCCGATGCGAGATGCGTCACGTCCTTCCGTAGCCGATCGAGGCTTGGACTGGTGGTTGGTTGTTGTGCGAATGCACTCGCGGTCAATGCGAACGCGAGCAGAAAACTTTGCAGCGGTCTTAATTTGGTAATCATGATTTACTTCCTAGATTTGACAGCGAAAGTCACGTGGTTGGAGTTTGCCTTTCCGAAACCGGATTACTTTTTCGAGAAGGTGTGGCTCCGGATCGGGAAGCGCAGCCCCTGGCGGAACCATCCAAAGCTGAACAAGGAAATACTTCCCGTATCCACCGCTGATGAACGTAATCCGATCCGACGGCACACCGCGTCTTTTGAATAGGTATGACTTGATCCGCGACACGCGGGCTTCTGCCTCGCCTCGTCGCGGCAACTGATCCGCGGCCATTCTTCCCGCATAAAACAGGATTGCTCCCTTCGAGTGTGGTTCATTCTGAAGTTGAAGAGCAAAGTTATCTAAACGCGCCATCTCGTCCTCGCAATTAATGTCGCCGAATCGATCGAACGGACTTGTTGGAACGACAGATGGGTTCGCTATCGCGAAATTCCCAAGAAACACGATAAGCAGGCTAGCGCCAAGTTTCATAAGACTGAACGTCACTCAACCCAATCCGCAATAAAGATATTCGTGTCGCCCGGCTTCGCAGCGTTGCGATTCGACGCGAACACCAGCTTCTTGCCGTCAGGCGAGAACATTGGGAAACCATCGAAAGTGCTGTTGAAGGTGACGCGTTCCAAGCCGGTGCCGTCCGTCCTGATCAGGTATAGATCGAAGTCGCGGCCACGCTGATCGTGCGCGTTCGACGAGAATATGATGCGCTTCCCGTCAGGAAAGAAGTACGGCGCAAAGCTCGCTTTGTTCAGGTTCGTCACGCGCCGCTTGTTCGAACCGTCGGCGTTCATCACCCAAATATCCAGGACGGTCGGCCGAATCAGGTTTTGTTTGAGCAACGCGCGATAATCGGCCTTTTCTTTTTCAGTCTGCGGGTGGTAGGCGCGATAGACGATCTGTTTGCCGTCGCGTGACCAGAAAGGGCCGCCCTCATAACCGAGTTCGTTTGTCAGCCGCCGCACGTTTCTTCCATCCGCATCCATTCGGTAAATGTCCAAATCACCACTGCGCGTCGAAGTGAACACCAACTTGCCCTGGCGACTAATCGTCGTCTCAGCGTCGTATCCGTCGGTGTTCGTAAGTTGCTTCAGATCAGATCCGTCCGGCTTTGACGTGAAGATGTCGTACGACGGGTACAGAGCCCAAACATATCCCTTGGAAAAATCGGGCCGCGGTGGACAATCTTTCGAATAGAGATGCGTTGACGAATACAGAACGCGCTTGCCGTTGGGAAAGAAATACGCGCACGTGGTCCGGCCTTTTTCGTTTGAGATCAGCCGCACGTCCGAGCCGTCAATATTCATCGTGTAGATGAGATCGCAGCTGTGTCCTTCGCGTGTGGCCTGGAAGATCAACTTCTTGCCGTCGGATGAGAAATAGGCTTCCGCGTTCTCGCCCCCGAACGTAAGTTGCCGGATATTGCGCAGATGCTTCTCGCCGGGCTCCGGATTAATGCTCTGCGAGAGGGGTGTTTTGTTCTGCGCTCGCTGATTTGAACCACAGAGGACACAGAGAAAGCCAATAACGAAAAGACAAATGACGGTCAAGCCAACTCCTCTTATGTGACTTTTTCCTCTGATTTGTCTTCCTCTGTGCCCTCTGTGGTTAATTGATCTATCCATTCTTCTGCTCAAACTCCTTCATGAATTCAACCAGCGCTTCGCACCCTTCCTTCGGAAACGCGTTGTAGATCGACGCGCGAATGCCCCCGACGCTGCGATGACCTTTCAAGCCGTCGAGACCCTGCGCCGTCGCTTCGCTGGCGAACTTCTTTTCCAAATCTTCGGAAGGCAGCCGGAAAGTCACGTTCATCGCGGAACGCGAATCGGGATCGGCGTGGCCTCGATAAAACTCGGTGGCATCGATCGCGTCGTAGATCAGCTTCGCCTTCGCTTCATTCTCCTGCTGCATGCCCTCCAGGCCGCCTTTGCCCTTCAGCCACTTGCAGACGAGATTCAGAATGTAAATGCCCCACGTGTTCGGCGTGTTATAGAGCGACTTGTTCTTCACGTGCGTGTTGTAGTCGAGCATCGTCGACAGGCCTTCACGCACGCGGGGCAGAAGATCCTCGCGAATGACGACGAGCGTGACGCCGCTCGGCCCCATGTTCTTTTGCGCGCCGGCGTAAATAAGTCCGTACTTCTCTACCGGAATAGGTTTTGAAAGAATGTTCGAAGACATGTCCGCGATCAGTGGCACTTCGCCGACTTCAGGTTCAGTCTTGAATTCGACGCCTTCGATCGTTTCGTTCGAAGTTAAGTGGACGTAGGCCGCGCTCGGATTCAGTTGCAGCTCGGCCTGCGTAGGCACGCGCGTGAAGCCCCCGTCGGCCATGTTCGCCACCGTATCGACGCTGCCGAATTTCAGCGCTTCTTTGACGGCTTTCTTGCCCCAACTGCCCGTAACGATGTAATCCGCGCTGTCGTCGAGCGCAAGAAAATTCATCGGCACCATCGCGAACTGCAGGCTGGCGCCGCCTTGCAGGAAGAGCACCGCGTAATCTTTCGGAATGTTCAGCAGCTCGCGCAGGCCGTTCTCGGCGCCCTGGATGATCTCGTCGAACGTTTTCGAGCGATGGCTAATCTCCATCACGGACATACCGACACCCGGCAGCGAGAGCATGTGCGCTCCGGCTTCTTCCAAAACCGGCACCGGAATCATGGCCGGCCCGGCGCTAAAGTTAAAGATTCTTTCAGTCATGATTGTTCCAAAGTTCCTTTGCGAGTCTTTGCGCCTTTGCGTGAACTCGCAGTGAGAAACGTTTCTGTCTCACGCCAAGGCGCAAAGGCGCCAAGCGCCGCAAAGACGCCCTCGCGCGACCCTCACAATTCCACCGCAATGCGGGCGGCCATCTCGTCGCGCGCACGCATCGTTTCGGCTTCGCGCGTAATGCGGGTTGGATATTTTTCATTCCAGCAGGCGACGCAGGATTCGTCCGGATTGAGCCCGGTTGAACTCAACATGCCTTCCAACGACAAATACCCGAGCGAATCCGCTTCGATAAAGTCGCGAATGCCTTCGATGGAATAGTTCGCCGCAATCAGTTCCGATTTGTTCGGCGTATCGACGCCGTAGTAACACGGGCTGATGGTCGGCGGACAGGAAATCCGCACGTGAATTTCCTTCGCGCCTGCTTCGCGCACCATGCGCACGATCTTTTTCGAAGTCGTACCCCTGACGATCGAGTCATCAATCAGCACAATGCGTTTGTTCTCGATCAGATGACGAACCGGATTCAGCTTGATGCGCACGCCAAAGCTGCGAATCGATTGCTTCGGTTCGATGAAGGTGCGGCCGACGTAGTGATTGCGGACCAAACCCAGTCGAAACGGCAGGCCGCTCTCAGCCGAATATCCAATCGCGGCGGCCACGCCCGAATCGGGCACCGGGACGACGATGTCGGCGTCCGCGGGCTGTTCGATCGCCAGG
>DASUTF010000321.1:0-31815 GCA_036374695.1 Pyrinomonadaceae bacterium
GCAGCTTCCCTATCTTGCCGGATCGCTTTTTCATAACAAGCCGCACGAGGATTACGACAAGGGTTTCCACGCCAAATCTCTGCAAACGGGCAGCAAGGCGGCGAGCTGTGTCGACTGCCATGCGCGTAACCGCGACCTGTCGACCATGCTGCCGTCCAGCGATCCGCGCTCAACAGTCAATCGCGCCAACATCGCCGAAACATGCGGGCGTTGTCACGCGGACAAGTCGGTCATGCAGGGTAGCGGGATCAGTGACCGCCCGATTCTCTCGTACCGCGAGAGTGTGCACGCCAAAGCAATCGCGGGCGGTAATCTGAGCGCGGCAGTTTGCACGGATTGTCACAATGGCCACGACATCTTGCCGGCAGCGAACGCGCAATCGTCGATCGCCAAAGTTAACATTCCGAATACATGCGGCAAGTGCCACAGCGCGGAAAGCAATCAATTTGTGCAGAGCGTCCACGGGACTGCTCTCGCGCGTGGCGTCTCACGTTCTCCGAACTGCACGGACTGTCACGGCATTCACAAAATAGAAACGCCGGTTGAAAACGACACTAACGGTGGCAAGTCACCTACCGTGGCGGTCGGCACGCAAAGCTGCGCCAACTGTCACGAGGGCGTGATGCTTTCGCGCGAATTCGGCGTGGCGGGCGAACGCGTGCAAAGCTACCGCGACAGCTATCACGGACTGGCGTCGCAACTGGGATCGAAAGTGGTGGCGAACTGCGCCAGTTGTCACGGCGTGCATAATATTTTTCCTTCGACCGACGCGCGCTCAATGATTCATTCCGCGAACCTCGCCCGAACCTGTGGTCAATGCCACGTCGGCGCCGGCGAGAACTTTGCCAAAGGCAAAATTCATTTGACATCCGCACTCGTGTCCGATGACGTCACTGAGCGTGACATGGCGGTTCGGGGCACGCGGATCGTGCGCTGGATCTATCTGCCGCTGATTCTCCTGACTATCGGAGGAATGGCGCTTCACAACTTGCTCGTCTGGCGGAAGAAGGTTGTGGCGCGCCGCCGCGAACATCGCCCGATAGTTCGGCTTACCCTGAACCAGCGAGTGCAACACTGGCTGCTGCTCACCAGTTTCATCGCGCTCGTGTTGAGCGGCTTCGCGCTGCAATATCCCGATTCAGTTCTGGCATGGATGCTCGGCAACAGCGAGGCCTTGCGCCGGGTAATTCACCGGGTCGCGGCCGTGGTGATGCTGGTCGCCGGCGTCTATCACGTCGCGTATCTCGCGTTCTCCAAAGAGGGGCGGCATTGGCTCAAAGACATGGTGCCCAAGTTCAAAGATGTTCGCGACGTGCTGGGAAACTTTGCGTATTACCTGGGCATCCGTCCCGCCAAGCCGAAGATCGCGCGCTTCGGCTATGCTGAGAAAGCGGAATACTGGGCCGTCGTTTGGGGGACCATCATCATGGGTCTGACGGGACTTATGATCTGGTTCAAGATTAGCCTCTTCGGTTTTTTGCCGCGCTGGTGGATCGACATCGGCCTGGCGATTCACTTTTACGAAGCAGTATTGGCCACACTCGCCATCATCGTCTGGCATTTCTACCACGTGATCTTCGACCCGGATGTGTATCCAATGAACTTTGCATTTATTGATGGCCGAATCTCCGAAGAGCTTTACAAAGAAGAGCATGAATTGGATTATGATGCCTTGCGCGCTCGCAAAACTCGCGCCGATGCTGCTGATGATGCGATGTTAACCCCGGAAGAAGATTCGATCCCGCGAACTGACGAACATGGGTGATCAACCACCAACCAAACGACCCAGTCTCTTTCGCAACTACATTAGCCTGTTTGGCGCCGCCATTGCGGTCGCGGCCCTTGCCAGCGGCATACTGCTGTTCTTGATGGAGATCACCTCCTCCGGTGAAAACCCCTACCTCGGCATTCTCACATATATCGTTTTCCCGGCGGCGCTGATGTTCGGATTCGGAATCGTCTTGCTGGGCATTGTGCTCGAGCGTCGCCGCCGAAGAAAGGCTGCGCCGGGCACCCTGTTGGCTTATCCGCGGTTGGATCTAAACGATCCGCACGCGAGGCGCGCTTTCTTTGTTTTCGTGTTCATGACGTTTCTGTTTGTTTCCGCCAGCGCCTTCGGAAGTTATAAAGCATATGAATACAGCGACTCGGTCGCGTTCTGTGGCAAGACTTGTCATCAGGTGATGGGGCCCGAATTGACGGCCTATGAGGCCGGCGCTCATGCTCGCGTGCTTTGCGTCGATTGCCATGTCGGCGCCGGAGCCGAATGGTATGTCCGTTCGAAATTGTCCGGCGCGTACCAGCTCTATGCGGTTACCTTCAAGAAATATCCAAAGCCGATCACGACGCCGGTTCACAACCTGCGCCCGGCGCCTGAAACCTGCGAGCAATGCCACTGGCCGGAAAAGTTTTTCGGCGCACAAATGAAGGTCTTTAACCGGTATGCCTATGATGAACGGAACACGCTGCGCCAACGTCGCATGTTGATTAACGTCGGCGGCGGAAGTCCGACGACCGGACTGGTCACAGGCATCCACTGGCACATGAACATCGCTAACAAGGTGGAGTACATCTCGACCGATCATCAGCGGCAGGTGATCCCCTGGGTGAGAATTAGCGACAAGAGCGGTAAAGTCACAGAGTATTACGATCGCACTCGGCCTCTATCGCCGGAACAAATTGCCGCCGGGTCCAAGCGCCAGATGGATTGTGTCGATTGCCATAACCGTCCGGCGCATGTCTATCTGCCCCCGGATGTGGCCGTCGATCAGGCATTTGTTGCGGGACGGCTCGATCCTTCGCTGCCTTATTTAAAAAGGCAAGCGGTTGAGGTTCTCAGCAAACCCTACCAGACTTCGAGCGAGGCCCTGTTTAAGATCGAGCAGCAACTGACCGAGTTCTATCGGACAAACTATGCGGATGTGTACTCACAAAAGCAGCCGCTAATCAAAGCCGCGGTGGCGGAAGTTCAGCGCATTTTCCAGACATATTTCTTCCCCGAAATGAAGACTGACTGGCAGACTCACCCAAATAATATTGGACATTTATATTTCGCGGGGTGTTTCCGCTGTCACGATGGCGAACACGTCAGCAACGACGGCAAAGTCATCACCGCCGATTGCAACGTCTGTCATAGCGTCATCTATGATTCCGCAGCGCCCCCCGAAACAAACGCCAAGATTGGCGCCTTTGAACATCCGGTCGATTTAGGGTCGCTGGCCGGCCGAAAGTGCGATACCTGCCATAAACCGAACAGACCGTTTCAGCACCCGGTCAACCTCGGCGACATTTCGACGTTCCAGTGTGTTGAGTGCCATCCGCGGAAGAATTGATGCCCTCGTTAACCAGGTTTTTGCCAGAGCCCTGGCGCCCCGCACTCCTTACCGCGAGAAAATTCCGCTAAGTGAGGAAAGTTACGCACCTTCTCTCCCTCGAAGAGCTTACTTAACCAATCGTGGTCGGGAAAATAAGAGGGCACATTGGTTGCTAGACCCTCACCCGTAAGCCAAAGGGCGAAAGCCCCGCGATTCACCGGATCGGCGATGCGGAGGTGATTCTTGTGAGCAAGGACAAGCGCGATATTCTTGGAGTCCTACAGTCAGAGCTCGACTTCATCGAGCATGGCGGCTACGGCCGCCCGGTGCGTGTACCCTGGAGAGCAAAATCCGCGTTTCAGGATTCGCGGACCTGCCTCAATTATGCATATCTCGAGAAAGCCCATCCCTGCAGCGAATGTCAATTAATCGACTTTGTGCCCAGCGATAAGCTTTCAGAACAGGTACCTTGCCATTTCATTCCACTAGCCGAGTCGGGAGAGACAATCGACGACCTGGAATCGGAAAACAGTCAGCACCAACTTGAACGAGTGCTGAGAACCTGGCTCCGAGCCCAGATCACGGTGATCAAAGCCACGCGTCGTCCCGCAGTTTCGTGATGTTCGCGTTAGCCTCCTATAATCTGAGTCGCCGTTGGACCCGCGGGCAACTGGCGACGGAAAGTGAAAGACAAAACCCTGAAAGAGAACAATCAAAGAATTCTTGTCGTTGATGACGAGAAGATGATTCGCTGGTCGCTTGGTGAAGCGCTTCGCGGCTGGGGTTACGAACCCATTCAGGCTGAATCTGCGAGCGCCGGATTGGCCGCATTTGAAGCGGACCAGCCGGCAGCAACTCTTTTGGACATCAACCTGCCGGACGGTTCAGGACTTGAAGTGCTGCGCCAGATTCGACATCGCCAATCCGATGCGGTCGTGATCATGATTACGGCTAACGTGCTGCTTGATGAAACTATTGCCGCGCTACGCGGCGGCGCATACGACTTCATCGGCAAGCCGATTAATCTCGAGGAGTTACAGGTCGCGATTCGCAACGGCATCGAAGCCGGCCGCTTGCGCAAGGAAGTAAATCTGTTTCGTCGGGAGCGCGCGCAGCAGTTCAGCTTCGATCAGATTGTGGGCGAGTCACCTTCGATGCGCGAGATGCTGGCTCTGGCGAATAAGGTTGCCGCGAGCGAGGTTTCCTCCGTGTTGTTACAGGGAGAGTCGGGCACCGGAAAGGATCTGGTGGTTAAAGCGATTCATTACCACTCGTCCCGGGCCGATCATCCGTTCGTCGCCATCAACTGTGCGGCCATACCCGGGACGTTGATCGAAAGCGAGTTGTTCGGTTACGAGAAAGGCGCTTTCACGGACGCGAAAGCGCGCAAGGAAGGCTTGTTCGAACAGGCGGAAGGCGGAACGCTGTTCCTGGATGAAATTGGCGAACTGGAGTTGAGCCTGCAAGCGAAGCTCTTGCGGGTGCTTGAGGAAGGAGCGTTTCGCCGCGTGGGCGGTCTAAAAGACCTGCCCCTGGACGTGCGCGTCATAGCCGCTTCGAACCGTGATCTCAAAACCGAAGGTGAGGCTGGTCGTTTTCGGCCCGACCTTTTCTACCGGCTCTCAGTCATCCAAATCGATATTCCACCGTTGCGCGAACGTGGTGACGACGTACGCTTGCTGGCCGAGCATTACATGTCAATTTTCAGAAACCGATTACGCAAGAATATTGATCGGATTTCGCCGGAGGCGCTGGCTGCCTTTGCCGCTTACGAGTGGCCGGGAAATGTTCGAGAGTTGCGTAACGTTATCGAGCGGGCGATGATCCTTGAAGACAGTGACGAGATCACGGCTAAATATCTACCACGCGGACTGGCGGTTGAATCGCGCACGGGAAGTGCGGCTTTGCCGTCGGATCAAATGCGCTTGCCGGCGGCTGGGGTCTCGCTGGAGGACGTTGAGATGTCTTTGGTCCGTCAAGCGCTGGAACGGAGCGGAGGAAATCAGACGAAAGCCGCCGAGCTGCTACATATTTCCCGCGACCAGCTGCGCTACCGGATGAAGAAGTTGGAAGAAGTCGGCGCGGCCGTGTCTGGCGACGGAAGCGACCACTGAGCCTCTGGGAACTCCTGAGCCCATAATCATCCTTTGAAAGAATCAAAACAACGCACCGATAGCGCCAGACTTGAGCGTTCGCTCAAAGAACTCGCTGACATTAAGTTTGCTCTGGATCAGTCAACGATCGTGGCGATCACCGATCAGACGGGCGTCATCAACTATGTCAACGACGAATTTTGCCGTATCTCGAAATACTCACGTGAGGAATTGTTAGGCCAGGATCATCGCATCATTAACTCCGGCTATCACTCAAAAGAATTCATACGCGATCTGTGGACAACGATTGCCGGCGGTCAGGTTTGGAAGGGGGAGCTGCGCAATCGTGCCAGCGATGGAAGTATTTATTGGGTCGATACGACCATCGTTCCGTTTCTCAATTCAGACGGCAAGCCCTACCAGTACGTCGCCATCAGGCATGACATTACGCAACGCAAAGCAGCGGAAGATCTCGTTCTTCAGCAGGCCGCCGAACTGCAACGCGCCGCCCAGCTGTCTTTTGTGGGTGAGCTTGCCGCCGGCCTTGCCCATGAAATCAAAAATCCACTGGCAGGTATTCAAGGCGTGGTGGACATACTTATTCGTCGCCGCGATAAGAACGATCCTGAGCGCGAAGCATTGGAAGGAGTCCGTCATGAGGTCGAAAGGATCGATAGCACGGTGCGGGCGCTGATGGATCGCGCGCGTCCGCGACTAATCTCAGTGAGAGAAAGCTCCCTCTCGGACATCGTGATGCGCGCGATCAATTTGGCCCGCGGGCAGTTGGCGAATATAACGGCAGGAGGCCGAAAGGTTGGCATTGAATTTCAGCCCCCGACAGGTCCACTAACCATTGCCATCGACCCGGCTCAGATTGAAGACGCCGTGCTCAATCTGATTATCAACGCTATTGAAGCGGTTGGTGATGAGGGTACGGTTAAGATTCAGGTTGCGCGATCTAGAAATAAGCTCTCCGAAGCGTTTGAAGATGAAGCAATAGTCGAAGTCTCGGACAATGGACGCGGCATTAGTGAAGAAGATCTCGCCCGCATCTTCAACCCGTTCTTCACCACGCGGACTGGCGGCACCGGGCTTGGACTTCCTGCTGTGCGCCGTATCGCTCGCGCGCACGGGGGCCGGGTGGAAGTGAATTCTACAGTGGGTGAAGGCTCAACCTTTTCGCTTCACCTTCCAATCACAACGTGAGGTATCGAAAGAACCGTCTGCGGTAGCGGGCGGTTGATCTACCCTCTGCGAACTCGTGTCGGAGGTTCAACCACCCGCTACCGCAGGTGGTTCTGACAGCCTGTAACCCTGACGATAAGATAATGACAACCCGCGACGGCCACTCGCCCGTTTCAAGGTGATCTTGATCCTATGCCAGGTCCTGTTGGATTCAACGTCAGTCGGATAAAAGCCGACCGTGTATTGCTGGCGCAACTCGGTGGCGATCTGCGAGCAGATCCCGGTAAGTTCGGGTTCGTTTTCAGTTTCAGGATAATAGGCCGAACCGCCACTGACACGCGCCATTTCCGACAACACCGCATGGCCCACTGAAGTTTCATTTGCCCCAAACGCCCGCCCCTTTGTTTGGCGCGTGATGTCTTCGAAGAACCATCGACTGTAACCGGCAGCCCGATCTCGCGCCGGATTTTCTATCGCGACCGCGTAAATTTGCACATCAAACTCTCGCAGGCGATGGCGCAACGCTTTATAACTCGTAGCGCTTTGGTCATCGTCTCCATCTGAAATAATCAGCAGCGCCTTTTTGAGATTTCGTTGCTTACGCAGCTGGTCCGCGGCGGTATAAATTGCATCGTAGAGAGACGACGCTCCGCCTGGCTTAAGGGCCGCGAGGTGGTCGAGTACCTGCTCCTCAGTAGGGACGAAACCTGTCATCACGCTACCCTGGGCGCCGAAGGCCATGAAAAAGAAGTCGTCTCCCTCGCTCAGGTTTCTCGTGAACTGCCGTACCGCAGCCAGCATCGCCGATCTTCGATCTGATGTTCTGGGATGTATCTCGTAAACGATGCCCAGCGAAACGGGCGCGGGATCGCTTGAGAAATGCGCAATCCGCTGTTTCACTTTTTCGTCAAACAATTCGAAATCGTCGCGCGTCAAGCCACGAACGTACCGTCCACTCTTGTCGGTGACGATGACGTTGACGCTCACAAAGTCGGTGCGCGTGACTATTCTTTGTTCCTGAGCATTTGTTGTCGATGCTGGCAGCAAAGCAAGCACCAGCGCCGTGGTTAACCCTCGTAGCCTTCTCATCGTTGACCTCCGTTTCTCAAGAGCAGCTGAATACGGAGGCTGCAACGGTTGTGCCGATAGGCATGGTTTCGG
Organism: Pyrinomonadaceae bacterium; assembly: GCA_036374695.1. Taxonomy (GTDB): domain Bacteria; phylum Acidobacteriota; class Blastocatellia; order Pyrinomonadales; family Pyrinomonadaceae; genus UBA11740. Next base: position 7,754 of record DASUTF010000321.1, read on the forward strand.
AATTGGCTCATCCAGCCGCGCGGTCTGAGCAAAGTTGCGCATATTTATGCGCGAAAGCCCGCACGCGCGCCTCTGGATTCACTGAATCAGACCCCTAAGTCAGGGCGATCCTGTTGGCATAAGCGTTGCACCTTTGGGCCAAACGTCACGAGCTGCGAAGCAGCTCGACGAGTTTGTTTCTTCGCTCGCAGCCCTCGCTTTTTTGGGCACAGCCCGTCAACGATGGAACACGAACATTCGATTGAAGCCATTCAAGAGCGGTTGGCGGCCGGCCCCCGCCATAACTATCTGCGCGATTGGATCTACGGCGGCATCGACGGTTCAGTCACGACTTTCGCGGTGGTAAGCGGAGTCGTGGGCGCCCGGCTATCAGTCGTCGTCATTCTGATCATTGGATTCGCAAATCTTTTCGCCGACGGTTTCTCAATGGCAGCGAGTAATTTTCTTGGCACGAAAGCCGAACACGACGACATGCAGCGCCTCGAAGCGATCGAACACCAGCACATCGAACTCGCGCCTGAGGGTGAACGGGAAGAGGTGCGTCAGATCTTTGCGCGGAAGGGTTTTTCAGGCGCGGACCTGGATCGAGTGGTGGAGTTGATCACGTCCGATCGGCAGCGTTGGGTGCGCACCATGCTGTCAGAAGAATACGGCCTGCCGCTTGAAGCCCGCTCGCCCTGGTTGGCAGCGATCGCTACGTTCAGCGCTTTCCTGGCCTGTGGCCTGGTTCCTTTGATTCCCTTCTTGTTCGGATTTAACAATCCGCTCGCCTTCTCAATCGTGATGACCGGCGGCACCTTCTTCGCCATCGGTTCGGTTAAGAGCCGTTGGTCTACGGCTTCGTGGTGGAGATCCGGGCTGACAACTTTCGCCCTTGGTTCGATTGCCGCGGGTCTCGCCTACGCGGCCGGACTGGTCTTAAAGAATCTTGCCGAATGAGCAGTTGGGGAGTTTCTCGCGCCTGCGAACTTTTACTCAACTCTCCGGACCGCGATCACTCGAAAATGTGCGGCATTTTGCGGCTTTCCCGTCGGTACGAGGCTTGCTCGTTGATTGGCGAACCACTTTCTCAACGCACGTCGTCCGAGTGGAACAATGAAAGTGGTAAGCGGTTTATGACGCTGACAGGCGCCGAATGACTTGGCGCCTGCCGGCCTGAGAAAGGTCCCGAACGGAAGGGGAAACTCACAAGCCACCTAACCAGGCGAGGTTTTCATGTTGAGACGAATTTTAATCTTCGGCGGTCTGATCGCCCTGATAGCTGTGGGGACTTTTGCAGCGTTTGCGCAAAAGCAGGATAGGCCGCCAATCGCAAAAGCAGTTTACTGGTCCAACGCGGATGCCGAAGTCTACCTGTTGCAGAAGAACTCAGGGGGTTTTCGGCTGACGGTGGTTTCTCCGAAACAGTTTCAAGTGACCTACCACACCCGCATTAACAGCGTCGAGCGAGTGGATAAGACCCTGGCGCCGACCAGTTCTGCGAATGGCATCACGACTTACGATTTCGAACACCATTTCACCAAGATGACGATCTGGATGGCGCTGGAGTTTTCGTCAAACGGCCAAACCGTACCTGAGCTCACGCGGACCTTTCTTAACGACATTCACGAAGTCGTCGCGAATGGCTACTTCGATTTTCTGCCCAAGAAGAAGTCGTAAAGCGGTTCTGTATCGCCAGGGAGGAGGGCTACTGACATGCCCGGCAACTCTGAACAATCCAACATTGATCGGCGTCAGTTCTGTAACCACGCGCTCTTAGGCTCAGCCGGCATTGTGCTGACGGCCAATCACCTCAGAGCCAGAGCCGCAGCTCAGCCCCGGCACGAGCGCGTAGCAAGCTATCCTCCGATGAAAATCGAGGGCGCGGAGCGGGTTATGCCCGGTTCGTTCCTCTATTTCAGTTATCCGAAACGTGGCGATTTGGCGGTGCTGGTGCGCAATCAAGAAGGCGAGTACATCGCTTTCAGCCGTAAGTGCGCGCATTTGGGATGTTCGATTGAATTCGATTCAAGGCGCAGGTGCCTGGCCTGTCCATGCCATCGCGGAATTTACGATTCGCGAACCGGTTATGTCGTCTATGGCCCACCGCCGAAACCGCTCGATCAGATTGTTTTGCAGATGCGCACCGGCGGAGAACTCTGGGCCGTTGGCAAAACTTTTAGAACAAACGACGACCGCGCGTGAGAAGCGTGCGGAGAATTGCAGGAGGTAACGATGACAAAGTATGCACGCGGCGTCTTACTGGCGCTCGCCACAATTCTGACTCTATTGCTGATCGGGGCGATTGCTTATGGACAGCGGCCACCCGGCGCCGCGACTAATCTATCCGCGACGCAGCAACCGCTATTTTCCGAATACAAAGGTATTCGGTTAGGCACGATGGCTTCGGAGGTGCGCGCGAAACTCGGCGATCCGACGCTGAAAGCCGACGACCAGGACTATTACGTCATTTCTCAAACTGAATCGGCGCAGTTTGCCTACGACAAGGCGAAGAAGGTTGTGACCATCTCGATTGATTACACCGGACCGGAATCCCCGGATTATCGCAACGTCGTCGGCGCGTCGATCGACAAGAAAGAGGATGGCGCTTTGTACAAGATGATTCGCTATGAAGCACAGCGCTTTTGGGTTTCCTACAGCCGCACGAGCGGCGCATCGCCGACCGTAACGATTACGATTCAGAAGATGTAGTTGAAATAGTCTTGCGTGCGGGCGCTGGAGTCTTGAGCATTGCCGGTACGCTTGTTTCTCCTGCTTTTTCCTTTTGGCCGAGCCCTTCAACGTGTCGGAAATCACGCCGAAGGCGTGGTTCCTCGCATTCTGGCCACGGTGGATGATGGCGCTTAAAAGGAACGATCAAATTGGAGTTCTGGAGGAAAGGATTAATGAAAACCGGTGCCCAAACTCTGTCCACGAGCGATGCGGCAAAGTCTGCTGGCAGTATTTGGTACCAGCTTCATTCGGAGAGAGAAGCGATCTGTGAAGCGCTAATTCAAGAGCCCTGGCCTTCGCATGAATTCCGAGTTGTTGTCGGCGATACCCGGGAGGCTGCCAAGCTAAAACAGCGTCTACGATTAATCAATGATGCTCTCGACCGGCTCATGGCGGGTTCATATGGAAGCTGCATTAAGTGCGGACGAGTCATTGAGGATGCAAAGCTTGATTCTGATCCGGCCATAGCATTCTGCAATCAATGCGCGGGACACACGCCGACCCTTCACCAGACTAAGACCGCGCATGAAAATGATGAAGATACTAATCGCCTACGACGGCTCTGATTGTGCCAGGGCCGCCCTTGAGGACTTGAAAAGCGCTGGTTTGCCCGCAAAAGCCGAAGCCCTGGTCTTGTCTATCGCCGACGTGTTTCTGCCTCCGCCAGTCGATGAAAAACCTGATAACAGCTTCCCTATCTATCTTTCCGAAGGGGTGCGCCGCGCTCACGAGCGTGCAGAGAGCAAACTAAAGCAAGCGCAGGCAACGGCCAAACAGGCGAGTGAACAAGTTAAAGATGCTTTTCCGGATTGGCAGGTCCGCTACGAGGCTCAGGCAGAGTCGCCCGCGTGGGCGTTGATAAGCAAGGCCGACGAGTGGAAAGCTGACCTAATAGTTGTTGGCGCGCACGGTCATTCGGTTTTGGGCGGAAGACTGATACTTGGCAGCGTTTCACAGAGGGTCCTCTACGAGGCGAGTTGTTCCGTCCGGGTTGCGCGTGCGAAGCAGAGGGACCTCGATTCTCCACTGCGGCTGCTTATCGGCGTAGACAATTCTGCTAACTCAAACACTGCAGTGGAGGCGGTTTACCGAAGACAGTGGCCCCCCGGAACGCAGGTGAGGCTCCTGACCATCGTTGATACCGTAATGGCTATCACGCCCGATCCAACCCAGCCGGCAGAAATGCGATGGATCGGAGTTGACGATGAAAAGAACTGGGATGAGGTTCGGAACATTTTCCGGCCGTCGGTTGAAAAGCTCCGCGCGGTTGGACTTGATGCGGCCGTCATGATCCGAAGAGGCAATCCCAAGGTTGAAATTGTCGAGGAGGCGGACAGCTGGGGCGCCGACTGCGTGTTTGTCGGCGCGCAGGGTATGCGAGGATTAGACCGCCTCTTACTCGGGAGTGTTTCCTCGGCAGTTTCCGCCCGTGCGCATTGTTCTGTCGAAGTCATTAGGGAAGCTTCTGGCGCGCGTAGGTAAGTTTTTGGGCGATGGCATGATCGAAAGGCCACGCTTCAGACCCGGTTCCCTGGAGGATTTGTCATGGCAAAGATGAGAGCAACCGTATTTCACGGAACGAACGATATTCGCGTGGAAGAAACCGACCGACCTCGCGCCGGCGTCGGGGACGCAGTAATTCGCGTCACTCTGACTACCATTTGCGGGACTGACTTACATATCCTGCGTGGCGAATACCCGGTGAAGCCAGGACTGATCATCGGCCATGAGCCGGTTGGTGTCATTGAAGAATTAGGGGCTGGCGTCACTGGATATTCGGTAGGCGACCGGGTGTTAGTCGGCGCCATAACGCCATGCGGCCACTGCCGTGCGTGTCTCTCGAATCAACTTTCTCAGTGTGGTCAGGGGGAAGGTTACGAGGCCATGGGCGGCTGGCGCTTTGGCAACACAATCAATGGCGCACAGGCAGAATACCTTCGTGTGCCAAGTGCGCAGGCAAACCTTGCGAAGATCCCTGACGAGTTGTCAGACGAGCAGGTGGTCTTACTCGCCGACATCGCCTCGACCGGCTTCGGTGGCGCTGAGTCGGGCAACATCCGCATTGGCGACTCCGTGGTCGTGTTCGCGCAGGGACCAATCGGTCTCTGTGCCACGGCTGGCGCAAAGCTGATGGGCGCAACTTTGATCATCGGTGTAGACGGCGACGACAATCGCCTGGCGATGGCAAAGCAAATGGGCGCCGATGTGGTGCTCGATTATCGAAACGTGGATGTGGCCGCTGAAGTGCAACGACTGACGAACGGCGGAGCTGACGTGGCCATCGAGGCGCTCGGCACCCAACAGACGTTCGAAAGTGCGTTGCGCAGCCTCCGACCTGGCGGGACGCTTTCGAGCCTCGGCGTCTACTCCGGCAAGTTACAGGTGCCGTACGAGGCCTTTGCCGCAGGCCTCGGAGATCACCGCATCGTCACGACACTCTGCCCCGGGGGCAAGGAACGAATGCGCCGGCTGATGGAGGTTGTGAGAAGCGGTCGCGTGGATCTTACACCGTTACTGACCCACACCTTCCCGCTTGAGAAGATTGCCGAGGCCTACGAGTTGTTCGGAGAGCGCCGAGATGGGGTCTTGAAGGTGGCAATCAAGCCGTAGCCCGAGACGTTCCGCGTGAACGAGCGAAGCGGCGACAGAGTTAAGCCCAAAATGACGATCATGAACACCTGCCTGATGGCGCGTCCGGTTTAAGCCGTTGTTAGGCGGCGCCCGATGGCTGCATCCTTGCGCCCCTAATGAGAAGCCAGAGCATGATCCACAGTTCTCCAAGAAGCGTCGGCATGACCACTCGGGAAACGATGTTCGCGTAGCTTGGCAAGAGTAGCGTTGTGAGGCTGGCCGCTACATAGCCGACACAATTGAGGATCAGCAAGACGCCTAAGAGCCGGGGCAGGCCCGAACGCATCACAAGAACACCGAACGGGAAGAGCCAGAGCCCCCAAAAAATTCCGACGACTCCTATCCCTTGGCGATGCAGGGCAAGAAACAGCATGCCCAGCGCGTCCCGATGTGGTTTGTCCAACGCGCTAAGATAATCGGTGACGCGGAAGAGAGTCACGGCCGCGATGCTGTTCAGAACATTCGTGAACGAAATCGCCACAGACACCAGAACCATTCCCACCATCAGCCGGGCATGATTCCTATCTACGTGGCTAAGCAAGCGGTGGAGCGCCAGGACTAGAAGGAGAAGAAAGACAGCGGCGGCCAGTTCGGCGGCGATTCCGAGGCGGAAGAGCGTTTCAGAGCCCGTCACGTTGTTGGCCGTGGCGTCGGCGTTGCCAGGCACGACCAATTTGTTTGGGACGTACATGAGGCTGAAGACGGCCGGTGCCCCCATCAGCAGATACAGCACGCCCGCGACTCGTGCAGTTTTATCGGCTGGATGCACAGTGCATTCTCCTCACAATCGGCTTACCTCGTGATGCCGCTGCCGCCTAATCAGGCTGAGAGGCGGTCGCGAACTGCGTTCACAGTCTTGCGCGCCGCAGGCAGGATACCAAGGGCCGCTAAGGCCCCTCCGTCCACTACAACGTCGCCGTCGACAAAAACTTTGTATTCGCCGTACCGTCCATGTTCGGTATCGACCTCAATCTGGAGCTCTCGTCGCAATCTCGCCGCCACACGGACGGCGTGAAGCCCAGAAACTCAATACGCACAATAGCGAACTAGTACTCTCGCCATCGTTTATTTCTCCTCGCAACGTAATCTGACCACCACGCTCGTGCGCCACGCCAACGCCCGAATTACCGGGCGGGAATCATCTGCAAATGGCATTCAAATTGACGATGACATTCGAGCTATTTCCGCCCCGGTTAATAAATTGTGTAGGTGACGCCCGCAACCTAAACACGCAATACTGGAACAATGCCTGTACTCTGCAACCCTACGATTATGATGAGCGACAGAAAGATCAACCCAATAACTATTATGAACAGCCTACTAAGCTGTGCCCCACTTAATCCGCTACCGGCAAACATGCCAGCGACCCCGAGCTCGATAGTTTGCCCGAAGAACCAACCCACCAGCAATCCCACGCTCGCCGTCGAAATGGACATCAGCCCGAGAACCATGGCGCCCCATATAAGCGCGCCCAATTTAATCCCAAAGATTAGTCCATTCCGCCACCCACGAATATCTAATCTGTGCATGAGCCATACCAAAAGGAGAGCTAAGAGAAGGAATGAAAGATAACCCAGTGGGATGAGCCGGAATGCTTTTTCAAGGGGCATTAAGAAGGGGCTAGGCTGAACGTAGAATGATGCCAGGATTCCGCCGTGCAGGAGGAAGTCGAAGCCAATCATAGAGAGCCAACATAACAGAACGAGCAGTATAAGACGCTTCGTAGATGCATTGGCTTTCTGATTCATTTAATAGCGACTCCCAGCATAATTGCGGCTCTAACATGCTAAGTATCCATCAAACGCGTCCCATACTACTCCGAAAGATTCGATCACTAAGGCCTGGAAGAATTTGTGCGAGCAAATTCGGATGATAGGAACTGTGGCCGGTCGCTGCTTGAAGAGGCCCAGTCGGTGCATTAGCCCGACGGTCCTGGTACGCGCGCGCGAGTTGCTTCACCTACTCTTCATCAAAACACGTGTAACACACCCGCTTGATTGCTTCGTAGCCGAGCAGTTCGATTTCCGGACTGAGGTAGTCCGGCCGCACGCGTTCCTCTCGCAGCAGATCAGTGCTGAGATACTTCTTGTTGTCGTCGGGAAAAACGGTAGTGACGACAGCGTCGTCGCCCAACTCGTTCTGCACCATAAGCGCCCCGATGAAGTTAGCTCCCGATGAAATCCCAACCGCCAGTCCGAGACCGGCCGCGAGTTTCTGGGCCATTAGGATCGCGTCCCCATCATGCACGCTTATCACTGAATCAAGCTTCTCGAGTTGAAGGATCGAAGGAATGAACTCATCCGAAATCCCTTGAATGCGATGATGACCAACCTTGTGTCCCGTGGTAAGGATTGGGGATTCAGCCGGCTGCAAAGGATGGAGCCTGATCGATGGATGGCGCTGGCGTAGAAATTTCCCGGCGCCCATGATTGTGCCGCCAGTGCCGACTCCGGCTACGAAGGCGTCCGGTTTGACGGATTTGAAAAAGAGCTGCCACCAGATTTCGGGCCCCGTCGTCGCTTCGTGGGCTTCGACATTTGCTTGATTCGCGAACTGTGCCGGCAAAAAGACGTTTTCCTCTCTTGCGGCTAGTTCTTCAGTCATGCGAATACTGCCGAGAAAACCGCCCTGGTCTCGACGAACCGGAATCACTCTGGCGCCGAGGGCTTTGATCAGAGCAACCCGTTCCGGGCTCATCCAGTCCGGCATGAAAATCACAACTTGATGACCCAACGCGCGTCCAATCGCGGCGAAAGAGATTCCGGTGTTGCCGCTGGTCGCTTCCGCAATCGTGTCGCCCGATTGAATGCGGCCCTCCTGATAAGCCCTCTTGAGAATATGAAAGGCCATCCGGTCCTTAATGCTGCCGGTCATATTCAGGTGTTCGGCTTTTGCATAGATGACTCGCTCATTTCCTCTGAATGCCAACCGAATGGCGAGCAGCGGAGTGTTACCAATCATGTGCTTCAATTGTTTGAAGCGATTGGGTGTCTTTCGTGTCGAGATCGTAGCGGACGGCAAAGGACCGATCTGCTTGATTAAGGCTGCTTCCATTTGCATGAGATCTACAGGTGGCGCCCACTGCGCTTGAGTCGTTTTAGAGATGTTGACCGCAGCGTCACGCTGTTAGAGAAGGGAGCAATACTTATTCCGCGAGTTAGGCGACCAAAACATTGAATTTACTGCAATTACATCAATGAGCGTTGATCCCATTGGGGAATATCCCCTGATGCATAAGGGATTATTCGCAGTCGCAGCCCCATAACCGGTCAAAAAACGGCGGAAATAGTCCGGCATAACCGTTGCACCAGCCTCCGGCGGAGGCAGGATTACGATCCTGAAGACGTCTATGAAGATCGAGTGCATACTTTGTCCAACGGATCTTTCGCCTGATTCGGACGAAGCTCTGCGATATGCGATCGCGCTGTCGCGGGCATACAACGCTGAGCTGCTGCTTCTGCATTGCGACACGAGTGACAAGTCTGCGAACCACGAGGATCAGGAAAGAGCAGCGCGGAGGATAAATGAGGCCTTAGTAAAGTACTCGGGATCCGCTGATCTGACTGGTCTCGACTGGCGGAGTGTGGTTACAACTTGTGACGATGCCGGCGATGCCATCACGCGCGAAGCAGCTAAGTACGCGGTTGATCTGATCGTAATGCGGTCACGCCGGCGGCCGCACCGCGCGGCGCTATTAGGATCGACTGCCGAATCGGTTTCACGAACCGCACCCTGCCCCGTTTTAGTAATGCATTCTGACGAACGCGATTGGGTAAGCGGCTCGGATAAAATCGAACTCAAGCGCGTGCTTGTCGCTTACGACTTCTCCGATTACTCCGAATTGGCACTCAACTATGCCCTGTCGTTTGCCCAGGAGTACCAGTCAGAGTTGCACCTGCTGCACGTCCTGCCTCCTTACTCAATAGATGAATCGGAGATCTCGTGGTATCCGTTGGGCCGTGAGGGAACCTATCACAAGGCAGCGAAGCGTTTGCAGGGGGCGGCTTCTGCTGAAGCGCATCTTTGGTGCGATATCACGCATGCTGTCAGGGAGGGCCAGCCCTATCGCGAAATACTTAACTACGCCGAAAAACACGCCATTGATCTCATCTGCCTGGGGGCGCATGGAGCAGGTTTCGGCATGCGAACTCTCTTCGGATCGAACGTAGATCGAGTGCTACGTCAGGCTCCTTGTCCAGTGTTAGTGTCGCGTCCGCTCAAGCCCGCAATGTCATACGCGCGGGAGGCCAAGAGCGAAAGGGCCGCGGCAGCCTTGTAGGCCAGGGCCAGCAATTTAGAAGGAGAACTGAGTTGCTAAAGGTTGAAGACATGACATCGGCCGAAATGCACTCGCTGCTGCAAACTGTAGGCTTTGGGCATTTGGGATGCTCGCAGAACGGCCGGCCCTATGTAGTTCCCATGCACTACGCATATGACGGCAAGGAGCTTTTCTTTTTCACCACCGAGGGAATGAAGACTCAATTCATGAAAGGCAATCCCGAGGTTTGCCTGCAAGTCGAACAGGTCGGCGACAGTTCCGACTGGCGAAGCGTAATGGTGGTAGGTCGCGCAGAGCGGCTGACTGAGCCAGAGGAAATGGAACGCGCCATGCAATTAATTACTGAACGCAATCCATCTCTCACGCCCGCCATCAGCGCAACGCAAATCGACACCTGGGGCCGCGGGGTCGATATCGCGCTTTACCGTATTCAGCCGAAAATAATTGACGGTCGAAAAACTGTGTAAGGATCAGTTCCGCACGCCCAGCAGCGATCGTGGTTTTAATGATGAGAAGCTTCTCATCATTGCTGCGCCGTCTCTTTTCTACTCATGTCTTCTGGCTTTTACTCTTGAAAACTTGCCGTCGTAAGTGTACGTATTGCCCGCTCCGTCAGTGCCCCTCCCCTTGAAAGACCCGGAACAGTAGCTCTCGCTCATCTCGTCGAGCTTGAGTTCGCCAGTGTGCGCCGCTGCCATCATCGGCTCGTCACCGCCGGTTAAAACGATCATGGCCCTACCGGATTCTCTTAGATTAGCCAGACTGTACACGCCCGTTTTTGCGCCCGAAACACTGATTGAGAGGACCCATTTTTGGCCAGGGCTGGTAAGGTCGATTGATAGATCGTCCTTCGTATGTAGAGCTTCAACCCCTGTGGCATCGCTCGCGGACTTCCAGTCTGCGAGCGCTTTGCCGTTTTTGGTCACTCTCACATCAATGCCCGTAGGTGTTTCTCCACGACTTTGTTTGGCCGAATTGCTTGATGGCGTTCGGTCTTGCGACGTAGCTCCGCATGAGGCCAAAAAAAAGGGAACTGCAATTAGTATCAACAGCTTGCTCATATCTTTTGTCTGCCGGCTAAGTGAGCCCCCAACTGAGAAGGTGATGGCGCTCCTCAAATAGACACGCCTGAACCTCAATGAACAGCCCCAGGCGATCTCATTGGTTTAACGCGCAATGAGAGTGCCGCCGCTTGTTGCAGTGCCGAGAACATGGCCTGTGAACGATTTCCCGTCTGCACCCAACACCAACTCCCCCCTGCCCACGTACTCATTGGGTAAAGTTCGCCCATCAGGCAAGATCACGACACGCACAATATTGAAGCCCAGTGTGTTGCCGACGAGGATGCTTTCCCAAATCACGCCGACGTCGGCGGAGTTGACTTTCACCTGACCCGTCACCTGATTGCCGGATTGCTGGAATATCAACTCCAACGCCCCCTCTCCCAACTTTGCGCGCCAAAGTCCAGCGAACCAGGCCGGAGAGATAGCGGTCACGGGCGTTTTTCCAATGTTGCCGGTGAACGATTTCCCATCTTGAGCCATCACGAATTCCCCGCTGTTGGATTCTGTGAACGCGGGGGAAACCCGGAAGCTCAGCTTGTTGCCGGAGACCACGCCTTCGAAGCGGATCTTTAGCTTCTCGTCGTTATCCCGAAAGGCATAGCCCGTCACTTTGTTGCCGATTTGCTCGAACTTGTATGTCAGCGTTCCTGGCTGGTCGTCGATCTTCAGCCCTTGAACCCAGTTTCCAGCAAAGGAAACTGTGGTAACCGAAACTGTTGGTGCATCATCAGCCGCATTGGCGGGCGCGCCACCAGCATTCGGCGCGTTTTCATCGGGTGCGGCGCCCTGCCTACTCGCCGTCACCGTGACTGAAGCCAGCACTTTGCTTTTGATGAAATTGTGAAGTTTGAAAACGCGCGTTTCTCCCGCGCCGATGAGAATACTTTTCGAACCTTTGGCTTTGGCCGCAACGAGCTTTTCCTTCCCACCATCAATTTGTTGCCAGAGTGTCGCGCCCAGGTTCTTCACTCCGGCGCCGGCGTCCCAAGTGATCGTCGTCGCGCCCTGCGCTGCGTCTTTGGCAACGATCACGGTTTGCGGCTCGGCCGTGATCGTTTGCGCCCGCGCCGGGGCACTCTGCGCCAGCAGTATTCCGGCCAGTAACGCCAGGCCGCCCAGCAGTCTCGCGGTTCGATGTGTCCCAGTTCGCATCTTCGTTCTCCTTCCGGGGTTTCCCGACATCGCTGCCAACTTTTTGGCCCGCCAGCGAAACACGAGCGTCGTCTTCAACTCTCGGCTTAGGTCTTGTTTAACCCTCTAATGAAAAGTGGCAAAGACCCAATAAGCGTATCGCAAGAATTTTACGTGAGGTGAGACGCACACTTCTGCCGGGTGATTAACTTAACGTGAGGGTGCCGGAGGGTTTTGATGTTGAAGCCGGCGGTTTAAGGCCACCATCCATGGTCTGTGATGGGTACGGATCACGATCCGTTTTCGGTTTTAACGTCCAATGAAAGTGCTGCCGGTCGCGGCCGTGCCGAGAACATTACCGTTGAAAGATCTCCCGCTTGCATCCATCACCAATTCGCCAGTGCCGACGGGCACATCGGATAAATTTGCGCCAGTAGGCCCCCTGCTGGCACGCACTACCGTGAAGGCGCAGTGTGTTGTCGACGACCTTGCCGTCCCTAATGACGCCGAGGTCTGCGGAGTTGGCGTTCAATCGACCCGTCACCCGATCGCCGGTTTGCTGGAATATCATCGTCAAGACCGATCCGCCAAAATTTGCTTGCCAGGCGCCAGCGAAAAAAGCCGGAATGACCTTCTCTGACGCTTCGTTGCTAACGTACGTCATCTGGAAATTCACAGTCTGAATGGTCCTTTTGTCGCGGCTGCTCAGTGTCACGAAAGTGGCACCTTTGAAACCACGTTCAGTGCGAGCCCATGGTCGATTCGCCGCAGCGGGGTAAATCCATGGGTCTGTAATGAGGTAGGGATCACGATCCGTTTTCGGTAACTGAAGCAGGCTTCCCATGGTGGCCATGATGTACAGGTCTCTATCTTCCGGCACCTTCAGCGAGTACTTGCAAACGTAATTAACTCCATGTGGAAAACTAAACTGAAACGGTGAGGCACCCTGATCTGTATAGGCGACGGGCCTCTTGCTCCTGGCATCCAGAGCTACCACAGAAAATATTGCGCAAGGAGCTGCGGCTGGTCTGCTATCACCGGGCCGCGCGGGAACCACGCCGAACCGGTTCACCCAGGTTATCTCGCCCTCGACAAAGTAATCTTGAGCGCTGGCGCTCATCGTTACGGAAACGAGCAGGAGAAGGACGCTGAAAAGTAGGGGCAAGATTCGCGTTGTCTTTTTCATCTTGTTTCTAGTGCCCTCATCTGATCACAAGTCGTGACCGTTGATTTAAGGCCCAACGACAGTGCCGGTCGTGGTTGTGCCGGCGATATAGCCTTTGAATGATTTTCCGTCTTCAGCCAGCACTAACTCCCCGCTCCCGCGGGCTGAGCGATCCGAAGGCGCCAACTTGAATTTAAAGCGCAGGGTATTTCCGACGACGACGGCTTCACTGATGGGGACGACGGGAGAGCCAGGGACGTCGTTTTCGAATTGACCCATAACCTTGTCACCGGTTTGCTTGAGGTTCAGCGTCATCGGCGTCGTTCCCCTTAGTGCCTTCCAGACTCCAGTGAAGGAAATCGGCGGGGGCGTGGCCTTCTCAGGCGCTTTCGCGTCAGCAACAGCCGGGCGTTTGCCGTTCCAAGTGAAGTCCACCTCGTCGGGATCGTTGCCTCTGTTATAAGTACCGCTAAAGGCTTGCGCACCGTCCTCCATCACGAAACGTCCGCTGCCGGTACCGCCATCCGATTCCCATTTGAAGCGCAGAACTCGACCCGATACGGTGCCTTCGATCTTTCCGTTGTTGCCCGGGTAAAGACCCGTCACTTTAGCGCCGGTTTGCACGATCGTGAGAGGAACGGAGTGCTTACCGTTGGTAATTGTTTCCCAGGCTCCGGCGAAAGAGGTCACTGGCGGTTTGTACGTGTTCCAGGTGACTGTGAATTCCTTCGGCTTAAGGGCGGTCGAGCTGCCGGTAAAACCTTTACCGTCCTGGTCCATGGTGAATTCTGCGGTGCCCTCGTGACCTCCGTCCTGAGTCCATTTGAAAGTGAGCGTGTTGCCGGTCACGACGCCGTCAAAAATTTCCCCATTGCCCGGCGAATAACTGCCGGTCAACTTGTTGCCGATTTGCTTGAGGACTACGGTGTACTGATGGGTGCCGCCTGCAATCGTTTTCCAGGTGCCGCTAAACGAAACGGCTTGCGCCCGCGCCGGGGCATTCAGCACCAGGAGTATTCCGGCCAGTAACGCCAGGCCGGCCAGCAGTCTCGCGGTTCGATGTATCACAGTTCTCACCCTCGTTCTCCTTCCGAGCTTTCCCGGCATTGCTGCCACTTCTCAGCCGCCTAGCGAAACACGACCCTAGTCTTCGGCTCTGATTATTAAAATCAGCGGCAGCTTTGATTGGCCTCACAAATTCAAGACATCGGCGTGTTGCTGAGCGTGCGGCTTCCACACTGACTTGAAAGATGACTCCCCCAGATCCTGTAGTCCTCGTTCGACCTACTGTGAGATGACATATGGAGTTGGATTCTCTCCTTACAAGTGTACACACCCGCAGCCTTGTCCTTCTCGTTATAGTATTGGATTGTGCAACTCACGAGGTGGTTGTGATTGGGGAACTGTGCTGCACATCTCGTCGTGTAATTTTTGTATTTGCCGCCTGACTCGTCGCGTATCTGCCGGGCATATTCACGGGCCAATTCCCTTGCCTTTGCCACATCAATGTTGTGGGCAGAGGCACCCCCCGAAAAGGTGAGACTCGCGCCCATCAAGACCGCGGCGATTCCGGCCAGAGTTCTTCTTCTCAGCATAAAACCCCTGGTCATTCCCAACCTCTCACGACTTTGAAAACTGTTCTGTTGCGTACTCATTTCATTTCCTCCTGAAAGATGATTATTTGATCTCGCGCTTGAAAGCGGGCAAGCACGCAGTGGCTTTAACGTCCAATGAGAGTCCCGCTCGTAGCAACGCCGAGAACAGTGCCTTTGAGCGATTTACCGCCTTTTTCCATCACCAATTCTCCATAGCCGACAATCACATCGGGTAAATTTGCGGCATTGGGTGCCCTGCGCATTACCGTGAAGCGCAGTGTGTTGTCGACGACCTTGCCGTCCCTAATGACGCCGAGGTCTGCGGAGTTGGCATTCAATTGACCCGTCACCCGATCGCCGGTTTGCTGGAATAGCATCGTCAAGTGCGACCCGCCAAAACTTGCTTGCCAGGCCCCAGCGAACTTAGGCGCGCGCGTGGCCTTCCAGGTGCCGCCCGAAGTGTCATCGGGGTTCTTCGTCGCGCTATACGTGCCTTCAAACGATTCGCCGTCGGACGAAAGCGTGAAGCGACCCGCGCGCCGACCTTCATGTGAAGACCATGTGAAACGGAACACCTTGTCTTTCACGCTTCCCTTAAGCCCGCCGTCCGGGGGCTTATCCGTCACATCGCCCAGGATGTGATAGCTCCCAATCACAACGCTAAAATCAGAGCTGTCGTGCCGCAGCGTAATGACCAATTTTTCGCCCTTGTCGGTAATGGTGTTCCACACGCCGGTGAAGTTGGCATTATTTGAATTTGGGGGTTGGCCTTGAGCGCTCACTGTTACGGAAACGAGCAACAGTAAAGTGCCAAAAACCAGAAGCAAGGGTTGAGTTGTTTTCTTCATGATGTTTCGAATATCTCCGCTCCAACTTGAACCTCAATGAACAGCACAAGCACTCTCATTGGCTTTAACGTCCAATGAGGGTTCCGCTCGTGGCAGCGCCGAGGATAGTGCCCTTGAACGATTTTCCATCTGCATTCATCACCAATTCCCCATTGCCCATGTGCAGATCGTACAGATCGGGCCGCAAAAGGTTGGTGGCACGCCAAACCTGGAAACGCAGCGTGTTGCCGTCGACGGTGCCTTCCCTAATAACACCGTGCTGGGGGACGCCGGCGTACAATTGACCCACCACCCGATTGTTGGCCTGCTGAAGTAGCAACTGCGGGAACTGTATCTGCTCTCCCACCTTCGTTTGCCAAACTCCTTGAAAATTAGGAGCACGCGTGCCGTGCCAGGTGCCGCCCGAAGTGTCGTCGGGGTTATTGGTCCTGCTATACGTGCCTTCAAACGATTGGCCGTCGGACGAAAGCGTGAAGCGGCCCGCGCCCTGACCACCGTCTTCCCTCCATGTGAAGCGCAGCACGTTGCCTGTCACCGTTCCCTTAATCCAGCTCATGTTCTGCGGAGCTGGTTCTGCCCTCCATGACACTTTCACAAACGCATTAAGCGAGCCGTCCAGCGGCTTATTGCTCCCGGTCAGACCGTTAACGCCATAGCTCCCCGTCACAACACCAGGCTCAGTGCGCTCGAGCCCTAGCCTAACGATCATTTTTTTGCCTTTGTCGGTAACGGTGTTCCAGGTGCCGCTGAAGGACACGGCATTCCCCCTACGTCGGTCTTGACCAGGTTCGGGAGTAGGTCGGTTTGCAGGTTGCCCTTGAGCGCTCCCTGTTACGGAAACGAATAGCAGTAAAGTGCTAAAAACCAGGAGAAAAGTTTGAGTTGTCTTTTTCATCATGTTTCGAGTACCTCCATCGTGCCGGTTGATACGTGCCCGCATGGGCTGTTTTAACGACGAGTCTTAGTTTCAAGGACTTCTCTGAAGAAGAGTGGCAAAGGCCCGCCAAACGTATCGCAGGAATTTTCAGCGAGGCGACAGCAGGCGTTGAGCTCAGGAATTAACTCGATGAATTGAAGAGAGAGACGTAATGAGGATGCGAGAGGAAGGTGGTGGCCTAATTTGGGCGATAATATACCTGGCTCATCGAGCGGGCATCATGCGCTCCGGTCAGCGACGCAACCGCGAGAATGGCTTTGCCACTCTGAGGCGCGGGTCGTGCGCGCAACGGTTCTATAAACATCGGGCTCCGCTGGAGCCAAAAGAGTTATTTTTTCTCTACGCGAAAGAGGGATTTGCTCAGATCATCAACCTCGCCATCAGGGTTATTGCCCCGCAGCGTTAAAACGTAATCCCCGGCGGCCAGCTTGTGGGCCGGCACTGTGAAAACGAAACTTGCGCCGGTTTTCGCGCGAACGGGTTTGACGCCAGTTTGGCTGAAGATTTCCACGCCCGCGATTGTTTGTAAGGAGGCGCGGTAGCTTGGATAATTGTTCTCCTTCAAATTGAGGAGGAGCCGGGCCTGAGCCGTATCAGGTGAAATGACAAGAGTTGGAATCTCAGTATTGCCACCGCCTCTCACACCGCCAACCGTGAGCGCCAGAGTAACAGAGCGCGGCGCAGCATTTGAGGTTGGTGTGGGCTGAGTTATCTGTTCCGGACTCGGCTCGACACGATTCCCTTCGGCAGCCAAGTCGTCTACCCGCTTGCCCTGGTCCGCAGGCGGTTGTGATAGTTCGCGCTCGCGTTTCTGCTGAGCCTCCTGCGCCGCCCGGGTCCGTGCTAGCTCGCTCTGTTGCCGTCGCCGGTTTTCAACGAGAAACCAAACACTGCCAAGCATTACCAGCAAAGTCGCCAGAGCCATTGAGAGTCTCAACGTCGGCCTCTGTCCGCCAACCGACGCGAGTAGTCTCTGCCACCATGAGACGGGCAAGGTCGCCTGCTCACGGCTGGTGACAGGATGATTTGGCTCATCAAGCCTGGTCGCCAAAGCTGCCGCAAACTTTACCCGTTCGCTCCGCGCCGGATTAGCCAGGTAAGACTGCTCGAAACGCTCACGCACTTCATTTGATAGCTGGCCGCGCACGTAGCCATCCACCAACTCGCTCTCCGTCTTCAAGACTTCATTGAAGATTTGCGGGTCTGTGAAATACTCTTCTTCCAAAGCAGACTGCTCCGACTCGGATAATTCTCCGAGCAGATAGCGCGTCATAGTTTGTTCTAACTCGTTCATCAGCCTCGTTAAGCTTCTCGGCTTTGGTCCCGGGAATGAATCAAGACGGACTCATCCCCCACTTTTTAGTGGCAAAAATGTCTATTCATATCGCTGATTTCTTCCTTAGACAGCCAATGACGCATTGCTCAAGCTTGTCACGCAGGCGCTGCGCGCGGTTCGCCAGGGCGTCGCGCCGCAATCCCAGGCTATCTGCCAAAGCTTTCCGGCGATCAATCCGACCGCGGTTTTCGTCGCTGTAATATTCCTTTATCAACTCGCGGCTCTCAACGGGCAGCACGCGCAGGCAATCATCCAGGCAAGCTAACCGCAGTTCTTTCTCTGCTGTCTCGTCGGTAATGTCAGGAGCGGAGGGTTCAACCTTGATTTCATCCAGCGGCGCGCGACGGCTTTCATGCCCCTTGAACGCTTCCAGGCACACCAGCCGCGCCACCTCATGGCAGTAGCCGGCGATGTTTACGACTTCTATTCCTTGATCAAGCTTTCGAGCAATGCGGTCGAAGGTTTCGTCCGCGTGTTCTTCGGGGAAAGGCGCTCCGCGCCACTCAAAGAACCTGATCAAAGTGCGCCGCAAAGTCTCATACTTTTCACCGGCCGGTTCCTCATCCCTTCCCAAACGATCGAGCAACCTGGTGAAGGCGTTTGCGGTCAGCGACCGTTCCATTTACCCTTCATGCTCCTTGTTCAGCTCGGTACGCCAGCCAGCCGTCGCAAACATCGAGTCCACGTCAGGGCCTTTCGGCATTCGTTCATTTCCATTCGCCCTGGAGGACGAAGGCACCCCAGTAGTATGGCGACTGCCAATTTCTCTTTTTGAGCATCTCGATCTGCGCGGCTCTGAGCGCCGCTGCCGGAGGTAGTTTCTCTTGCAACACCCCTCTGTAAAAACGCTTCATCAACTCCGCAGTCGCGGCATCATCAACTTGCCACAGACTGGCGATCACGCGCGGCGTTCCCGCGTACATAAAGCCGCGTGTCAGCCCGATCAACCCTTCGCCGCTGACCGCCTTTCCCAGTCCGGTCTGACAGGCGCTCAAGACAACCAGATCAGCATTGAGTCGCAGGTTATAAATCTCGTTTAGTTGCAGAAATCCTTCTTGCGGCTGACCCGCTTCATCCACCAACGAAAGCACCAGCCCAGACAATTCCGGGTGGCGGCTATCGAGCAGACCATGAGTGCTGAAATGAATGATGCGATATTGGCCCAGTTCATCACTCATAGCCATTTTGCGATTGGCACGGAAATCCAACGCCTCCAAACCGGACTGCCGGGGCCTCACCGCAGAGAGAATCGCTTCCGCTTCGTCGCGGCTGAAGAGTAAACGCTGCAGGCCAGCGCGTTCATCCTCGCCTCTCACGCTCCTGAGCGCGCGTCCAAGCGTTGATGAACGATCTGATGAAGTGGCGGTTTGCGCCTGCGGTTTCTGGGTGGTGCCGGGGTTACGTGTTGATGCGAGCCGCTGTTTGACGCGCGCATCATCCGGCGAGAAAACCGGATCCGCTAGTACAGCAACCGTCTTCGTGGCCGGCTTACGATCGGCGAGTTCACGCCGCAGCACGGCGAGGACGGAAGCCGAAGGCAAACTTACGATTTCATGATCGAGTATCAGTGGCCGGAAGTCCGCCCTCGTTTCGGTACCCTGCGACGTGGGCGCGGGCAGGGCGGCGAAGGGCAGATATTGCAGAGCGCCATCAGCGACGATCAGCAAACGTTTCGTGCCCAACTGCGCGGCCACCGGTGCGAGCAGCATCTTGCTTAAAATGGTCGCCTGAGTTTGGTACTCCGCGTCTGCGGCAACTTCGCGGGCGCGTTGTTGAGCATCTGTTAAGCCCGGTGCGGGTTGCCGCGCGATGAGCAACTGATAAACGCGCCGCGCCTGCGCTTCAACCTCGGCTCTTGGCGGCAATTGATAACTGAGCACCCCATCAACTGTCACCGCCCAAAGATAACTGCGCTCATCACCCAGTTCATATTCCAATAGGATGGTATTGCCGTCCAATTGCTGTTGGATTTCCTTGACGACGAGTGGTTGAGGCTCTGTGAGCGCCGTAAGACGCGAGTTGCCAACTCCCGGTCGCAAGTCAACGCGGGCCTTTGTGAGAAGCGCTATGAGGCCTCGAGCTTTGACTTGTTCGGTGAAAGCCAGCGCCGTTAGATCGTGTCCTGCCTTCGGATTGATCGCGTGCAGCCGCATCATCAAATCACCGTAAAACTCATAAAAATTGAATAGAGTTGAGAGGAAAGAGGCCTGTAACTGAGGACTTCCCGCGCGGTTGCGCAGATCCTCTACCAGGGCGATGGACTTTTCGATACTGGCCTGTGCTTCGGCGAGTCGACCCAGGTCGCGCTGGGCAGAGGCGATGTGCTTGAGCGTAACGGCTTCGTTTCGCTTTCTTCCGTTAGTTTGCCAGAGGCGTAACGGCTCCTTGAAGTAAGCGAGCGCCTTCTCAAACTCGCCCAGCTTGTAATATGTCAGGCCGACATTGTGTAGCAGTGCGGCTTCTCTAAGTTTGTCTTCAATGATAGCTGGTTGTAGCAGCAAGGCTTGCGCGGTGTGATCCAGGGCCTTCTGTTTCTCGCCCAGGCTGGCATATCTATTGCCGGCCAGTGACTGCTCGATAGCTTCCTGCTGCTTGTTTCCAACGAGCTGCCAAATCGCCAGAGCCTTCATGGAATATTCGAGTTCCTTTTGCAGTTCCCCTTGAAGATTGTATGAATTGCCGATGTCACGGAAGGTGATGGCCTCTTGATGCTTGTCCCCCAAGGCTTGGTACAACCGCACCAGTTGCTCAAAGTACGCTCTCGCTTTCTCTTGCTCGCCCAACATGCTGTAGACCCTGGGGATATTGCCGAGCATCTCGACTTCCTTGCGCTTCTCACCTGTTGCTTGATAGAGATGTAAAGCCT
This sequence comes from Pyrinomonadaceae bacterium, assembly GCA_036374695.1. Lineage (GTDB taxonomy): Bacteria > Acidobacteriota > Blastocatellia > Pyrinomonadales > Pyrinomonadaceae > UBA11740. The sequence continues at coordinate 28,318 of DASUTF010000321.1, forward strand.
CCTCGCCGAATTGCAGCGCTTTATCCAGCTCTCCCATGAGCTGATACAAGATGGCGGCGCGTTCGACCGCCACTGCCTGTCTTTGCTTGTCTCCCAGTGACTGTGCAATCCGCGAGGCTTGATCGAAGCGTTCCAGCGCTTTTTGATGCTCAGCCCTCACCCAGTACGTGTTGCCCATGCTAATCAAGACACTAATCTGTTCGATTCGGTCTCCAATCCCACGGTAGAGCGTTAGCGCTTCTTCACTTTTTTTGATGGCCGTTTCCAAAGCGTCCGGCGTGGAGACTTCCTCACGCAACCTGTCGCCTTCATCAAATGCCCGGCGCGCGGCGAGACGGTCTCTGTCCTGTTGGGTCGCAGGACGAAGTTCGACGAGTTTCGCTTCGTAGCGTCCAGGCTGCGCACCTTTCTCGAGTGAAACCACTTCAAGGCGATAGCTGCCCGTGGCTTCCGCTGTGATATGCACCGGCTCCGCCCCTTGCGTTCCATTCGGATTGTCCACTGTAGTGATTAATTTTCCGTCCGGAGCGAAGAGTTTAATCACCACGTCAAAACGCTTTTGCTCTAAGACCACTAACGCATATTGCCCAGCGGCAATAGTGAGTTGATAGGAATGCGACTCGCCGCCAGCCATCTCTCGCTCGATTGGCTTGCCCAATTCGAGCAAACGCACATCCGCGCCCTCCTGCTGCACCTGGCCTGCGAATACCGTGCTTGTGTTTTTAACCTGAAAGAGGACGCGAGCGTTTACTCCCGCCAGGCCTCCGCGCGAAAGCAACAGGCAGAAAAACAAGGCGACGACACAGCCAGCAGAAAACCGCACTCGAGGAACTGACATCAGGATTGATGAGTTTGGCTCTGTCATTTCAAACGACCTTAGCTCTTAGGAAGCCATTCTAACGATGCTCCACCGGAAGGATTTCATTAATTCAGGTAGCCCGATCACGAACTCGGCAACGAACGCTTCTTTCCCAAACCATACCCCCCAATCAGTAGGGCGTAAAGGTGGTCTAAACCGCCAATGCGCCCAACTTCGTTAGGGGCGCGAGGCTTCGGCTTTAAGTCTGGGAACGTCGCGGTGAGAGTCGGGTAATATACCTGAATTACCGTGTGATGGACCTAAGATCCTTTGGGAGCAATTCCAGTGGTCAGTTCCGCACGCCCAGCAGCGGTCGTGGGTCGACGGCGGTGACGCGCACGCGAGCGTCGAGAATCGTGGCTCCCTGCTGGTGGACCACGAAAGGGTTGCAGTCTAGTTCGGCAATTTGTGGAATATCCTCAACCAGCGCGCTCACCCGAAGCACGCCATTCTCAAGCGCCGCAACATCGTAACTCGGCCGGCCGCGAAAACCAGTCAGCAGCGGATACGTCTTCAAACTGCGAATCATCTCTGACGCATCATCTTTCGAGAGCGGCGTGAGGCGCACCGAGACATCGCGCAATAACTCCACCTGAACGCCACCGGCGCCGCAGGCCACGACGGGGCCGAACTGGCGATCGTGTACAACGCCCACAATCATTTCGACGCCCGCTTCGGCCATGCGTTGTACCAGAAAACCAGTCGGCGCGTGGCCGCGCGCATGCAGTTGCTTCTCCATCTTATTAGCGGCATCGCGAACCTGAGCGGCGCCGCGCAGATGAAGCTGCACACCGCCTGCCTCGGTCTTATGGATCACGTCAGGCGCGATTACCTTCAAAGCAACCTCGCCCGCAAATTGCTCGGCTACCTCGCCGGCTTGATCGGGGCTCACAACGATTTTCTGCTCGATCAGCGGCAAGCCGTAACAGGAAAATAGTTTCTCGATCTCGTCCGCGGTCAACCATCCATCACCGCGCAAAAGAGCCGTCGCCACGATCGCGGCCGCCTCGTCCCGTCTTAAGTCTTCAAACGCAGGTGGCCAGGACTCGGGCTGTTCACGCCAATCGTGATAACGCGCGGCGCGCGCCAGCGCGATCGCCGCCGTCTCAGGGAAAGCAAACGACGGGATGTGAGGCTGTGAGAGCCGCAACTCTTCCGGCACGGCTTCTGGAGACAAGAATACAGTCAGAATTGGTTTGTCTTTTGCGGTTCGATTTACCGCTTCAACAATTGAGCGCGCAACATCTCCAGCAGTAGTGACCAAAGGCGGAGTGAAGATTACGATCAAAGCGTCGATGTTAGGATCAGTCAGCACCGCCTCAATCGCGCGACCGTAATGTTCGGCCGGAGCTGATGCGATCATGTCGACGGGATTTGAGGCACTCGCGCCGGGCAACAGAAACTCGCGCAGTCTGCCCTGGGCGTTCTCGCTAAGCAACGGCACTTCCAGACCGCGTGCTTCGCAAGTGTCCGCGCAAAGAATACCGGGACCGCCCGCGTTGGTGATGATGGCGACGCGGTTACCGGGCGGCAATGGCTGATTCGCGAGCAAGGACGCTACATCGAACAACTCCGCCAGTGTGTCAGTGCGAATTACGCCGGCCTGTCGAAACAGTGCATCGACCGTGACGTCCGAAGCCGCGATCAATGCCCCGGTGTGGGATGAAGTCGCGCGGGCGCCGGCGGTCGAGCGGCCACTCTTAACTACGACGATTGGTTTCTTTCGCCCGACCCGGCGTGCGATCTGCGAAAACTTTTTTGGGTTCCCGAACGATTCAAGGTACAGGAGAATTACATCCGTGTTTTCGTCGGACTCCCAGTAACGCAACAGATCGTTTCCGGAAATATCAGCTTTATTCCCGACCGAAACAAACGTCGAGAGCCCGAGTCCCAGGGAATTCGCATATTCCATGATTGCCAGCCCCAGGGCGCCGCTTTGTGAAGAAAATCCGACGCGGCCATGCGGCGGTTCGGTTGGCGCGAAAGTCGCATCAAGCCGCACTGATAGATCCGTATTTGCGATACCCATGCAGTTTGGACCGATCAGACGCATGCCGGCTTCGCGGCACACTCTCAGCAATTCAGCTTGTCTCGCTTGGCCCTCTTTCCCGGTTTCAGAAAAGCCCGCCGAGATCACAACCAAGGCCTTTACCCCTTTTCGTCCGCAAGAAGCAGCAGCCTCGAGCACGTGCGCGGCCGGAACGACTATCACTGCCAGATCCACCGGACCCTGAATCGCTTCTACCGATGCGTAGGCGGGAACTGACTGCACCACGTCTGAAGTTGGGTTGACGGGATAGACTGGTCCCTGGAATCCAAAGCTAAGAAGGTTATGAAAAATTTCTCCGCCAATAGTGCCGCGCTTCCGCGATGCGCCAATCACGGCCACGGCGCGCGGGTTAAAAAAAAGCTTTAAAGCATTAACGGCGGTGAGGGCCTCGCGGCGATCGAAGCGATCAATCGCATCCCGGGTGAAGGTTGTCGGAAAAGCCACATGGAGCTGTCCGGCAGCCGCGCTCACTTCAATGGGAAATCCTGATTCACGGAACACGTGAAGCATCGCGTGGTTCGAAGCCACGACTTCCGCCTCAAATATCTGAATTCCGTTCGCCGCAGCTACTTCGGCCAATTGGCCCAGC
>DASUTF010000322.1:0-7012 GCA_036374695.1 Pyrinomonadaceae bacterium
GACTGAAAAGACGAGCATACTTTGGATCTGTGAACGTGAAGTGAAGGCGACGGATTTGGGAATCGCCATGAAGCGTCCGTTCATGCTGTCCAACGAAAAAGATCAAAAGGTGAAGTGCGAGATCGTCGAGCGGCGTTTGCCGGTGTGTGACTAATGAGCGATTCCTGCGCACAGGAATCTTTGCGTTCCTTTGCGACTTGGCGTTTTTGCGTGAATCTGCCCTCACGCTGGGACGCAAAGGCGCAGAGACACGCAAAGGAATTGCACCCAGAGACTCTTGTCTGAATGAAACGGCGATTCGTCCAACTTATAATTATCTGCTTATCGCTCGCTGCAATCGTCGCGGCGCAAACGCGCCGTCGCCCACCCGCGCGAAAGCCACCGGCGCAACTGCAGGCCCCACGCGGTTCGGCCGCAAAGTATTCCGCCTTTCTACATTCATCCGACAAACACAAGAGCCTGGAGTGCAACGCTTGTCACAAGATTCCGACGACCTGGACAGCGAACCGCGCGTTTCCCGACGTAGCGGATTTCCCGGATCACGACGCGTGCGTGCGTTGCCACCGGCCGCAGTTTTTTACTCGTCAGGCGACGATCGGCACGGGCCCGGCGATCTGTACGGTGTGCCACCTGCGCGCCGCCCCGCGCGAAGATCGCCGTTTCGCTTTCGGCAAACCGAATAGCGCTAACCAAACTGCCAAGCCCAAAGACGAGCGGCAGTTCAAAATCGAATTCCCGCACGACAAGCATCAGAACGTGATTGCCAAGTGGGAAAGATCTCAGTCTGTGTGGGTTCGCTCGCATCACAGACTGAAGGCTGTTCCACAGGACGACAAGAAGCCGGATTACAACAACTGCTCGCTTTGTCATGTCACGGACAAATTGCGCGCGATTGCCCCGCTGGTTCCAGGATCCATGGATTCGTCACTGCTTAACCCCTTCAAGTCGACGCCGCGGACGCACGACGCGTGTTTCGAATGCCATTGGAAAGCGCAGCAACCGGTCGGCGCGAACTGCGCCGGCTGTCATAAACCTTCCGAGACGTTTGTGGTCTCTCTCGGCGTGAAACGCATCTCGGCAAAGTTCGCGCACGAAGGCGGCAAAGGCGAGCACGTTCTGGAATGCACGACGTGCCATATCAACATCACGCGCGCAAGCACTTTGCGCGGGCTGACGCCCGACGTGCCGATAAATGCCTGCGCGGCATGCCATCGCGACAGCAAGCGCACGACTTATCCAAAAGCCGTAACGATCGAAACTGAGTTGGAGCAATTCAAGAAGACGGGAAATTGCACCTATTGCCACACTGAGGATGTCGGCAAGAAGAAGCCGCCGCCGAGCCACGAATCATCGGTGCAGTAAGTCATTACAGAACCGCGAGCGGTAGCGAGCGGAATAGAGAGTCAATGTTCAAGCCACCTTCATGGCTGATGTTCCGTCAATTCGATGAGTTGAGCCTTTAACCCGCTCGCTACCGCTCGCGGTTCTGTAATTACCGCCTCCTGCTTCGTTCAATGCTGCTTTTTTTCTTTTGCATTTTGCCTTCTTCCTTCGCTTCCGCGCAGGACTACTCGAAGTTTCTGCACTCAAGTCAGAAGCATGCGTCGCTGAGTTGTAACGACTGCCATCGTCGCTCGGACAACTCCGCCCGACCGAGCTTCCCCGGTCACAAAGCCTGCACCGGTTGTCATCTCGGCCAGTTTACGACGCCGAACATGCCGATGTGTTCGATCTGTCACCAGAACGTGAACGGGAGCGATCCACCGCGCAAGGCCTTTCCGGATCGCTTCAATGAAAACTTCAACGTTAAGTTCGATCACGCGCAACATATGACCGGCGCCGCGCGGCCGCGAAATGGTTGCGTCTCTTGTCACAGCGGATCGTTACGACGTGGGGCAGCGCTCTCGATTCCCGCCGGCATGTCCGCGCACAACGGTTGTTACGGTTGTCACACTCCGAACTCGCAAGCCAACGGCCGCGACCTGGCGGGTTGCGGCGTTTGTCACGATCAGAAGCCCTACTCGCGGACTTCGACAAACTCAATCGCGTTCAATTACTCGTTTCGCCACGCTGATCACTCGACGCGCCAGCGCTTGAACTGTTCGGACTGTCACAGCTACAAGCGCGGACTGCCGCAAAAACGCCAAGTCAGCTCGACGCGCGCGCAAGCGCACTTTCCTTCCGGCAACAACACGTGCGCGACCTGTCACAACGGCCGTAGATCCTTCGGCGGTGATTTGGATTTTAAGGGATGCCGGCGATGTCACACCGGCTCGAGTTTCCGATTGGGATAAGGAGTTCAGAACCGCCTGCGTAAGCGGGCGGGTAAGTCTCGTAACAATCACCCACCCGCTTACGCAGGTGGTTCTGACTTCCCAACGATCACCCACCCGCTCAGACTTCATTGACACGACGGCGCGCGTCTACCTAACATGCCCAGCAGTTTTTTCGGCGAACCGGGAGGGTTAATTCGATGAAGCGATTGTTGATTGGAATTGCAATGCTGAGCACGACGGCGCTCTTCGTTTTCGCCAGTTCGGCGGGGACCTCAAATTACATCTCGCAAGACATCCCCAAAGAAAGCAAAGAGCAACCGAAGAAAGTTGTGCTCGACAAGGACAGCCTCGACGAGAAATGGGGCGAGGTCGCTTTCGATCACGAAACGCACTCGCTGAAGAACTACAACCCGGACGGCAAGAGCGTCACATCATGCGTCTATTGCCACCACACCGATCAGCCAAAGGCGGATCTTAAGCCGCCGCTGGTCACTTCCGAACGCAATGTCGTGCTTACCGCTGAAGTCCTGAAGGACGCCGCCGCCGGGCCGGTGAAATCGTGCCGGTCATGTCACCTGCAAGCGGGTGACGACAGCAAGCCGCTACCCATCATCACGAAAAACGAAAAGCAGCTGAAGCTCGACAACGAAAATGCTTATCACATCAACTGCTTCGAATGTCACGACGCGGCCATCAAGAACAAGCCGGAATTAGCGGCGAAGATTTCGGGATCTGATCCGAAGGGCTGTGTGAAGTGTCACGTGGCCAAGTAATTTGGAGTGCGCCGGCAGAGTCCCGACTAGTCGGGACGGCGACGGCGCTTTGGATCGATAAGTCTTCAAAAGAGCGCAACTGGAATCAACAGTTCTTGCTCGAGAACAACTTGGAATGCCGTCGAGGGATGGCGGCGACGCAAATCCAAAGCGCCGTCGCCGCTTCGCTCTGCCGGCGCACTCCAAATCATCCTTTCACCAACAACTGCGGATTCCAGTGCCGCTTGTCCTTCATGTGCTGCACGTGACAGGACGTGCAGTTAGGTTTGTCTGAGGCGATCACCTGGCGCTGGGCGCGCGGATCGAGATCGCCATTGTGACACGTGCCGCAGCGCGTCCGCGGCGTCTCACGATCCGGCGGATTCAGCGTCGCGTGACAACTCGAACAACTCAACTCTCCTTCCTTGTTTCCACCCAGCCCGCGCGTAGCTTTCACCCGATACACGTGCACCGCATGGAATTGTTTGTTGCGCCACTGGTCTTCCGTTTCTGCCGGTAGGCGCTCGAGCTGCAAAGTATCTTTCCGCTGCGCCAGTTCTTCCGGATCGAGTCCCGGCCAAACCCACCTGCCGTCGCGCACGGGATAGCCGAACGTGCCGCCGTGCGGAGTCCGCACCGTCTTACCGTTGTAAGTCTTCTGGTTCTTGTCGTTGTGGCATTCAAAGCATGACAACAACGCGCCATCCAGCGCGTCGAAGGCCGGTCCACGATGTTCGGCATGGCAATCGACGCATCCGATGCCGGCGTTCGTGTGCGGCGAGATCACTGTGGCGACGAAGGCGTCCGTCGTGTGACAGGACGCGCACTTCTGATCGATTGACGTGCGTAGAGCGTGACACGAAGTGCACGACCCGGCGTTTGCCTGGGTCGCGATCGGCGGCGTCATGCGCATCGGCGCCCGTGTGTGCGCCTCAGAGATCGGCGCCGGCGCGAAAGCCGCCGCATAGAAGATTGCGCCGGCCCCTGCGACCAACGCCGCGACGATTCCCATGATAACGACAACTGGAATTGGCCAACGTCGTTTCAAGTCGGTCGTGGGCGTCCAAACGGATTGCGCCTTTCCGCTCGACCGGCCGGTGACCGGAAACAGCGGCGAAGGCTTCACCGTCTTAGTCGCTGCGGTGATCCGCTTGTCCCAAAAAACGTCGAGAGCTTTCGAACCCGAGGCTGCCGGCGGCGGCTTACGCGGCGTGGGCTTTTTGTGCGCGGCGGCTTTTTCCACATCGAGCGGCGCGCTCGGCAGCCGGATCGTGGCCGGGAGATCCCAAACGCCGGTGCCTTCTTTGCGGACGATGGCGTCGCCAGGCGTCGCGCCGATTTGAATCGACACCTTGATGATGAGCACGCCTTCGATCAAATCGATGTTCAAGACAAACGGGCCTACGCCCAGCACATCGCTGTCGGTCAGCGCCTGATACTCATCAACTTTCTCGCCGTTCAAGACAATCGGATTGGTCGAACGGAAGTTGCGAATGTAGTAATCGCCCTCGACGTTCGTGATGCCGGCCTGCAGGCGCGAGACAGAAGGATGGTTGAGCAGGAGTTCGCACGTCGGCAAGCGGCCGATCAAAACGCCTTCGGCCACGATCGTGACCGGGTCGACCTGGAGGTCTTCACGAATGATGACGAAGGTTGCGTCCATTTGGAGCGCACGCATCCTGCGTGCGGTTCGCAGGCATCCTGCCTGCAATCTTCAAAAATTAACGGCGAGCAAGATGCTCGCGGACCGCACGCAGGATGCGTGCGCTCCTATCGAACATTAAAAAACACCGCCTGCACAATATGCGCAATCATCAGGACGAGCATCACCGACGTCGAAACAACGTGCGGCAAAATCCAAATCTTCAGAAGGCGGTGCAGGAAAATCAAAGCGTCAACCCGCCGGAGCGTCGCCATTCGCTCGAGCGCCTTCAATGCCGCCGTGCGTTGCGCTCTGTCTTGGATGGCGGCCAATTCGTTTCGGAATTTCAGGCGTCCCTGGGCTAACGACGCGGTCAGCGCCTCGCGCCGCGCGTATTGCCTTAACAGATAACCGAGCGAAAAGAAGTGGCCGCGCATCTTTCGCTCGATCAACTCGCGCGCATTGCCTTCGGCTTTGCTGGTGATCTCGGCAATCTCCTGACTCAATTCCGCGCGGCGCGCTTCCAGATCTTCAATCAAAAGCGGCTCGCCTTCGATGCTGGTCAGAATTTTCGGCGCGATTAGGTAAGCGGCCATGCCAAACAAACCAGTGACAATCACTACGTCAAACGCGATCATCAGCGTCATGGTCAGAATTCCGCCGCCGTGACTACCGCCGTGTATCAGCAGCACGATGCCGGCCAGCACGCCGAAGTAAAGATGCGCGATTAACCAATATCGCAAGGCGCCGGCGCGGCGACGATAGATCGCTTTGCGAAGCGGATACGTCATGACCACGGCGATGCCACCCAGGCCAACCAAACCCGTCAGCCAGCGCATTGTGAGCCAACCGCCGCGCAAAGACTCGTTAAAGCCGTAACGCCACGCGGCCCAGCCGATCAGCGCAGACACTGCCAGGACCATGATCCCGCTCGACATATGCCACGCCTTCGCGAATGGATCGCTCTTGTGGATGTTACGGCCGATGGCGTGCGTCTGATCGCGAAACACCAGCCCGAGAGTTTTCTCAACTTCGTCGAAGTACTCGTGCGGATTCACCCGGACAAGCGCGCCGGTCGGGCAATTCTCTTCGCATGAATACGCCGGTCGCTTTGCGCCTTCGGGATTCAGTGGCGTGTGCTCGCACAGATTGCACTTGATCGCCACCATGTCGTCTTCCGGTTTGGCCGCGGCTTTGGGTGCGGCGGCAGGCCCGGCCGCGGGCTCGGCTCCAGGTGCGGGTTTCGTTTCGGCTTCGGCGACTGGTACCGGCGGCGCGCTCGATCCGAATAACATGCGCAGACGCGTCATCAGTCCGCCCGCCACTGCGGGCTCGCCTTCGCGCGGCACCATCGAGATCGCGTTGTAAGGGCATTGCGTCGCACAGTCGAAGCAGCCAATGCAGGTGACCGGATTGATGTCCACCTGGCCGCCAAGGTCGCGAAAGATTGCGCCGGTCGGACAGCCGGTCAGGCACTCCGGATCCTTGCAGTGCATGCAAACCGACGGCACCAGCACGTGTTGCTCATGGTTGCTGCGCAGATCAACGGGCCGCTGAATGTGAATGCCGCGCCGCAGCAGCCGCGACTGTCCGTGAACTTTGTGACAGGCGAGCGAACAATTGCCGCAGCGCACGCACAGATCCATGTCCATCACCAGCAGGTTCACGCCATCAACGACACCTGTCCCGATCTCCTTCTCTGCCGCCGCCAGCTGTCGCCCGTTCTGCTGTGCTGTCAGCCCCGTATCATCGTCTGCCTGGGACAACGCGCCGAACGCTTTGCCCAGTCGCCGGCACAGCTCAGGCTCAGCCTGCAAACTCGCGAGCGGAATCTCTAACAATTCCGTGCGCTGCATCAGGGCCGCGGAGTATGCCCAGGTCTTTTGGCCTTGCAGCGCTTCCAGGCCGAGACAATTTCCGGCGCCCAGAAAATCTTCCGGCACAAGGCTGCCCGGTGCAGTGCTCTCTGTGATGTCGACGTAAATCGGCACGCCGCGCACACGTCGCACCCAGCCGCTGCGAATCAGAAAGATGCGATCGATTGGCGTGCCTTCCAGCACGAGCAGGTGATGCTTGCCGTACGCCATGAAATGGCTGACGTTGCCGAGCGATACCAGATCCAAAGGCGTCAACGCGCCGCCGGTCTCTTCCTGAAGCTTGCCAATCGCATTCGCCAGGCCGTGATTGCGATAGCTGTCATCGACTTTTTCCGCGAACTTCTTGAGCGAACGCAGCAGCCGCAACGCCGGACGCACCATTTCGAGCACGGTAGCGGCCCCGCCGTCCGAAGGAACTTTGATCGTCGCGTTGCGTGGGATGCCGGCGAGCACGGAACGCTCGCC
>DASUTF010000323.1:0-12806 GCA_036374695.1 Pyrinomonadaceae bacterium
CTTTGGGAGAAGCTCAAGGGCAAATACGCTGACAAGGAAAAGCAGATTGGCGACGAGGCGATGCGCACTTACGAGCGCATCATCATGCTGAACATCATCGATGCGCAGTGGAAGGACCACTTGCTGGCGCTGGATCACCTGAAGCAGGGCATCGGCCTGGTTGGTTACGGCCAGAAGGATCCGCTGGTCGAGTACAAGAAGGAAAGCTTCGTCATGTTTCAGGCGATGCTCGACCGCATCGACACGACCACCATCCGTTCGCTCTTCAACCTGCAAGTCGTCGCCGAAGAATCTCCCGAAGAAATTCAGCGCCGCCGTCTGGCTGCGCGCCGCCGCGGCGGGATGCAGTTCACCGGGCCAAACCAGGGCGCCACCGCCGCGGGTGAAGAAGCCGGCAAAACGAAAACCATCGTGCGCGATCAACCGAAAGTCGGCCGCAACGACCCGTGTCCCTGCGGCTCTGGCAAGAAGTACAAGAAATGCCACGGCGCGGTGTGAGTTTACGCGGCAAATATATGTGGCATCTTCCCTCACTCAGAATGAGTCTCGCCGCGCTCGCCTTTTCTCTCGTTACGCTTTTCATTCTGCCCGCGGCGTCTCAGGCGCAAACAGGGCCTCTGGACGATCGCGCCGCCGGAATTGCGGCATTTGAGAAAGGTGATGCAGTTGGCGCGTCGAAATTCCTGAAGGCGGCAACCAAGAAAAACAAGTCCGACTTGGTCGCCTGGTATTGGCTTGGCGTGGCATTTGAGCAGATACAGAAGTCCGGCGACGCCCGCAAATCGTACGAGAAAGCCGCAAAACTGGGTGAAACACTGCTCACGAATCAACTGGAATCTATTGGGACCGCGGATTGGTCACCGCAGTTGCTTCAGATAAAGCCGCAACTGGATCTGGCGGTTAGAAGCGCGAACTCCTATCTCAGACTTAACCCGAGGATCTCCCGGTCAAAGAGGGAAGAATGGAGCGAACGGAAACAATTCTTAACGGATTTTACAGAATTCCCCGAGTTGACTAGTTTGACCACTTATAAAAGCAAAGAAGTAACGACTAGAGCGCGCGTGCTTTCGAAACCAGAACCCAGCTACACCGAAGCAGCAAGGCAGAATCAAGTTAGAGGAACGGTTGTTCTGCGAGCCATATTTGCCGAAGATGGAAGAGTGCGAGCGATAATTCCAATCCGGCGGCTGCCCCACGGCCTCACGGCCTCCGCGATCAGGTCGGCTCGGCAGATTAAGTTCATTCCGGCAACCAAGGACGGTAAGCCAGTTTCGATGTGGATGCAGCTGGAATACAACTTCAACCTCTATTGAGCGAAATCATGATTCGAATTCTCCCATTGCTGCTTCTGCTGGCGCCTGTCGGCAGTTGGACTGTTGCAGGCCAGGTCGCTGTCCCGGAAGCCGATCGCGATCGCGCGATCGCGATGGTGCAAACTAATCCGACTGAAGCAATCCCACTCCTCAGTTCCGCGGTCAAACGACACAAGAAGGATGTGCGCGCGTGGCACTGGCTCGGAGTGGCGCTCGAGAAACAAGGCAACGTCAAAGAGGCTCTGAAGGCACACGAGAGGGCGGCAACAACCGCGGAAGAATTGCAGGACTCTGCGCTCGATAATTTGCGAAGGCTTCCATCCCTGGAATTGACTGAGGCCGCCCAGAGCGCGGAACGTTATCTGGCTTTGAAGAATTCGCTGTCTTTGAAAAAGCGCACGGAATGGCGTAATCGGGCGGACTTCCTGCTCTTTCACGCGAGCGGCGATGCGGCCGCAGCGAAGATTTATAAGAACAGTGAGGTTACGGCTAGAGCGCGGGTCGTCCGCAAGCCGGAACCGTCTTACACGACCGAGGCTCGCAACAACTTGATCACCGGCACGGTGGTGTTGCGCTGTGTTTTTAGCGCCGATGGCCGCGTGCGATATATCAATGTAGTCAGAGGTCTGCCAGACGGTCTAACCGACCGCGCGATCCAAGCCGCGCGGCAAATCAAATTTATTCCCGCGATGAAAGACGGTAAGCCAGTTTCGATGTGGATGCAGCTCGAATACAACTTCAACCTGTATTAGGACTTGAAGTACCGAGTCATCGAATTCGCCGCGGTGGAAAACTCCTCCTCCTCCAGTTTCAGTGAAGACTGAGTTGATTGCGATTCGGCATTCACGAGCCTTCCTTGCCCCCGCTTTCCCGCGGGTATAAGCTGAAACCAGCAAATCCCCTTAAAAACTCTCCCGCTTCCGTTCGGCGCTAAACGCGTCCGAATCGGAAAATCTTGTGGAAAAAGAGGAGTCGCCATGAAAAAGTTCCTGCTTGCTTTAATGATCGTCTTTACGACCGCGACGTTTGCCGCCGCCGACACCATTTACCTGCGCGACGGAAGCTCCGTGCGCGGCACACTGTTGGGTTTCATAAATGGTCGTTTCGTGGTGCGCGTTGAGGCGCGGTTTTCAACTTCGCCGCCCCCCGCGACCGATCCCAACGTCGCCCGCAACCGGACAGGCGAAGGTGAGATTCAATACTTTCGTCCGAACGAAATTGAGCGCATCGAGATCGATGGCCGCTCGCTGGATGACGCGCGGTTTGAACTGCGCACTGTGCAGGTGGGTCTTGAGCCAAACTGGATCGACAGCGGCGTCGATGTGCGTCGCGGGGAACGCGTTCGCGTGACCGCCACAGGAGTTATCATGCTGGGACGCGCGCGGGTCACTCCCGATGGTTTGCAACGCACCGATCCAGCGGCGCCTCTCCCGAATGCGAATGAGGGCCGGTTGATTGGTGCCATCAGTGACGATCCGCGCGCGCCGATCATGGAACTCGGCAGCTCGCGCGAGTTCACCGCCGATCGCGATGGTCGTTTGTATCTCACGGTGAATCGCGGTTCGTTCGCCGATGCGCGCGGCAGCTTCAACGTGCAGCTTCGGCGCGAACGCGATTTAGCGGCTGAAACGGACACGGGTTTCCCGCGCACGCCCGGGCGGCGCCGCTCGCGTCAGCCCATCGAAACGACTCCGACCCCGCGAGAGACCACGATTACCGTCGCCGGCAATTCGCGCGGCACGGATACCGGCATTGATGTGCGCGCCGGTGATCGGATCACATTCAGTGCGAGCGGCACGGTCGTCGCCGGTCAACGTGCCGGTTCGGTTAATCCTGACGGCGGACGCAGCACTGGCTTTGGCTCAATCATCGGGACGCGTCCGGTGCCGAACGCGGGCGTGGGCGCATTGATTGGTTACATCCGCACTGTCGACGGTCAGGCGAGCCAGCCGTTCTTTGTTGGCAGCCAACTGACGTTTACGGCGGCGGTTGACGGCCGCTTGTTTCTGCTCATCAACGATGACAACTACAACGACAACAGCGGCGGCTTCACTGTGCGCATCAGGCTAAACCAGTAGTAGGCAGTACCGGCCCAATTACAACGGAAAACGCCGTTCGCACCCGCGGGCGGCGTTTTTCTGAGGGCGCTTTTCGCAAGCGAACTGCAAAGTAATCGCGAACTCGCCGCCATGTCCTGACCTTTTAGACGAGCTATGTTTTAAACCTGACTGGTTGGATCGCTCGGTGCTGGAGGTTCTCGGATTCTGGAGCGCGCTAAAATGACCCCACAAACTGCTTCCACAATACTGGTCGTTGATGATTATCCGGACAATCGCACGCTGCTCTCCGCCTGGTTGCGGGCCAAGGGCTTCAAAGTCGTTGAAGCCGAAGACGGCAAAGAGGGGGTCCTGCAAGCGAACCGCTCGCATCCTGATTTGATTTTGATGGATCTGGCGATGCCTGAACTCGACGGCGTCGCGGCCACGCGACAGCTTCGTGAGCGGCAAGCGTTTTCGCGTACGCCGATTTTCGCGATTACTGCGTATGGTACGTACGACGTGAAGCAGGATGCCCTGGCCGCCGGTTGTAACGAAGTTTTGGCCAAGCCGCTCGATCTGGAGTTGCTGCTTGGCAAAATCAAATCGACGCTTGGGTTGAACACAACCGGCCCGCAAAAAACTGCGGTCGCACACTGAACTCCGACACGCGATTTGTGTTTAAAAGTCGATCGACACGCCAATCTGCGCTCCCGCGCGCGGATTGTTGGACCTGCCGGCCAGCACCCCGAAATCGAGCGACATCTTCTTAGTCAATTGATAGTTTCCGCCGAACTGCGTCTGCAATTGGCCCGCTCCCAAATTTAAATTGTTCGAAGCGGCGCCGGTCAACTCGATGCCGAGATTCAACTTTGGCGTGAACTGCCGGACCAGAGAAGCACCCGCCGTGAAGACGCGTCCGCGCGTCCGGATTCCGGCAAACCCAGTACTGGTATTGCCGGCGAACACGATGCCGCCGTTGGCGCGGAGCGTCGTTTTTGTGGTGAGTGACTTTTGCAGGACACCGTTCACTGAGTAATCGAGTAATCCGGAACCCAGACCCTTCGCCGTGTCGCCAGTGGGCACTTCCATGGCGAATGAAATTGTCAGGGCCGGCCGGCGCTTACCCTCACGTTCTTTCAAGAAGTTGTATTTGACGTGAAAGTTGAGATCGCCGAAGCCCTTAATCGTCTGCGGCGTCGTGCCCTCTGCATTCGAGATGACAATCAGCGGATAGTCCACGCCTATCTCAACATCGCGCATCAGACCGTAGTTCAAAACAAAGACAGTTGTGTTTTGCCGAAGGCTGGGATGCGCTGAGCGCGCGAGGATGTCAAATTCGTGACTGATCTGAAGCTGAAACTTCTGGTGTTCGGTGACGTCAGCGTCGTCGATAGTGAAAGGTTGCTGGGCTTGGAGTGAGAGTGGAAATAAGAACACGAACGACGCGAGAATTTGGAGTGCGCCGGCAAAGCGACCGGGGTGCCCGGCGCGGCAGCCGCGCTGGGGTGGTCGTAGCGGCGACGGCGCTTTGGATCCGTCTGCGACAGTGTTCAATTTAGCCGAGGTTGATGGTTACCAAGACCGATCCGAAGCAGCGTCACCGCCGCCGCACTCCAAATCACTTTCTGGGTGGCACTGAGCCGCTGATTTTTTTCCGCGTCGTTTCGCCGGTGTGGAGCACCGGGATCGCCTCGTCAATGTTCGCATGCGGCCGCGGAATGACGTGCGTGCTTAGAACTTCGCCGACTCGGCGGCCGGCCGCCGCGCCGGCATCGACCGCAGCTTTCACCGCGCCGACTTCGCCGCGCACGATCGCCGTCACCAGACCAGCATCGATTTTTTCCCAGCCGACTAAAGTTACGTTGGCGGACTTGACCGCGGCATCGGCGGCTTCGATCATCGCGACCAGGCCGCGGCATTCAATCATCCCAAGGGCTTCTCGTTCCATAATTGTCCTCGCGAAATCAAACGCGATTGTAAACCCGCTTTTTGTCTCGCGCCATAGCTGGATAAAATGTCGGTGCGCTGCTCCGGTTCAGCACAACTCGACTCGTTTGCGTTAGCACCTTCCCGTCGCCAGACAGTTTCCATTCGTCGATTTGCTCGAACTCGACATATTGCCCTGGTATCGTTAGCGGAAGCGGCGCGCGCGTAACAATCTTGTTTCCGCTCCACTTGGTCTTTGACTTCGCCACTTGCTTCTTTAACTCGCCAGGATTAATCGCGGACGGATTGGTGGTTACAAAGCTTGTGAGCGAATTGGTCTCTCCACGGCTATCGGTGAAATAAACGAACTCATGTTCGACGATCTGGTTACCTTTCTCGGTCGCTATCGTGAGGCGAAACTCGGGCTCGTGGTGAGAAATCTTGATAGGCAAATCAGGCCGGGTGGTCAGGCCGGGGTCGTTGCTCTTCTTCTGGTCGAGCAACCATGTCCCACTGAAATCAGGTTCCTTCTTAGACTGCGAGTTGGCGGGCGGCGACGATAGCGCAGCGACCGCCAGTAGTACTACGAAACCGATACTGAAACGTCGCCTCATACTAATTCCTAAGTGATTGTATCGGCGCCGGAATCCGGCCGCCACGCCGAATGAATTGCTCGGACGAGAAGCGATTGACCGGCATGATGGGCGCGGTGCCGAGCAGGCCGCCAAATTCAACCATGTCGCCGACGTCCTTACCGGGCACGGGGATAATTCGCACCGCGGTCGTCTTATTGTTCATCACCCCGACGGCCATTTCGTCCGCGATGATCGCGGCGATCGTTTCGGCTGAAGTCGAACCGGGCACGGCCACCATGTCGATGCCGACGGAACAGACGCTGGTCCAGGCTTCGAGTTTGTCCAAACTCAATGCCCCCACGCGCGCCGCTTCGATCATCCCGGCATCTTCCGAGACGGGAATGAAGGCGCCGCTCATGCCGCCGACTGAACTGCTGGCCATTGCGCCGCCTTTTTTCACGGCGTCGGTCAACAAAGCGAGCGCGGCCGTGGTGCCGTGCGTGCCGGCGCGCTCGAATCCCATCGCTTCGAGGATGTTCGCAACCGAATCGCCGGGCACGGGGGTCGGCGCCAGCGACAAGTCGATAATGCCGAAGGGAATGCCCAGCCGCCGCGCCGCTTCTCGTCCGACCAGTTCGCCCGCGCGCGCGAGTTTGAATGAAAGCTTCTTGATGACGTCGGCGAGCTCATGCAAAGGCAGACCGGGTTCAGCACGGCTGACCGCATAGTTGACGACGCCGGGACCGGAGACGCCCACGTTCAAGGCCGCTTCCGGCTCGCCGACACCGTGAAATGCCCCGGCCATGAACGGATTGTCTTCGACGGCATTCGCGAAGCAGACGAACTTTGCGCAGGCAAGCCCGAACCGATCACTTGTGCGTTCGGCGGCTTCCTTGATCAATCGACCGACGCGCGCCACGGCATCCATGTTAATTCCGGCGCGAGTCGTTGCCGCATTCACCGACCCGCACAGCCGTTCGGTTACCGAAAGAGCTTCCGGAATCGAGTCCAGAAAATCACTTTCGTTCCGCGTAAAGCCTTTGTGCACCAGCGCCGAATAGCCGCCGATGAAATCCACCCCGACCACCCGCGCCGATTCATCAATCGCCCGAGCCAAATCGACGGGGTTGCCGCGCGCGGCTTCAGTCAGGATTGAAACGGGCGTGACGGCAATGCGCTTGTTCGCGATGCGAATGCCAATCTCGTCGCCGATTTCATCGACCGCGCTGACGAGCCGGGCTGCTGTCCGCTCGATCTTTTCGCGGGCGCGCGCCGCGGTAGCCTCGATCGAGTCGGTCGCGCAGTCTCGCAAGCTGAGGCTGAGCGTGACCGTGCGAATATCGAGATGTTCCATCTCGGTCATCGCGATCGTTTGCAGGATTTCGGCTTGCGTGTATTCCATCGAGCGGAAGTTTCAAGTTTCAGGTTTCAAGTTCCAAGTTTGGGTTCCTGAACTCGAAACCTGAAACTTGGAACTTGAAACTTTTGGATCAGCCCATCACCTTACTCAACACCAGGAGGACGACAAACACGACGAACAATCCCAACGCGACCAGCACAAAGCGCAGGCTTGGATCATACGAAGCTTCCTCGATAACTACGGTCGAAGCCTGCCGAATCTTTTCGACGCGCTTCACCGGTTCTTCGATTACGCCGCGCCCTACGCCGCGCGCGACTTCAGATGCGCGATGCAAACGCTCGCGAGTCTTTTCCCCGCGACGATGCGCCGGTTGCGCGCTGGCGTCGACCGCTGCTGCCGTAGCGCTTGCGGGTTCAGTCGGTTCGTCGATCGCCGGTGCTTCACCCGCTGATGAAGCATGAGAGACGTCAACAATCTCGCCTGCTTCGGGCCTGATTGAAGTATCGGGTAAGTCCCCTGCTTCCGTAGTTTTTGGCTTGGCGGACAGTGGCTTCCCGCATTCAGGACAGAACAATGCATCGCGGTTGCGAATCGACGCGCCACACGATGGACAACGATGTGAGATTTCAGGCTGCATAAGAAGCCGATGACGGGTAATAGGTGACGGGTGACAGGAAATCTCCGATTTTAGTTCGTCCTGTCACCTGTAACCCGTCACCCGTCACCTCAAATCCGGTGCATCGCATTGAATAAGTCTTCGCGTTGCGCATAGATGCGTACGCCCAGCTTTTCACCCTCGGCGCGAAAGCGCTCTTTCAATTCGCTGACAGACGACTTCGATCGCGACGTGTTCGCGATGATGACCATCGCAAATTTTCCCTGTACGACGGTTTGATTGATATCGACGATGCTGCAGCCGGCCTCAGCCAGAATCTGCGAAACCCCGGCCACGATGCCCGGATGATCGACGCCAAATACTGAAATGATTATCCGCTCAGAGGATCCTCCCGCGTGGGCAGGTTGCCCTGAGACGCCGGTAGAACTGAATGACGGCGGGGGCGTGCTCCCGTTGCGCAACTGCGGCTCAACTTCGCGATAAATATCAGTGACAAGTTGCTCGACCGTGTTCTCATCCGCGCCCGCGCCGAGGCGGTCGTAGATTGTTCGAGTGATGCGGTAGATCAGCTCTTCGTTCGGCATTGAATTGATTGCGGATTTCGAATTGCGGATTTCGGGTTGGCGTTACTCCAAATTCGCAATTCGCAATCCGAAATTCAAAATTCTACGGTCTTCCGTTGTCGCGGGCGAGCTCCCGCGCCGCTTCTCGCAGTTCTTCGGATTTAGCATCCGTCAGATCGACTCGATCGACAATACCTACCACGGCGGCTTCGATCGACATGTCCTGATTACCAATCGCCGACCGGGCGGCCTTGCCGTATGCACAGATGACGACTTCGCCGGTTCCGGCTCCGAGGCTATCCGCCACGACCACAACGTTCTTCGTCGGTTCGCGATCCAAGTCGTAGGGATGAACAATCAGAAAACGGACGCCTTCGAGGTCAGGCGTCTTCTTCGTTGACCAAACTGTGCCGATGACTTTTCCGAGGAACATCCAGGTTTCAAGTTTCAGGTTCCAAGTTTCAAGTTCGTCGCGGTCTCAACTTGAAACCTTAAACTTGAAACTTGAAACCGCGTTCATGCCTTCGCGAACACCTCTGCCGGCTCGCCGATGTCACGCGCGGAAGGCGTGATGATCGTTTTCGGTCCGACGTAAATCTTCTCGCCTTTCTGAATCGCCCGCTTGACGTCGTCTTCGCTTACGAAGTCAGCCGCCTTGCGTCCATTGCTCGAGCCTGCTGACGGACTGGTTGCCTGAACCGGACGCGCCGGCGCAGCGGCGGGCTGCGCGGGTGGCGGCGGCAATGGCGAGACGGCCGGTTCGGGCTGACGATTCGCCAGGAAGCGATCGACGATGGCGGAAATTTCTTCGCGACTGACTTTCGGCACACTCGCTTGACCGGACATCGAAGCCGTGACCGCCGGCCGTGGTGCGGCCGGTTGGGCCGGCATCGTCGCGGTTGATTGAGTCGCGACTGCCGGCCGCTTACTCTTAACCGGACGCGTCTCAAATGCGACGCGTTTGATGTCCATCAAGTGCAAAGGCGAAACGTTGTCTGAAGTCACGTTGCCGCCCCAGGAGCCGCAGCCAAGGGTCATTGACGGCGGCAGCGCCGTCGAAAATCCAATCGCGCCATGCGTCGTCGGCGTGTTGACCGTGATGCGCGACGCCGGCATCTCTGCGCCATAGCGCACGGCCGCTTCGCGCGAACGCGTGTGTATGCCCGCCGTGTGACCCATGCCGCCGTAATGCAGCACTTCACTACAGCGCGCCGCGCCGCGATCGATTCCGTCTTCAACATAGAACGCGAGAACCGGCGAAAGCTTTTCCATCGACAGCGGGAAGTCGCGGCCGACGCCGCCGACATCCGCGATCAGGCAGCGCGTTCCCGGCGGCACGCTGATGCCGGCCATGTTGGCAATGAATTCCACCGACTTGCCGACGATCTGCGGGTTCAGACTGCGTTGTGGCGTGGCGACAATCTTCGCCAACTGATCTGCTTCCGATTGATTAACAAAATAGCCGCCTTGCGCTTTGAACTGCTCGCGCACCGCCATTTCGATGGGTGCGTCAACGACTATCGCCTGTTCGGATGCGCAGATTGTTCCGTTGTCAAAGCACTTGCCGGTCAGAATGTCCTGCACCGCTTTCGGAACGTCAGCCGACCTTTCGACAAACACGGGCACGTTGCCGGGGCCGACACCAAATGCCGGTTTGCCTGACGAATAGGCGGCGCGCACCAGGCCGATTCCGCCCGTCGCGAGAATCACCGCTGTCCGCTTGTGCTTCATCAACGTTTCGGTGCCTTCGATGGTCGCCGTGGTCATGCAGCCGATCGCGTCGGCCGGCAGACCTTCTTTAACGCCTGCCTCGCGCATGGCTTTCGCCGTCTCGTTGATGCAGCGCGCGGCCGACGGATGCGGCGACATGACGATCGCATTGCGCGACTTGATCGAAATCAGGATTTTGAAGATGGCGGTTGAAGTGGGATTGGTCGAGGGAATGATGCCGGCGACCACACCGCGCGGACTGGCTATTTCGACAACGTCTTTCGTCTCGCTGACGACACCGACCGTGCGCAGATTTTTGAAATAGTTCCAGACGTCTTCAGCGGCAAAACGATTCTTTTCCTGTTTGTCTTCCGGAACGCCGTAACCGGTCTCTTCGACCGCCATCGCCGCGACGCGCGCCGACTCGCGCAGCGCGGCCCGGGCCATGGCTTCACAGATACGATCGATTTTGGCTTGATCGAAGCGCGCGATCTCCGTTTGCGCGCGGTGAGCAGCTTCGACGAGGTCACGCGCCTGCTGGACGGAAATAAGATCTTTGTCGGCCGACATAAAACCTCCATTGCCAATTGTCGATTGCCAATTGCCAATTCAAACGGCAATCAAAATCGCCAATCGCCAATCGCCAATCGTAAATCGGCAATTACTTCGCTCGTTCTCGCGCGCCTTCACGCGACGTCAACGAGCGGCCGGCGTCGCCCTGGCCCAACTGTCCGCGCGCGCCGCCGCTGAGTTGCCCCTGCTCGTCGGGGCTGTAACCTGCGCGGCCATTGACCGGGAGTACGCGTTCAACTTCGGCGTGCGGGCGCGGGATCACGTGCACGCTAATCAACTCACCCACCCGCCGCGCGGCTGCTGCGCCGGCGTCCGTGGCTGCTTTGACTGCGCCAACATCGCCGCGCACGAATACAGTCACATAACCGGCGCCGATGTATTCCTTTCCCAGCAATGTCACGTTCGCCGCTTTGACCATCGCATCGGCCGCTTCAACCGCGCCGACGAAGCCTTTGGTCTCGACCATTCCGAGTGCTTCAAGAGGCATTTCTGCATCCTCACTTTGAAATTGTAGAAGTTAAAAAGAAACCCGATTGCACCTCAAGCTACCACCCTGCGCGTCAAGAATCAAGAGAGGCATTCCCGTAAAATCAACAAAAATTTGACACCTTTTTGACCGGGGGTTATAGTGCGCGCCAAGAATTGCGCCCGCTTGTGGGCGGGCGTGAGAATGCGCATAGGGCGCGACGATTCGAGGGTTCACGATCGTCGACGCATTGAATTCGGCTTCCGTCCTGGTCGATTAAGATGGCAACTGGCATCGGAGAAAAGCTGCGACTCGAACGCGAGGCGCGAAGCATTGCTCTGCGCGACATCTCGGAACATACCCGGATCTCCATGCGCTATCTCGAGGCCATCGAAACCGATGACTATCGCCGGCTGCCCGGCGGAATCTTCAATCGCAGCTTCATCCGCGCATATGCGAAGTTCGTCGGCTATGACGAAGACAAGGCGATTGAAGAGTACGGGAACGCGATGCGCGAGCACGGCGAGTCGGAAGACGAACCGCCCAAGCATCAGAAGTCGCTGGTTTATACCGACGACGGCGGGCACCAGGGTCGTTCACCCATAAAGACATTGTTGCTGGCGATCCTGATCCTGGCGCTGCTATCGCTGGCGGTTTGGGGCGGATTGTATTTCTATCAGAAGAGCGTGGCCGGCCAGAACCGCGGCGCACGGCCCAACCCGGACATGCAGGTGAAGGAGGAACAGGACGCCGTCAATGTTTAGACGCGGGGCGGAAAAGCTCTGCGCGAGTGCGCAGTTTGCCGCGCGTGTGTGGTTCAAACCAGAATGGCAGTTGCCCGCGAGGTCGCGGGCATTTTTGTTTGTGTGTCCTTCTTTCAGCATCTCTGTGGAACTCTGTGCCTCTGTGGTGAAATTATCTTGAGCAAACACCACCACAGAGACATGGAGAACCACAGAGTACGCACAGAGGAAAACAAATTACGACACACCTTTTGTTTCGCAACTTTGAGAAATGAATTCGAGGGAGTAATTTTGAATAAAATATGATTACGGAAAATGTTGCTGAAGGACTGACATTCGATGACGTTCTGCTGGTGCCGGCGCGATCCGATGTGTTGCCGACCGAAACCGACACGTCAACTCAATTCACGCGCGGTATTCGTCTGAACATTCCGCTTTGCTCGGCCGCGATGGACACGGTGACTGAGGCGTCGCTCGCGATCGCGATCGCGCAGCAGGGCGGCATCGGTGTGATGCACAAGAACCTCACCATCGAGCGCCAGGCCGAAGAAGTCGACAAAGTGAAGCGTTCGGAATCAGGCATGATCGTCGATCCGGTGACGATTCCCCAGGACCGCCCGGTGCGCGAAGCGCTCAATGTGATGGAGCGTTATCACATCAGCGGCGTGCCCGTCGTCGATGAAGACGGACACCTGGTCGGGATCATCACCAATCGGGATCTGCGGTTCGAGACGCGATTCGATTTGCCGGTTTCAGAAGTGATGACGCCGCAGCCGCTCGTCACTGTGCCCGTCGGCACTACCCTCGATCAGGCGAAGGCGGTTTTGCAGGAGCATCGAATTGAAAAGCTTCTGGTGATCGATGATGACAAGCACTTAAAAGGTCTGATCACCGTCAAAGACATTCAGAAGGCGATTAAGTA
>DASUTF010000324.1:0-15429 GCA_036374695.1 Pyrinomonadaceae bacterium
GCTTGTGGCAGGCATGAATGTTGTTGGGCTCGCTTTCTCGCGGCAAGGCGACATGATCGTTGCCACGAACGATAGTGTTTACAGCTTGAGCCTTGGTATCGACGGGTTGTTGATGTCGCAGGACTGGGCTTTGACGCGCGAAACACCGTGATGTTACTTTCGCGGACGAACTTCAATTCATCATTCGGAAATCAGAACTGAGCCTAAGTGGGTAACATTGACGGCAACGTAATCGGACAGTTTCTCCTGTTCATGGTAGCGCTGATCTTTTCGCTGTCGGTTCACGAATCGGCGCACGCGTGGATGTCGAACCGTTTTGGCGACGATCTCGCCCGGTTGCAGGGGCGCATCAGTCTTAATCCCGTCGCCCACGTCGATCCGATCGGCACGCTTCTTTTTCCGGCCATTGCCTACTTTACCGGCGCGCCATTAATTGGTTGGGCTAAGCCCACGCCGGTGAATCCCTTGCGTTGGCGCAACAAGCGCGTGGCAAATTTTTGGGTTTCCGCAGCCGGCGTGATCAGCAATTTCATAATCGCGATTATAGTTGGAATAATAATTCGAATCCTGGTCGCTACGGGTTTGATTGTTTTTACGTCTGAGGGACTCGTCCCTCGCTCCGACTCGTTGCTTGCGGAGGGCGCGCTGAAACTGCTGTTGACGTTTTTTATTCTCAACGTGGCGCTCGGCATTTTCAATCTCATTCCGATTCCGCCTTTGGACGGCAGCAAGATTCTCCAAAGTATTCTGCCGGAAAGTTTCGATTCGGCATTCGAAACGCTTGAACGGTTTGGCTTTCTGTTGCTCATCTTCGCCATGTTCACCGGCGTATTCTCAGTCATCTTTGGTGTGCTGATGCCCATTGCCATGAGAATTCTCTTCCTGGGCGCATAGACAAATGAAACGAATCTTTAGCGGCGCTCAACCTACCGGCAACATTCATCTGGGGAATTACCTCGGTGCCTTGCGCAATTGGGTGGCGCTGCAGCATGAATACGAAAGCTTCTTCTGCATCGTAAATCTCCACGCCGTCACACTTCCGCAGGATCCAAAAGTTCTGATCGAGAAAACGCGGGACCTTACCCGAATTTATCTGGCCGTGGGGATCGATCCCGACGTTTCCACCATCTTCGTCCAGTCGGATGTGACGGAGCACGCGGAGCTCACCTGGCTGCTCAATTGCGTCACGCGCATGTCTGAACTTGAGCGGATGACGCAATTCAAAGACAAGGCGCGAAAGCAGCAGGAAAATGTCGGCGTCGGATTGTTTGACTACCCGGTGCTGATGGCCGCCGACATCCTGCTTTACCAAACGGATCTGGTCCCGGTCGGCGAAGACCAGAAGCAACACCTCGAGCTGACGCGCGACATCGCCGTTCGCTTCAATCGCGATTATGGCGAGACATTTCGCGTGCCCGATCCGTTCATCCCGAAGGTCGGGGCGCGAATTATGTCGCTCGCTGATCCGACGAAGAAGATGTCCAAGTCTGACGAGGAAAGCGAAGCCGGGTGCGTCATGCTGTTGGATTCTGATGACGCGGTGCGGCGTAAGTTCAAACGCGCGGTCACCGACTCAGGCACTGAGATTCGTTTCGATCCAAACCGCCCGGCCATCAATAATCTGCTGACGATTTACCATCTGCTCACCGGTAAGAGTAATCAGGAAATCGAAGATCATTTTAGCGGCAAAGGTTATGCAAGCCTGAAGCAGGAGCTGGCTGACGTCACGATCGAGTTTCTGAAGCCGATTCGCGAGCGCGTGAAAGCGATCGATGATGGTAAACTGAACGCGATTCTGGAACTGGGAGCTGCCCGCGCGCAGGAGATTGCGCGCACAACGCTTTCCGACGCTAAGAGAAGAATGGGACTAGTCGGCGCGCGAGAATGAGTGGCAGTGCACCTGGTGGGAAACCAGGCGAGGAATTAAAACCAAATGGAAGGGTCCTCATCAACTAACACCCCGGCGCCGGCCGACGCCAAGTCCGCGCCGGAAACTCCGTCAACCATCAGTGTTGCGGGGGCCGCGCCGGCCATCGCTTCCGACCGCGAAAACGATCAGCTGAAAATTACGCTCGGTGAATTCGAAGGGCCACTTGACCTGCTGCTGTATCTAATCCGCCAGGAACAGATCAACATCTACGACATTCCGATCGCGCGAATTACGGATGAATACCTGCGTTATTTAAACCTAATGCAGGAGTTGGATCTCACGATCGCCGGTGATTTTCTGGTGATGGCCGCGCAGTTGATCGAAGTGAAGTCCCGCATGCTGCTGCCGCGCGATCCACTCGCCGCCGAGGAAGAGGTCGAAGATCCGCGCGCGGATCTCGTTAATCGGCTTCTCGAGCATGAGAAATTCAAATCTGCCGCGCAGATGCTTTGGTCGCGCGCGACGGTCGAACAAGCCGTGTTTAAGCGCGCGGAAATTGAAACCGACAAAAACAATCCCGAAGTCGCGGTTGGGCTGTTCGATCTGCTGACGGTGTTTCAGAAGATCCTCGCGCGGCACAAAGAAGAAGTGATGATGGAGATCGAGCGGGAGGAAGTGTCGATGGCCGAGATGATCGATCGCCTCCGCAACATGGTTCGATCGGCGGGCGAGCTGAACCTCATGAAGTTCTTCGAGCGCGCGCAATCGCGTCGCGAGCTCGTCGTGGCATTCCTTTCAGTGTTGGAACTGGTCCGCCTTGCCGAAATTTCTTTGATTCAGCGCGAAACGTTCGGCGACATTACCGCGCGCACGGTCAGTCCGGCTTGACGCTTGGGGGTAGTAGCCCGACCGTGAGCGATGGCTCATTAGACTATGGGTGAAGCGAAAGCAGCAGTGGAGATCGAGATTGAAATCGAACCCGTCGAGGAGGGCGAGATCGAAGGCACCCGCGAGATTTCAGCGACGGAATTGAAGTCTATCGCTGAGGCTTTGATCTTCGTCGCCGACGAACCGCTCGCCGCGAAGATGATTGCGCGGGTTCTGCGCGTTGAGCAATCAGCGGTCGAAGAAGCTATTCAATCGCTGGTCGAAGAGTATGCGAATCGAAGCGGAGGGCTGCAATTGCGCGAGATCGCGGGCGGCTGGCAAATCTCGACTCAGCCGGAACATCACGAACACGTCCGCGCTTATCTGAAGTCAAAGCCCAGCGCGAAATTGTCTTTGGCTTCGCTGGAAACGCTGGCCGTTATTGCCTACAAACAGCCGGTCACGGTGCCTGAGATTCTCGAAATTCGCGGTGTACAGTCGCCT
Source organism: Pyrinomonadaceae bacterium (assembly GCA_036374695.1). GTDB lineage: Bacteria > Acidobacteriota > Blastocatellia > Pyrinomonadales > Pyrinomonadaceae > UBA11740. The sequence goes on from DASUTF010000324.1 coordinate 3,242, forward strand.
TCGGCGATTAAAACGCTGCTCGACAAGCGGCTGATTGTCGCGAAAGGTCGCAAAGAAACCGTCGGACGGCCGATGATGTATGGCACTTCGAAAGAGTTTCTTATTCAGTTTGGGCTCAAAGACCTGTCAGAGTTGCCGAGCATCGAAGATTTCCAGGACCTCGCCGGCGCCGCAAATGAATGATGGTGGCAACTGATGGAAGAGCGCCTGCAAAAATTAATTGCCGCCGCCGGCATTGCGTCCCGCCGCCACGCCGAAGAACTAATCAAGGCCGGCAAAGTTGCGGTCAACGGTACCGTCGTCACTGAACTCGGCACGAAAGCCAATCCCGAAACCGATCACATCAAAGTCAACGGCCGTCTCATCAATCGGCTGCTGAAACCGCAGGAGAAGGTTTACGTGCTGCTCAACAAACCGAAAGGGTATTTGAGCAGCCTCTCTGATCCGAAAGGTCGGCCGCTGGTCACGCAACTGGTTCCGGCAGCGCTCGGCCGGCTGCACCCGGTGGGACGGCTCGACTTCAATACTGAAGGTTTACTGCTGCTGACCAACGATGGCGACTTCACAAATCATGTGACGTCTGCAAAAAATCGCATTCCGAAAGTGTACCGGGTCAAGGTGAAAGGGATTCCGACGGAGAACGCGATTGAAAGGTTACGACGTGGTGTGCGGCTCGACGATGGCGTTCGCACCGCGCCGGCTGAAATTCTTCCGTTGGAACAAACGGGGGTGAATGCCTGGTTCGAGATGACGCTGCACGAAGGTCGTAATCAGCAGATTCGCCGCATGTTCGACGCCATCGGCCACTCGGTGTTGAAACTGTCGCGCGAGCGCATCGGCCCGCTCAGTGATTCAAAAATGAAACCCGGTGAATGGCGGCTCCTTCAGCCCGTCGAGGTCAAAAGGTTCTACCGGCCAATGCGCGAATCCTCACGTCAAACTAAACGCCCCCGCCGCAGACTGCGAGTTTCTTCGCGTTAGGTTACAATGCACAGTTGCATTAATGCTGCGACAGGCGTCTTAGGCCTGTCGTTTGAGTGTGTAGGTAGCTACAGAACCGCGACTGGTTGGGAGCGGATGTACACTCAGCTTGAATTTACGATCCCGTCGCTACCGCTCCGGGTTCTGACACTATGGAATTCGAACTTACTGAAGAACAACAACAAATGAAGATGAGCGTGCGCGAGTTCGCCGAAAGCGAGATTGCGCCGCACGTTATGGAGTGGGACGAAACCCAGCACTTTCCAGTTGAGCTGACACCAAAGTTGGCCGAATTGGGGCTGCTCGGCGTGTTGTTTCCCGAAGAATACGGTGGCGCAGGTCTCGGGTACGTCGAATACGCGACCGTGATCGAGGAACTGTCGCGGGTTGATGGCTCGGTCGGAATTTCCGTCGCCGCGCACACGTCGCTTTGTTCGAATCACATCTTTCAGTACGGCACTGAAGCGCAAAAACAGAAGTATCTGGTGCCGCTGGCGAGCGGCGAACACATCGGCGCGTGGGGATTGACGGAACCCGGCGCCGGGTCGGATGCGTCGGGAACGCGCACGACTGCTGTGCGGCAAGACAGAGGTTGGTTAATCAACGGCGCAAAGAACTTCATCACTCATGCCATTCACGCGAATACGTGCGTGGCCTTCGCCTCAAGCGATCGCGCGAAGCGCAGCAAGGGCATTACCGGATTCATTTTTGAAAAAGGCATGAAGGGCTTTTCGCCTTCAAAGAAAGAGAACAAGCTCGGGTTGCGCGCTTCAGAAACAGCGAGCGTGGTATTCGAAGACTGTTTTGTGCCGGACGATAATCGCATCGGCGAAGAAGGCATGGGCTTTGTGAACGCGATGGAGATTCTCGACGGAGGACGCATTTCGATCGCGGCCCTCGCCGTGGGTATCGCTCAGGGCGCCTACGAGTCGGCGGTGCGCTATTCGGGCGAGCGGCAGCAGTTCGGCAAACCGATTAATGAGTTTCAGGCAATTCAATTCAAACTTGCGGACATGGCGACGCAAATCGACGCCGCGCGGCTGTTGATGTATCGCGCCGCGTGGATGAAAGATCAGGGGAAGAGGACAACCAGAGAGTCGTCGATGGCCAAGCTGTACTCGTCGGAAATCAGCGTTCGCGTTTGCGAAGAGGCGATTCAGATCCACGGCGGCTATGGTTACACGAAAGACTATCCGGCAGAGAAGTACTGGCGCGATTCGAAGCTCTGCACGATCGGTGAAGGCACATCCGAGATTCAACGGATGATCATTGCGCGCGAGATTCTGAAAAGAGCCTAACCTAACAATCCGTTTAGTACCGGCGCCTGTGCCGGCACCGGTCGGGACAGGTCCCGACTCTGAACGTGGCAAAACGACTTTGACGGATCAGTCTTTAATTGATCGAATCATTTCCGGAGAGCCGACGGCGGTCGCGCGCGCGATCTCGCGGGTAGAAGACGGCGCCGCATCAGCTTCCGAGCTAATGAAAGATGTATTCGCGCGGGCGGGCAAAGCGCTCGTAATTGGCATTACGGGCTCGCCGGGCGCCGGAAAGTCAACGATCGTTGACAAGCTCGCAGCTTACTATCGCAGCCAGGGCGAGCGCGTCGGCATCATCGCGGTCGACCCGTCAAGCCCGTTTTCCGGCGGGGCGATTCTCGGGGATCGCATTCGGATGCAGGCGTTGTCACTCGATAAAGACGTCTTCATTCGATCCATGGCAACGCGCGGAAATCTTGGCGGGCTGGCCCGCGGGACGGTGGACGCAGTCGCGATTCTGGATGCGGCCGGATATCAAAAGATTCTGGTTGAAACCGTCGGCGTCGGTCAGGACGAAGTTGAAATTATAAAGACGGCCGACGTTTGCGTAGTCGTACTCGTTCCGGGCATGGGCGACGACGTGCAGACTCTGAAGGCCGGTATCATGGAAATTGGCGACGTCCTGGTGCTGAACAAGGCGGACCGGGAAGGGATTCTGCGCGCGGAAAAAGAGTTGCAGGCTTTGCTTTCGCTGGCCGTTCGAGAAGACGCCTGGCAACCGAGTATCGTCAAAACTGTCGCGACGGAAAACCGGGGCATCGAAGAGCTTGCTTCTGCGATCAAACAATGTCGCGAGTTTCAGGAGTCGCGTCCGGAAACCAGCGAGCGTCGCCTCGGCATTGCGCGATGGCGGATTCTTGAGCTGCTGCGTGAGCAACTGCTGAACCAGGCGCTGCGGGGGGAAGGCGCGGCTGACAAACTTGAACGGCTGGCTGCGGAAGTGGCGTCAAAGGAACGCGATCCGTATTCGGCGGTCGAGGAACTGATGGGGAATGTCAGTAGTCAGTAGTCAGTTGTCACTCGTCGCCTTGGTTTATTCGTAGAACAGCTAGCAGCGAACAACTGACAACTGACCATCTTTATGAAGATTCATCACATCGGAATTGCCACCAGCGGCATTGATGATGCTTCTGACCTCTGGCGGGATTTGCTGGGTTTGCGTGCCGACCACACTGAGGAAGTGGCGGGCCAAAAAGTCCGCGTCTGCATGTTGCCTGTCGGGGAATCTCGTTTTGAATTGCTCGAGCCCATGTCTGCGGACTCACCGATATCAAAATTTCTCGAAAAACGTGGCGGCGGCATCCATCACGTCGCCGTGAGCGTCGAAGATATTCAAGCGACTCTGGCGGACTTGAAATCCAAGGGTGCAAAATTAATCGACGAAGAGCCCCGGGTGGGCGCGGGCGGTTGCCTTGTAGCCTTCATTCATCCATCATCCACGGGCGGCGTTTTGCTGGAACTGGTACAGGATCCGCAGTCGTAAAAATCAGTAGCGCAAGTTGTTAACTTGCGTTCCAGATGCGGGCGCAAGTTAAATTACTTGCGCAACGTTACCTGAATCGAAAGGAAGTCTTGTTTTGAATTCAACTACCAAAGCCTGGATTGCCGCTGGTGTCGGCATTCTGTTTTCGGTCGGCCTGATTGTTTGGCAGGTTAGAGCCAGTCATGCAACAGCCATCAATCTGACCGCCGATGACATGTCCCTAATCGCGAGCGATCAGGCGCCGCAGGTTCGCATGCGTCTGGCATCCGACGAGGCCGCACGAAAAGACTTTGTAAAGAATGTGCGCGAGTTGCTGGCAGTGGCCGAAGAAGCCCGCGCGAAGGGTTTCACCAACCGGCCGGACGTGAAGCGCCAACTCGAACTGATGCGGGCCTTCATCATTTCTCAGATCCAGGCGAAAGAGCAGGGACAAGCGCAGGGTCAGATCACGCAGGCTGACATCGAAGCATTCTTCAAAGAGCCCGGCCAGGAGGAGCGTCTCAAACAGTTCATTGCGGATGCGCGCGCGCGCAATCCGATGATGGCGGGGCAGGAGATTTCGCCAGAGCAGATGACCGAAATCCGGACCCAGTTGGGCCAGGTTTTGATCGGGGAGCGACGCGGAGTCGCGGCCGGCCTGGACCAGCAACGGAAGACGCAGTTGCAGCTCATGCTTCAGCAGGCGCGCCTGTTGGCGTCGATGTACGAGGAAGAAGTTTTAGTGAAGGCCGCCAAGCCGTCGCAGGCTGAAATCGACGCGTACGTAAAGGCGCACCCGGAAGAGCAGGTACACGCGCGCCACATTCTGATAGCCATCAAGTCGGCCGAGATGCCGGCGGAGCAGGGCGGCCTGGACAAGCCGGCGGCGCGCGCGAAAGCGGAAGAGGTTTTAAAGCGCGTTAAGGCCGGCGAGAATTTTGAGAACCTGGCAAAAGAGTATTCGGACGACGGCAGCAAGCAGAATGGCGGTGACTTAGGCTGGTTTGGCAAAGGACGAATGGTGCCGGAATTCGAGAAGGCCGCGTTCGCTCTTGAGCCGGGCCAGACAAGCGAGATCGTCGAATCTCAATTCGGCTTCCACATCATCAAGAATGAGGGCCGGCGCACGGGCGACCCCGAGCGCGCGTCACAGGAGGTCGCTCAGGAAAAAGAGAAAAAGCTGATCGAGGAAATCGTGAAGCGCCAGAGCGGCCACATCACAATCGCGGAAAACTTTGCCGTGCAAATGCCGCCGCAGCAGCAGATGCCGCAAGGGTTGCCATTTGAGCCGCAAGCTCCACCGGCCGCGACACCTGCGCCGAAGGGCAAGAGTTCACCCGCAAAGCGCTAATCATTTGTTCGATGAAGTTTGGCGATTATCGCGTCGAAATTGTGCCGGACTGTGAGTTTCGACTGGACGGCGGTGCGATGTTCGGCGTCGTGCCGCGCACTCTATGGTCAAAGTTCTGTCCGCCCGACGAACAGAATCGCATTCGGATGAACATGAACTGCGTGTTCATCGAAACTGGGAACGAGCGAGTACTGATCGAAACCGGCATTGGCGACAAATGGTCTGAAAAGCATCGCGCCATGTACGGGATTAACCGGACGCGGAGTTTGGCTGATTCAGTGCAGACCATTGCGGGCGTCTCGCCGGAAGAAGTAACGATCGTGGTTAATACGCATCTGCACTTCGATCACTCGGGCGGCAATACAGCGATTGATGAATCCGGAAACGTACGCGCGCAGTTTCCGAATGCGCGCTACTTCGTCTCACAGGCTGAGTACGAGCACGCGGAGTCACCGAGCGACCGCGATAAAGCGAGTTATTTTCCCGACAACTGGCGGCCGCTAAAAGACAGCGGGCAACTGGAATTGAAGCCGGCGCAGTATGAAGTTGTTCCCGGACTCACGATGGAGACGCAGCCCGGCCACAATCGTTCGATGCAGTGTTGGCGACTGCAACACAACGGTCAAACAATGTTCGGATTCGCCGATCTGGTGCCGATGCGCGCGCACGTACCATTTGCCTGGGTCATGGGATACGACCTTTACCCGGTCGAGACCGTCGAAGCGAAGAAACGTCTGTTGCCGCAGGCGGCGCGCGAAGGATGGACGTGCTTGTTCTATCACGATCCGGATCAGCCATTGGCGCGAATCGTGGAAACGGAAGGGAAGTTTAACGCAGTCGCGATATGAATCGAGGCGACTTCCAAAAGTTAGCTGAGCTGCGCCTTGATGATGCCAAGGTTCTGCTGGAGACGGGCCGCTATGCAGGAGCCTACTACTTGATAGGCTATGCCGTTGAATGCGCGTTAAAAGCGTGCATCGCGAAGCAGACACAGCAATATGATTTCCCGATTGAGAATTCGAGGAGACTCTATGTGCATGATTTGAATAGCCTGCTTAGTTTTTCTGGATTGAGTGAGGAACACCGAAAGAACAGCGAGGACAACGCGGATTTCAGATTAAACTGGGCTATTGCGAAGGATTGGAAGGAAGACGCACGGTACTCTCTAGAGATTGACAAAGATAAAGCCGAGGCGCTTTATGCAGCCGTGACTGATGGAAAGGATGGAATCGTCGCATGGTTACAGAAATGGTGGTAAAAGAAGCTCTAACCGAATCGATGATCTCAGCCGGCGCAGAGTTAACAAGTCGACTCGATGAGGCTGGGTTGCCGTTAACCGCCTCGCTGTGGTTTTACGACTCAGATGCAAATGACTGGCGATTCATCATTGCAACCCCAGAGGTTGATTCTGAGGGCGTCAGGGCAGCGTACGGTAAGGTGCAATCAATCATTGAGAAAACGCCAGAAGATAAGTCAATTCCGCTTAAGCACATAACAGTGGTAGATCCCCACGATCCTACCATTTCGGTGCTCCGGCTCGCCGTCAGAACCGGAGATGGGATTTCTCGGATCAGATTTTCCCGTAACATGATTAACAGCACATTTATCGAAGACGCGTACATCTATCGCCTGACTTAGCGAAACCAGGAAATGACAGCAGCAAAGATCGGAATCATTGGCGGCAGCGGCCTCTATCAGATGCCGGAATTGACGGACGTGGAAGAGTTGGAGATCCAGACGCCGTTTGGAAATCCGTCGGACAAATTCATCCTCGGCACGTTGGAAGGCGAGCGCGTGGCGTTTCTGCCAAGGCATGGAGTTGGCCACCGCTTCACGCCGACTGAAGTGCCGTTCCGGGCGAACATCTACGGGATGAAGCTGCTCGGCGTCGAACGAATCTTGTCAGCTTCCGCGGTGGGATCGTTGCAGGAAAAATACGCGCCGCTCGACATGGTGATTCCCGACCAGTTTTTTGATCGCACGCGCGGTCGAGTGCAGGGATCAACTTTCTTCGGTGAAGGGATCGTTGCGCACATCGCATTTGCACATCCGGTGTGTTCCGATCTTGGTGACGTCCTCGAACAATCGTGTAAGACGGTCAAAGTTAACGCGCATCGTGGCGGCACTTACATCTGCATGGAAGGACCTGCGTTTTCGACCGTTGCCGAATCGAACGTGTATCGTTCGTGGGGCATGGATGTCATCGGCATGACGAATTTGCAGGAGGCGAAGCTGGCGCGCGAAGCTGAGATTTGCTACGCGACGCTGGCTTTGGTGACCGATTACGATTGCTGGCATCCGGGGCATGACGCGGTGACGGTCGAGACTGTGATCGATTACCTGAATCAGAATGTGCGGAATGCTCAGTTGATCATCAAGGGCGCCGTCAAAGGTCTGGCGGGTCAGTCGCGCGCCTGCAAATGCGGCACGGCGCTGAAGAACGCAATATTTACCGCGCCGAGCCTTTGGCCCGAAGCAACCGTTCGCAAGCTCGAAGCCATCATTGGGAAGTACCGTACGTAAAGTTTCGGGTTTTGGGTTTCGAGTTTCGAGTTGGGAGTGACTATGAAGAAGTTTTTAACACCTATTCTGGCGGTAACCATTCTGATCGCCCTGTCGTCATTTGTGTTTGGGCAAGGCGGGGCGAAACAGAAGCCGCAGATTCAGCGCGACGCTGAGCTGGAAAAAGACTCGCTGCATAACCTTGAGGTGGCGCGCCACTACTTCAAAACGCGTAAAGCATACGTGGCGGCGCTGCAACGGAGTGAGGAGATCATCGCGGCCAATCCGATGTTCTCACGAATCGACGAGGCGCTCTTCATGGCGGGGCAGAGCAGTCTGAATCTTGCCGAAGGCAAGGGCAGGCAGAAGTCGTCGCTGTACGTGATACACGAGGGCGAGACGAAGAAGACTTTGACTGCGGAACAATTTCGCGAGTTAGCTCGCGGTTTCTTCACGCAGCTCGTCAACAGCTATCCTGAAAGCGGTTTTCGCGGGCAGGCCGAAGATGCGCTGCGCGCTCTTGGTGGAAAGACAGTAAGCAGTAAGCAGTAAGCAGTAAGCAGTAAGCAGTAAGCAGTAAGCAGTCTAAGACCTAAGACCTAAGACCCAAGTTTGATTCCAAATTCGTAATTCCAAAATCAATTATGTCTCTTCTTGTCGTTGGTTCCGTCGCATTTGATTCCGTCGAAACGCCTTTCGGTAAACGCGAAAAGATGCTGGGCGGGTCGGCCTCGCACTTTTCGATCTCGGCCAGCTTCTTCACCAACGTGCGCGTCGTCGCCGTAGTGGGCGGCGATTTTGGCGCTGAAGAGCGCGCGGTGTTTGAAAACCACCGCGTTGACACGACTGATTTGGAAGTCATTCCTGATGGTCAGACCTTCCGCTGGTTCGGGCGATATGAATACGACCTGAACGTCGCGCACACGCTCGATACACACTTGAATGTGTTCGCCGGCTTTCAACCGAAACTGTCGGACGGTTCGAAGAGTGCACGGCTGGTATTTCTCGGGAACATCCAACCCGATTTGCAGCGTGACGTCCGGCAGCAAATCCAGGACGCCGAGCTGGTCGCGCTGGATACGATGAATCTTTGGATCGACACAACGCGCGAAAGCTTGCAAAAGGCGATCGAGGTCGTTGACTTGTTGATTGTGAACGATGCCGAGGCGCGTCAACTTACTGAAGAACCAAATCTGATCAAAGCCGCCCGCAAGATTCTTTCCTGGGGACCGCAAACGCTGATCGTGAAGCGCGGCGAGTACGGGGCGGCGATGTTCACGAAAGACGAGTACTTCGCGATTCCGGCGTACCCGCTCGAGTCTGTCTTCGATCCGACCGGAGCCGGTGATACTTTCGCGGGCGGTCTGATGGGCTATTTGGCAAGCCAGGAAACACTTGATGAAGCAGCGCTGCGCCGCGCGATGATATTTGGATCGGTGATGGCTTCATTCAACGTTGAAGAGTTCGGCACTGAACGCGTGCAGCGTCTGACCCAGGAAGAAATTAACCAGAGATTCAGCGACTTCAAACGCTTCACCCATTTCGAAGAAATTCCATTCGAGCGAGCAGTGCAGGCAGCGGGCTGAATAATTCAGCTCGCAAAAAGTAAAGCGACTTGCCCGGATTGTTGGTACTTGTGTTAATGCGTGGCGCTGGTTCGGGGCAGTGGGCCGATCGTTAGGGAGGGCCCATTAAGTCGCTTAGTTGGAGCTCTCCCTGACGGTCGGGTTAATGTCCCGCGTCAAACGCGCTCTACCTCTACAGAATTGCTTTCACTGGCGGATTGTTAATCGGGTTCTCTCTGGCAGGGCTTTCCGGTATCCTTCCCACAATGCGTGTTCTGATCGTCAGGCTTTCATCGATGGGGGACGTTGTCCACACACTGCCGGCACTCACCGACGCCGCGCGCGCGAATGCGAACATCAAATTCGACTGGGCTGTGGACGAAGCGTTCGCAGACATTCCCGCCTGGCACTCGCATGTCGAAAACGTTTTTCCGGTGGCCCTGCGACGCTGGCGGCGGGGATTGACTTCGACCGCCGGCCGAATTGAAATAAAAGCTCATCTAAAAGATCTGCGGCGCGAATCTTACGATGCGATTGTCGATCTTCAGGGCGAGTTCAAGAGCGCCTTCATCGCGCGCCAGGCGCGAGGTCCCCGTTACGGCTACGATGGCGCTTCGGCGCGCGAGTGGGGCGCGCATGTGGTTTATCGAAACAAATTCGCGGTGGCGCAAGGCGAGCACTCAATGGCGCGCATGCGCCGGCTCTTATCGCAGGCCCTCTCGTATTCATACGACGTAGGCCTGGTTGACTACGGCATCGCGCGCGAGCGTCTGCCGTCCCCGGCGCTGCAAACCACCAAGCCCTACGTCGTTTTCATTCACAGCACAAGTTGGTCCTCGAAGAATTGGCCGGAGCAGTACTGGCGGGAACTGGCTGAGCGCGCCACGGTGGCTGGATTGTCGGTAGTGTTACCCTGGGGCAGTGAAGCGGAATGTGAACGCTCCCGGAGAATCGCGGCGGGTGTCGCCAATGTGATAGTGCTGCCGAAGCTTTCAATATCCGATAAGGCTTCGATCATCAGCCGCGCCACTGCAACGGTCGGCCTGGACACGGGACTCAGTCACATCGCGGCGGCGCTGGACGTGCCCTCAGTGACTTTGTACGGCGCAACTGACCCGAATATGTGCGGCACAATTGGAAAGAACCAGATTCAGATTACGTCAGAATTCGAATGCGTCAATTGTCACGATACAGACTGTTCGTTTACGAAAAGCGCGTTTAAGCCGGCATGTTTCGAAGCCATGACGCCGGATAGCGTTTGGCGGCGACTGGAACAATTGCTGGGCGCGTCGGTAAAATCTGAACACGCATACCAAATTGCCTGAGAACGGAGAACTATGTTCTGTCCTATCTGTGAAGCTGAATTTCAACCTGGGATTACGAAGTGTCCTGAAGACAAAGTGGATCTGGTAGCGACGCAGGTCAACGCCGGCGACGACAGCGAAGCGAACTTTGTCACGCTGCACACTTTGTCGTCACCCGTCGAAGCCGAAATGGTCAACGACATTCTGCGGCAAAACGGCGTTCGTTCGGTCGTGCAATCCACCAACGATGCGTTCTCGCCGGTCTTTTCTGCCGTCTCGCCAGGCGCGGCGGTGCTGGTCGATGAGCGAGATCTCGATCGGGCAAAGGAGCTTTACGCTTCGTTCTTTGGCCAGGACACCTCGCCGTTGACCGGGCCCGCCGATGATGGCGCCGAAGAAACTGAAGCAGAATGAAAAGGGGGGCACAGGCTTCAGTTGTGAGTTGTTTGAACTAAATCACAGACTGAAGTCTGTGCCCCTGTGCTTATGGAGACCGCTACTTCAGAACCGATCGTCGTCTTGATGACGGCTGCCGATGGCGCTGAAGCTGCGCGCATCGCTGAGCTGCTGGTCAACAAAAAGCTCGCGGCCTGTGTACAAATCCTTCCGGAAATTGAATCGGTCTATCGCTGGAATGGCGAGGTACAGCGCGACACAGAAGTCCTGATGCTCGCCAAGACAACGGCCGCGCAGTTTGTTGATTTAGAAAAGGTCGTGCGCGAGATTCACAGCTACGACACACCGGAGATCATCGCGGTTCCGATGGCGCACGTCTCAGAACCGTATCGCGTCTGGCTGGTGGACAACGTGGGCGGTTAGTGACGGTTCGCACGCCTCTGGCGTGCTGCTGCATGCCGGAGGCATGCGTACCTACGAGATCTTTTCGAGCGCGCTTTTGCTGTCCGAAACGATCTTCACAATCTGTTCCGGTGAATCGGTGACGTGCAGACGCCGAAAGTCTTCATCCACGATCTTTCGCTCGGTCAGCATCGGGCCTTTCAACCAATCCAACATCGGTCGCCAATATTCTGAGCCATAGAGCACGACCGGAAAGTGGTGAATCTTACGTGTTTGAATCAGCGTTAGCGCTTCGAACAACTCGTCGAGTGTGCCGAATCCTCCGGGGAAGATGACGAACGCGTCGCTGTACTTCACGAACATCATCTTGCGCACAAAGAAGTATTTGAATTTCAGGGACAGCGTGAGGTAGTCGTTCGACTTTTGTTCGTGAGGCAGCTCGATGTTACACCCCACCGAAGTGCCGCCGGCTTCGAGCGCGCCTCTGTTGGCGGCTTCCATGATACCGGGCCCGCCACCCGTGATTACCGCGAACCCCGCGCGCACGAAGAGAGCAGCGGTTTCCTGGGCCGCAGCGTAGGCAGGATCGTCGCGCGACGTGCGGGCCGACCCAAAAATCGAAACGCCGTTCGTAATCGGCGCCAGGTCTTCGAAGCCCTGAACGAACTCGCCCAGGATGCGGAAGACGCGCCAGGTGTCCGTATGCAGGAACTCGTCCGGCCGCGGCGTCTCGAGCAGACGCTCGTCATGCGTGCTGCCCTGAATATCTCTGTAGTCGTCGTTCTTCATTGCGATAACGCAAGATGCCATCTTGCGCCCCATCGCAAGTTATCAACTTGCGTCACTATAGTCCCATGATGTTGTAGCCACAATCGACGTAAATTGTTTCGCCGGTGATGCCCGAGG
>DASUTF010000325.1:0-5189 GCA_036374695.1 Pyrinomonadaceae bacterium
TTCGCGTCGATGGCGATCGATTGCCAGCTGTCCGACGACCGCGCGCAGCCACCCGCCGAGCGATCCGGCGCCGGAGTAATACGCCAACTTGCCTGCCGGTTGCCCGTCATCGCGAACCTTGAGGCCGTGCAGCTCAGCCCAAATAGACTGGGCCAAATCCTCGGCCATTTCTGCGTTCGGACTCGCTCCGCGGGCGGCGGATTTCACGGTCACGCCGTAGCCTTCGACCAGCTCACTCCACGCGGATTGGTCCCCACGCAGGCATGCGACGACCAAACACAGATCATCCGCATGCAAGCCATCAATGAACGAAGCTATTTGTTCGGTGGACGCTTCGGGTTCGTGTTTGAGAACATACTTTTCGACGGTTGCGCGCACGCGCTGGATCAGCGCGGGCGCGTCGAGCCGCCGCGGGTTGTCCGCACGTGCAACCAGGCGCTGCGCGCCGGCGGCAATTACTTCATCAATTCGGGTCTGGCTGTTACTCAAAATCGCGTGTTCTTCGGGGGCTCGGGCCATGCTATCACGATCTTTAGACGGGTCCGGCCGATTCGTTTGCCCGCGAGTTTGATGAAGCCAGGCGGCTGCGGTTGGCTGGGACCAAATCGACAATCACAAATCTAGAATCTAGAATCTGGAAAATGCTCAGAGTTACCGAGATTTTCCACTCGATCCAGGGCGAGTCCACGCATGCCGGCCGGCCCTGCACTTTCGTGCGGCTGACCGGCTGCCCTATGCGCTGCACCTGGTGCGACAGTGAGTACACATTCACCGGCGGCGACCATTTCACGATTGAACAGATTATGCAAAAGGTGCGCGACTTTGGCTGCCGGCTGGTGGAAGTCACCGGCGGCGAGCCGCTGGCGCAGCGCGAGGCGTTCGAGCTTATTAGGCAGCTTTGCGATGAAGAAAACGAGGTCTTGATTGAAACCGGCGGCTATGTTTCGACTATTGATGTTGACGAGCGCGCGAAGGTCATCCTCGACATAAAATGCCCGGCTTCGGGTGAAGCTAAGCGGAACGATTGGTCAAATCTCGAACGTTTGCGGGCGGATCGAGACGAAGTCAAGTTCGTCATCGCCGACGCGGCGGATTGGGAGTTCACAAAGAAAACCATCGAACAATACGAGCTTGAGACTCGAGCGAAAGCAATTCTGATTTCCCCGGCCTGGGGGTTAATCGATTTGCAGGAGTTGGCGAAGTGGATCACTGAGAGCGGCTTGAACGTGCGCATGCAGCTACAGCTTCACAAGTACATCTGGGGGCCGGCTGTGCGCGGGGTTTGAGAAGTAGTCTTCGAATAGGCCGACACCGAGAAGACATTTTCCATTTATCATTTATCATTTTCCATTTGTCATTGGGCGTCCGGGACGTAATGGAAAATGACAAATCGCGACTTAAAATGGCAAATGATAAATGTCAAATGACAAATGGAAAATGATTTGTACGCATGGGTGGTAGCAGCGAGACAATTCAACCGAACGATGAAGAGGCCGCTTCATCTGTCATCCTTCCGCCTTCATCCTTAGCCGTCTGCCTCGTCTCAGGCGGCATGGATTCTTGTGTCACGGCCGCGATCGCCAACGAAGATAATGACGAACTAGCGTTCCTTCACGTCTCGTATGGACAGCCCACTGAGGCACGTGAGCGCCGGGCTTTCGAAGACCTGGCCGACAGTTACCACGTGTCGAAACGGCTCGCTGTCTCGATCGAATACCTGAAGTCTATTGGCGGCTCTTCATTGACCGATGAAAACATCCCGGTAAGCGAAGCAAATCTTACTTCGAAGCAAATCCCAACCAGCTACGTGCCCTTTCGCAATGCGCATCTGTTGTCGATTGCCACAAGTTGGGCCGAGGTTATCCGCGCGCACCGTATCTACATCGGCGCGGTGGCCGAAGATTCCTCGGGTTATCCGGACTGTCGCCCGGAGTTTTACGAAGCCTTTCAGGTCGCCATCGACGCTGGAACGAAGCCCGAAACCAACGTCAGGATTGTGACGCCCGTCATACACATGCGGAAATCCGAGATAGTAAAACGTGGGTTAGAACTGAATGCGCCGCTGCACCTTACCTGGTCATGCTACAGCGCGGCAGACCGGGCCTGCGGCCGTTGTGATTCATGTGCTTTGCGACTGCGCGCTTTTCGCGAAGCTGGCGTGACGGATCCAATACCGTATGCTTGACAGCACGGGTGCGGCTAATTAACGTTAGGGCGGGTTTCCGCTACAACTTGTTACAAACTAAAGGCATCTTAACGTCGGCTGGTCAACCAAACAGCAGACTTTTGGAGGAACTTAAATGCGTCGTTATTTCTATTCAATTATCGCTTCCGCAGTTTTGCTCCTGGCGGCCGCCGGCGTGTCAGCGCAAACGGGCCAACTCCGGGGGCGTGTGTTTATTCAACAGGCCGACGGCACAAAAGTCCCCGCCGCCGGCGCGCAAGTGGATGTTTACCGCGTCGACCTGCCAGGCAAGTACCCGAGCAAGACTAACAAGAACGGAGAGTTTGTTTACGCCGGCTTGCCGTACATCGGAACGTACGTCATCGCAGTTAGTGCGCCAAATGCGGCGCCCACTGTCCGTGGCGGTGTGAAGGTCGGCCGCGACATCGACTTCGAGCTTGTCATGACGCCGGGCAACGGCCAGCGCTTCACCGAAGAGCAAGCGAAAGCCGGTGGCGGCGGCGGATCGGAAACCGCAGCGTCCGGTGGCGGCGAGAGCGCAGCAGACAAAGCCAAGCGTGAAGAAATGGAGCGGAAGAACGCCGAACTCATCGCGGCGAACAAGAAGATTGAAAATGCTAACCAGGTTATTGGAGACGCGTTCCGCAGTGGTAACACGGCTCTGAATGCCAAGAACTATGACGAAGCAATCAAGCTGTATGACACGGGCATCGCCGCGGATGCGGACCACCCGGGGATTCCCTCTTTGCTGACGAATAAGTCCGTGGCGCTGCGACTGCGCGGCGTCGATCGGTTCAACGCGGCAGTGCAGTCCAAAGATGAAGCCGCTAAAACCTCCGGTATGGAAGCGGCAAAGGCAGATTTCAAGGCTTCCGCCGAGTTAGCCACTCAGGCCGTGGACAAGCTCAAGAAACTCCCGACGCCTACGGATCCAAACGAGGCGAAGCAGTTAGAAACCAATAAGTATTTCGCGCTGACGGCGCGCGCAGAGTCGATGCGCCTGTTCGCGACGAAAGTTGATCCGACAAAAGCTGATGCGGCAATTGCCGCTTATCAGGAATACATCGCGGCTGAACCGGATGCGGCCAGGAAGAGCAAAGCTCAAAAGGATTTTGCGCAAATGCTTTTCGAGACGGCCACTGATCCTGCAGCATACGAACGCGTAGTGGCTGAGTACCAAAAAATCCTCGAAGCGAATCCCGAAGATCCAGTCGCTCTCCTGCGAATCGGCCAGGCAATGTTTAATATCGGCGCCTTGAATAACAACGACAAGGCCAAGTATCAGGAGGCCGCAAACTATCTGCAGCGGTACGTCGATAAAGCACCGGACACCGACCCCCTGAAAGCTGAAGCTAAGGATTTGATCGGAGCTTTGAAGGCGCAGGCGAATGTCACTCCTGAAAAGACCACCAGGCCAGCCCGGCGGCGCCCGTAACCCTGGGAGCGCGGGCATCCTGCCCGCATTGGTTTCGTTTGTTGAGAGGCGGGCAATGCCCGCCTCTTTTTTTGCTCGGGAGCAGGTACGCACGCCTCTGGCGTGCCTTTAGTTTCGCCGACGAGGAGCACGCCAGAGGCGTGCGTACCTAATGAAAGTCGTGCGATGCCGGACTTTCGATTTTCATCTGTAAAGGCTCGATGCGTCTCGCCTTCACCGAGATAACATTGTCCTGATGCTGCAAAATCCCTTCGATCAATAGAAACGGATAGTTCACCAGCGCGAGCCGGTTCCCCTCAAAAAGTTGCGGGGTCACGATGATGTTTGCGATTCCCGTTTCATCTTCCAGACTGAGAAATACGAATCCTTTCGCCGTTCCCGGACGCTGCCGCACGATTACCCAACCGGCAACCTTCACTCGATTGCCGTTGCGCATGGTCCGTAACCGGGCCGCAGTAATGACCTGCATCGTGTCCAGCCATGCGCGTTGATGCGCCATCGGATGCCGGCCGATCGTGATGCCCGTGCCGCGCAAGTCAGCATTCAATCTTTCATTCAACGTCATCGCTTGCAGCGGTGACCCGCCGGTCTCTTCCAACTTTTTATAGAGCGGCCCCGGCTCGCGCGCGACACGCTCGACCTGCCAAAGCGCGTCGCGACGATTTGCCTGGGTACGCAGGCGTCCCGCCTGCTCTCGAAAAATGGCAGGCGAGACACCTGCGTACCCAGGTTTTATAAAATTCAAAGCCCCTACCGCCGCCAGCTTGCGCAACTCATCCTTTCTTAGTTCCGGAGCGCGCAGATGCAAGTCATCGATGCTGGTAAAAGGCCGCGCCGCGCGAGCCCGCACAATCGCGCGACCAGCTTCTTCGCGCAAACCCTTCACGCAAAGCAGGCC
Organism: Pyrinomonadaceae bacterium; assembly: GCA_036374695.1. Taxonomy (GTDB): domain Bacteria; phylum Acidobacteriota; class Blastocatellia; order Pyrinomonadales; family Pyrinomonadaceae; genus UBA11740. The sequence continues at coordinate 4,519 of DASUTF010000325.1, forward strand.
GAGCCGGAGACCTGGACGCGCAGAATTTGTAGCCTCGCCGCAGAGCGGCGAAATATTTATAGAATCTGAATTTAGAAATGAATCAAAAGCTCCGAAGGAGCGAAATTCTTTCGCCCCTAAAGGGTCTTCGACAAATTTATCCTCGCTACTATCTATAAACACTTCGTCCCTACGGAACTCCGGTCTCAGGCGACCGGTGATCTCATACTCTTCGCGGGAAGTGGACAATCTCTGATCTCCGGGTTCTGACCGCTGACCGCCCTGCTCACTGCCCACTGTTCACTGTGCTCCAGCGTGCATTCCCAATTCGACTTCGTCACATCTACCGGCAGCACCTTCAACCCATGCCGCTGCGCGTCCTTGATAATCGTGAACGGTTGATAGAAGCCCATCGGCTGATGGTTGAGCGTCGCCGCAGTAAATGCTGCCAGGTAGTGACATTTGAGATAAGCGCTGGCATAAGCAATCAAAGCAAAGCTGGCCGCGTGCGATTCAGGAAATCCGTACAACGCGAATGATGCGATCTGTTCGATGATCTCCTCTTGAACTTTTCCGCTGATTCCCTTCCTCGTCATTCCGCGCCGCAGTTTCGTTTCAATGTCCTTCATGCGTTGCTCAGATCGTTTAAAGCCCATCGCGCGCCGCAATTCTTCAGCTTCACCGCCACTAAA
>DASUTF010000326.1:0-3928 GCA_036374695.1 Pyrinomonadaceae bacterium
TTTCCAGCGATCTGGCAATCGATCTCGGCACGGCGAACACTCTGGTTTACGCAAAGGGTCGCGGCATTGTCGTTTCTGAACCGTCGATCGTCGCTATTAACAAAGTCACCAACGCCGTCGAAGCTGTCGGGCGCGACGCGAAAGAGATGTTGGGCCGCACACCGGGCAACATCGTCGCGATCCGTCCGATGAAAGATGGCGTAATTGCGAACTTTGAAGTGACTGAAAAGATGCTTCAGCACTTTATTCGCAAAGCTCACAACGGCAAGACCTGGGTCAGCCCACGCGTTGTCATTGGCATCCCATCTGAAATCACCCAGGTCGAGCGACGCGCGGTTGAAGATTCGGCGTATCGGGCGAAAGCGTCCGAAGTTTATCTGGTTGAAGAAGCCATGGCCGCCGCGATCGGGGCCGGTCTGCCCATCACCGAGCCGCACGGCAACATGGTCGTGGATATTGGCGGCGGGACGACCGACATCGCGGTAATCAGTCTGAGCGGCATCGTCTATTCGCGTTCGGTGCGAGTCGCCGGCAACGAAATGGATGAAGCGATCACGCAGTACATCAAACGGAAATACAATCTGCTGATCGGCGAGCGTACGGCCGAAGCGATCAAGATCGAACTCGGCTCGGCATTTCCCCTGGATGAAGAACTGTCATACGAAGTTCGCGGTCGCAACTTGATCGAAGGTATTCCGAAAACCGTCACGATTACCGACGAGGAAATTCGCGAAGCGCTGGCTGACTCAATATCCACCATCATCAACGCCGTGCGCGTAGCCCTGGAACGGACGCCGCCGGAACTCTCTGCGGACATTGTCGAACGCGGCATTGTTCTGACCGGTGGAGGTGCTTTACTGAAGAACCTCGACAAGCGACTATCGATCGAAACCGGCCTGCCCGTTTCCGTCGCTGAGGATCCGCTCGCGTCTGTCGTACTGGGCACCGGCAAGATGCTTTCAGATTTCGATCTCCTCAAGCGCGTGAAATGGGACAATAGTTTAACGACCGGAACCTAGAACATTGCCGATTTTCGATTGCCGATTTGCGATTGAAAACGAATTGGCAATTGGCAATTGGCAATTGGCAATGTGCCAATGGCTGCAATTCGGACACAACGCGAAATTCGACAGCGCGCCCCCTGGTGGTTTTTTGGGCTGCTGGCGTTGAATTTTGCGCTGATGACCTACGATGCGCGCGATGAATCGACAAAACAGCGAAAGATTCGCACGGTCGCGCAAAGCATCGCCTATCCCTTTCAGTGGACCGCGTCTTCAGTCGGCAACCTGGTCGGAGGTCTCTTCGGCGGAGTCGGCGAACTACGGCGCGCCTCAACCGAAAATCAACAGCTGCGCGCGCAAGTAGAGCAGATGCAGAACGAGCTGCGCGATACGCGACAGAAAGCCTCGGAAGCCGAACGTCTTGAAAAACTTCTGAAGCTGAACGAGCAGACGAAGTACGCCGCGGTGACCGCGCAGGTCATTGCGCGCGATCCGTCGCTGTGGTTCGACTCAGTCACCATCAACAAAGGTCGAGGGGCAGGCGTCGAAATCAACATGCCGGTCGTCACGGCCGATGGAATCGTCGGTCGCATCGTCTCAACCAGCCCTTTGAGCGCTCAGATCATGCTCATCACCGATGAGCAGTCGGGCGCCGGCGCCGTCGTGGGACAGCTCGGCCAATCAAACGCGGTCGGATCGATCAAGGGCATGGGCGAGAATGGCCTGCTGGACATGCGTTATGTTTCCGGGCTTGAGAAGGTGCAGCTCGGCGACATTGTTTACACGACGGGCCAGGACGGGATTTATCCCCCCGGCTACTCGGTCGGGTCGGTCGTCGAACTGCGGCCCGGCACTGCTACGCAGTCCCAGGTAATTCACATCCGGCCAAGCGCCGGCCTCGATCGCTTGAAAGAAGTTGTGGTTCTTCAGTATCGCCCGACGAAGACCCCGGAGTTGGATCAATCTCTCCCGAACGTAGATAAGAAAAAACAGTAGTCAGGTCTGCCGCCTGTTTTCAGCCATGCGCCAACTGAAAATCGCCATAGTGCTGCTGGTCGCCATCGCTCTGCCCTCCGGGTTGGCTGCGATTTGGCAGCCTCTGGCATCCTTTGATCTGGTGCTGGTGATGGTGGTGTATTTTGCGCTGCAGCGCGAGCCGATGAATGCGTTGTTCATTGGCGCCATCGCGGGGCTGGCCACGGATGCTTTAAGCCGCGGGTTACTGGGTGCGGGTGGGTTTTCAAAGGTGCTTACGGCGTACGCCGTTTATTTCGTCGCCTCGCGCGTCATGCTGGACACAACGTTGCTCCGAATTCCGGTACTGGCGGCGGCGGCGCTCATCGACAATCTCGTTTACTACGGCATGAACCGGCTTTTGGGACAGTCGACTTCAATGCCGTTTGCGCAGGCGCTGTCCTACAAGCTAATCGCGACCACCGTCATGGGAACGCTCCTGCTTTACGTGCACGACAATTACTTCAGCGACAAAGCGAGACACCGCCGCCAGTTCTCAACCCGGCGCCGCGACGCTCGTCGCAGTTCAGGATTGTTCGGCAGAAAAAGAAGAACCACCAGTCGCTAGTGGTAGTAAACTTAACCACAAAGGGCACAGAGGGAGACAAACAGAAAATGCACATCTCAAAGAGTCCGGGCACTGACTGCGCTGCTGGATTGTTTTGTGTTCCTTGTGTTTTTTTGTGGCTTACTTTTTTCTCTGTGTCCTCTGTGGTGCAGATCTAATTTACGGATCTTGTTATGAAGTTCGTCGACGACTCGCAAAACCTCAGGACTCGCCTTCGCATCGTGCAGGCCGTCGTGTTGTTGCTGCTCGCCGTGCTGGCGGTGCGCCTCTATTTCCTGCAAGTCGTCAAGGGCGCGAAATACGCCGAAGTTGCCGTCAACCAACGCCTCAGACGGTTGCCGATTCCCGCGCAACGCGGCGCGATCATCGATCGCAACGGACTGTTGCTGGTTGACTCACGACCCATCTACAACATCCTGCTTTCGCGAGAAGACACCAAGAACATCGATCGCAATTCGCTGATTCAGCCGCTGGCGCAAGGGCTCAACATCGATCCGCAAATGTTGCGCGAGCGATTTGAGCACGTGAAAAAACAACCGGCGTTCGAATCGATCGTCATTAAAGAAGAGGCGAACCACAGCGACATCGCCTGGGTCGACGCGCATCAGCTCGAGCTTCCCGCGCTGCGGGTTGAGGAAACGCCGCAACGGCGCTATCCGGCGAACGGCGTGCTGGCGCACGTGCTCGGATATGTTCAGGAGATTAGTCCTGAGCAGCTCGAGGATCCTCGATACAAGAGCAAGGGTTACAAACCAGGTGACATCATCGGACAGGACGGAATCGAGTCGGTCTATGACGAGTTCCTTCGTGGCCGGGATGGTTACCGCGAAGTTGTCGTGGACAGTCGTGGCCACATTCAGAGCGAACGATCGCGAGTCGAGCCGCAGCCCGGTCAGGATCTGATCATTACTATCGATAGCGACCTACAAGCGGCCGCAGAATTAGAGCTTAAGAATTCGCCCCAGGGTCGGGGCGTGATTATCGCCCTGGATCCCAACAACGGAGAGATTCTCGCGCTCGCATCGGCGCCAACTTTCGATCCAAATCTGTTTTCCCAACGCATCACGACTAAAGCCGGCCGCGCTGAGTACGCAGCCCTGGTGAATCATCCCGACAAACCGCTGCTCAATCGCGCCGTACAGGGCCGGTACCCCCCGGGGTCAACCTGGAAGCCGCTAATGGCCACCGCGGGACTGAAACAGGACGAGATAACGATCGAAAACTCGAATCTGGTATGCGGCGGTGGCATCACGATTGGCAACCGCTTCACGCGATGCATGGGCGGCAATCACGGCTCGCCCAATGTGCATATCGCGATTGCGAAGTCCTGCGACGGCTATTTCTA
>DASUTF010000327.1:0-4698 GCA_036374695.1 Pyrinomonadaceae bacterium
CCTTGATGGCGAGCTTCATCGCCTCAGCCATCTTCGCTGAGTCCTCGGCCTCGGCAATGGCCGTGTTCATTAACACTGCGTCGGCGCCGAGTTCCATCGCGATGGTCGCGTCACTGGCGGTGCCGACGCCGGCATCGACGATGATGGTCGCATCGGGTAGTTGTTCGCGCATGATGCGCAAGTTGGTAGGGTTTTGAATGCCGAGGCCGGATCCAATCGGAGCGGCCAGCGGCATCACCGCCGCACAGCCCGCATCGAGAAGTTTCTTCGCCACAATCAAATCGTCAGTGAAATACGGCAGAACGATAAATCCTTCTTTCACCAGGGCTCGTGCGGCTTCGAGCGTCTGTTCGTTATCGGGAAACAGCGTCGTCTGATCGCCGATTACTTCCAGTTTGATCCACTCCGTTTCCATCGCTTCCCGCGCCAGCCGCGCTGTCCGCACCGCGTCCTCTGCTGAATAGCAGCCGGCCGTGTTCGGCAAAATTTGCAAAGCCGGATCGAGATGATCCAAAAACGATTCGCTGCTGTGATCGAGCGGCACGCGGCGCACGGCGACCGTAACCATCTCAGCGCCCGAAGCGCGATGCGCAGCTTTCATCTCGTCGAAGCTGCGGTACTTTCCCGTGCCGATAATCAGACGCGAGTTGAACGCTTTTCCTGCGACCTTGAATTGATCGATCATTGCGTTTGCTGGTGATGACATTAAGTGCTGACTTCCTATTTGGGAATGAAGGTCAAAATTTACACCTAAGATGGTTGAAGTGCGAAGTTGCCTCCCTTCACGGTCGGGCCTCTGACACTCCGCCGCCGACAAAGTGAACAATCTCGATTTGATCTCCGTCTTTCAGAGTTGTCTTCTCCCAAAGGCTGCGCGGCACCATCGTCTTGTTGAGTTCGACTGCGATTCGCTGCGGCGGCAGCGACAACGTATCGAGTAGTTCATTGAGCGACAGAGAACTTTGTGGGATTTCGCGCGGCTCGCCGTTGATTTGAATGCGCACGATGGGTTCGAGAGTTCAGGCGGGATGAATGATGCGGCGCAGCTCGGCGACTTCGCCGTCAGCTTCGACGCGAATTAGAATTGCCGCCCGGCCGGTTTTGAAAGTAGGCAACGTCACCGAAATCGCCGAGCGACCTGCACTGTCGGTTGTTGAATAGGTCGATGACGGTTGAAAGGTGCTGCCCAGGACCTTCATCGTTATGTTTGCTTTTGCCGCCGGTGCGCGCCCGGATTCAGTGCGCTTCGTTACTTCAATACGAAAAGTAACGGACTCGCCCGGACGCAGTTGCTTCTCGTCCAATAGACTAACCGTTAGCGCATCGTCAGTTTCTTCGCTAATCGAAAAACGCTCGGATGTTATGATCGCAGGCGCCCCGGTCGCAGGGCCCGCAGGCGGTTCAGCTTTACTCTCCGCCTCTTCCTTCTCAATGGGCGGGCTAGCTGTCCCGCCCGCTGATCCATTTGCAACGGGCGTGCGCTCACCCATTCGCTTTAGCTCTTCGATCCGGCCGGCGTGCACCGCCGCGCAGATCAATTTGTGTTGGCGTTCCAGGCGCTCAACCAACACTTTTTCTTCGAATCCGCTTGCGATCAAATCATCGTAGGCAGAACGCTTGCTGGCGAGAATCGCACCGCCCGTATACACGAGCGACAGTATCACCGGCGTCCGCAAACCTTTGTCTTCGGTTTGCACGTGATAGACAACGCCATTGTGTTCGACGTCAGTGTTGTAGCCGGTAATCACTCGCGGGTCAGTTGTTCAGATTCGTCGCTTGCAATGCATTCGCTTCTAACATCAATCGGACGGTAGCACAGCGATTTTTGCACGGTCAATCATCGGTCAATGATCGTGATTTCAACTTGAGAATATGACAGATTGATCGCTTGACACCCCTCTGACGCAGCATTAGGATGAGGCTTGTACAATGATTCTCAAGCAGGCTGATGGCTAAGAGCCAAGGGCAAAGTGCGAAGCGTTAGTGCCTTTCGTACAGCTTCGCTTTGCACTTTGCTCTTAGCTCTTTAGGGCACGTCATGAGTTTCAATCTAGCTGACTATTTGCCCGTTCTTCTCATGTTCGTCGTCGCCGCCGGATTCGCGGTGACGATGGTTGGGCTGTCTCAGCTCGTCGGCCAGCGCAAGCGGACGCGCACGAAACTGATGCCCTACGAGTGCGGCAAAGATCCCGTGGGCTCAGCGCGTGAACGCTTCTCGGTTAAGTTTTACCTCATCGCGATGATCTTCATCCTGTTCGATATTGAAGTCATCTTTTTGATTCCGTGGGCGGTGGTGTTCCGCACGCTTTCATCGCCACAGTACGGACTGGCTAATCTGATTTTCTTCGAGATGATCATTTTCATCACGCTGCTTGCAGCGGGTTTGGTTTACGTAATCAAGAAAGGCGCGCTCGATTGGGGAGAGCGCGCAAGGCGCGAGGCGGAAGCGGAAGCGCGCCTGCTGGATGCCGCAGTTTCACGTTCCAGGTTTGAGGTTTCAAGCTCGTCGAAAGCGGCTTAAGTCGAAACTCGAAACCTGGATTTAGTTATGGGACTCGAGAATGTCTTAGCTGAAGCGTTGCCTGAGGTGCTGACCACGCGCCTTGATTCTCTGATCAACTGGGCGCGCAAGTCCTCGCTCTGGCCCGCGACGTTTGGCCTGGCCTGCTGCGCGATCGAGATGATGAACGTCACCAGTTCGCGCAACGATCTGGCGCGGTTTGGCGCGGAAGTCTTTCGCGCCTCGCCGAGACAAGCGGACGTGATGATCGTCTCTGGCCGCGTTTCCAGAAAGATGGCCCCCGTGCTGCGGCGAATCTACGACCAAATGCCTGAGCCAAAGTGGGTCATTTCGATGGGCGCGTGCGCGACGTCAGGCGGCGTCTTCGACAACTACGCGATCGTCCAGGGCGTAGACAAGGTTGTTCCGGTTGACGTTTATATCCCCGGCTGCCCGCCGCGGCCTGAGATGCTGATTCACGCGGTGATCATGCTCCAGGAAAAAGTGATGAAAGAGTCGGTGCGCGATCGTCGCGACGCTCAGGAAGATGAAGCCCGTGAAGCGATCACCCCCGGAACGCTGCCCGTCACCGACGGATCAACCTTGGATCAGCCCGAGAGAATTCAACCCCAACCGTACACAATCGCTTCGACACACGAGAAGCGTCGGTCGTTTTAGAGCTGGCGCAAAGGTCAAACGTAAATGTCTGAACTGCAGCAGCCAGAAAACCCCCACGCGCAAATTTCAGAACCCAACAATAATCACACGCCGTCGCAGATTGCGGAGGCGTTGCAACGCGACCATCCGGAATGGGTGAGCGAGATCGTAAACGCGCTGGGTGAAACGACTATCATCGTGCCGCGTGGGCACATAGTCGCAGCCTGCAGTTTCCTGAAAACCACGCCTGGCCTCGACTTCGATTTGTTATCTGACCTGTGCGGTTTCGATCGCGGTCCCGAAGAAGAGCCGCGCTTCGAGGTGAACTACCACTTGTTCTCGACAACTCGGCATCACCGGTTGCGTTTGAAGGTGGTGTTGCATGAAGAAGACCCGCGCGTACAGACAGTCACCGGTGTCTGGCGCACTGCGAACTGGCATGAGCGCGAAACTTACGATCTATTCGGAGTGATTTTTGAGGGACATCCAGACCTGCGGCGCATCCTTCTTCCTGAAGATTGGCAGGGACACGCGCTGCGCAAGGATTTTCCTTTGCGAGGGTATGAACCGTACAGCCTGACTTGACACGTCCCATCTGTCGCATTCGTCCCATGTGCTCATATGACGCATAGGACAAATGGGACCAATAGGACGAATGCCACACAATGAGCGTTTCGACCGTCAACATTCCGCCGCAGTTCGAAGTCGTCGATCGTCCGCTCGACTCGCAGATGACGATCTCGATGGGGCCGCAGCACCCTTCGACGCACGGCGTGCTGCGTCTCGAGCTGGTGCTGGACGGCGAGAGTGTAGTCAAAGCCACGCCGGACATCGGCTATCTCCATACAGGCATGGAGAAGCTCTTCGAGTATCGCAAGTACCAGCAAGGCATCGTCATCACCGACCGGATGGATTATCTGAATCCGCTTGGCAACAACCTCGCGTACGTGATGGCGATCGAGAAACTTCTCCAAATCGAAATCCCGGAGCGCGCGCAGGTTATTCGCGTGATGATGTGCGAGCTTCAGCGCATCGCTTCACACCTCGTCTGGCTTGCCACGCACGCTCTCGACCTGGGAGCGATGACAGTTTTCTTCTACTGCTTCCGCGAGCGCGAAAAGATCATGAATTTGATCGAGGCCGCTTCCGGAGGGCGCCTCACGCCATCGTATTTTCGCGTCGGTGGTTTGATGATGGATTTGCCCGCCGGCTTTGAGCGCCGCGTGCAGCAATTCCAGAATGATATTCCGAACGCGCTCGACGAATTCAACACTCTGGTCACCGGCAACCGCATTTTTCAGAAGCGCACGCAGGGTATCGGATACATCTCGGCGGAAGATGCGATCGACTGGGGCTTGTCAGGTCCCATTCTCCGCGGCAGTGGTGTGGCGTTGGATACCCGGCGTGCGAATCCGTACAGCGGCTACGAGACTTACGATTTCGAGATTCCGGTTGAACACGATGGCGACGTGTGGGCCCGTTACCTGGTGCGCATGCGCGAGATGCGCGAGTCGCACAAGATTGTTCAGCAGGCTTTGGCG
>DASUTF010000328.1:0-8595 GCA_036374695.1 Pyrinomonadaceae bacterium
GGGCCGGCCGTGCCCAGATGCAGCCAAACAGACGAAGAGCCCGGCCCGCCGTTAAAAGAAAAAGTGAGCGGCCGGCGCGCGCGATTGCCGCCCTCGTCCAGCGTGTACGCCATAAAGAACAGGCGCGCCTCAGTCTCGCCGTCACGGTTCTTGATCGGCATCATGCCGGTCGTCGCCGTGTAACGCAGTGTTCGGCCGCCGACGCGAATTTCATGTTTTGTTACGACAGGTGGTTCTTCAGGTGAAGGTGAGGGCCGCTCCTGCGCGCCGCGCGGCTGACCCGAAGCCGAGCCGCCCGGTGAAGCTGTAGGCGAAGCTGTCGCTGGCGGAGTTGCGGCCGGTTGTTGACCGGGCGGGGCTTGTCCAAAAGAGACAAGGGCAAAAAAGAAAAAGAGTGCTGCAAGCATCCGCGATTAACCCCTGCAAGACTGATTTGAAGGCAACAGCAGGCGTGCATAGTAAGGGAAACGGAAGCGCGAGGACAAGTAAATTGTGGGCGCGGGAAGGTGGTCTCATTCACACCTGGCTTTAGCCAGGTGACATTGCGAGAGGAAATGATTATTGGAGCCGTTTTAACGGCTTAACATGAAACCGCGCGGTTCTAGAGTCTTAATGGTCACCGCGATGAAGCGTAATGTGACCGAGACGCTGACTCTATTCCGGCGGTTCCTCGAACTTCGGCTTCCCGCTGCGGATCTTTCGATAGGTTCCGTCCGCACGCACGTTGTGTCCAAAACCGCAGTCGGGAGAATCACCTTCCTGGGTCACTTTCAATTTGTTGCCGCGCAGGAAGACCATTGTTATCTTGCACGGGCCCCACTCCGTGATTTCGAGAACAGCAACATTGCCTTCGATGGTCGCTTCACCGCTCGCGTAGCCGGTGTTCACGCTCTTCGAGATGGTGTGATAAACGCCATCGAACTGAACCTTCAGCTTGTTATTACCCAGCGCAAGGATGCGGATAGTGTTGTCGTAGGAACTATAGATGCCGTTCGCTTCGCGCGCCGTCACGGGGCGCGGCTTCTGTGCGTGAACACCAATGGCAAAAACCCAAACGCAAAGCCACGCTGCTGATAAAAGTTTTCTCATGCCTTCCTCCGTCACTCCAATGCGAAGCTGACGTTGACCGAAGCAGTTACCGTTATCTGGCCAAAGGCGATTGTCCCGGAATTGGGGCTCGCATCGCCGGCTTGGCTCGAGACCTGCGACATCGCGTTGCTGCCATAAGACTGGCCCCACCAATTGTAGGGTGAGTACCAGCCACCGCCATATTCGCTGACGCGAATTGCCGGGCCGATCCTTCGTCTCAATTGGCCCGCCAGCAGGTCCGCTTTTTCACGCGCGGCCTGAATCGCCATCTCGCGAGCGCGGTCGCGATGTTTTCGCAACTCGGTCGTGCGAAACTGCACCCCATGTACGTTGGTCACGCCAAGCTGGAGCGCGCGCGACAGCAATCCCTCGAACTTTGACACGTCCTTCAACGTGATCGCGATATTTTTTCGGATGCGAAACTCTTTGCGGTCCGGGCCGTCTGACATGTCGCGCATCCACGGTTCGATGTTGATGTAATCAGTTTGCATGTGTCGGGGGTCAATCTGAAGCTCTCTAATCAGACTCAGCAGCTTCTTTACCACCTCATCATTCTGGGTTTTTGCGGCGTCCATTGAAGGGTCTGAGGTTTCAACACCGAATACAACAAACACTTCATCCGGTACAACCTTGACCTCGGCCGATGCGGCCACATCAATCGTCGGGGTTGTTCGCTCTTGCGCATAAAGAACCAAGGGCAGAATCATCACCAGAATCACAGCGAAAGGAAATTGTCTTTTCATTTCGGGGCTCCTTCAAGCGAGTTAAGTTGAAACTCATTGCCCGTTTTGATGAAACGCCCGGCGCCGGGTTGCCCTGAAGTCCCGGCTAGAGAGTTCAGAAGTTTGCGCCTCCATCTAAAGACCCTGACTAAAGACCCTGACGTTCGGGCATCAGCGATAACAATCCGTCTGTCCATCGGCGCCGCACGAAAACATGTAAGCAAAACGCGGGCGCGTCAAGTCTTCCGTCGCATCCCACACGCGTGTCTGGCTATATTTGTCCTCGGTCCAACCCAACTGTCGTTTGCTCTTCCACGTTAGCTCGAGCGCCTCGTCCTCATCGTCACCCAAGAGATGGCGCGCCTCGTGCAAAAGCACCGCCGCGCGTTCGGTGTCGTCAATCGGCAGGCTGAAGAAGTCCGAGTAGAGAGTCACGACTTCGAAAGGGAAGTTAGTGGCCGCATAAGCATCGCGGTGCCCAACGTAAGCGTTCAGCCAATTGTCGGACGTGCGAAACGAAGTCAGGCGCCGGAGAACGAAAACCTCTGTACTGAATCCCTTTTGCTCCAGGATAGCGATCGAGCGCTGGACCTGATCGCGCTGTGCAGGTTGCAAACCGTTGGACGTAATCAGCAGAGACAGATAAAAGATGATCAGGAGAATCAGCGTCGCGCCAATGATCCACGCGACTCGTTTCAGGAAGCTGCGCGATTGTTTCGGAGGAGCCTCGTCTGTCTGTACGAAAGCGTCGGGTCCAGCGTCGAGTTCAACGCCGCACCTCCGGCAGACCCGATCCGAGTTAGTGTTGACCAATCCGCACTGCGCGCACTTGTTTCGTGGGTTGTGAGGAGTGTCGTGCATCCGTGATCGGTACGCACGCTTCCAGCGTGCTTATATTCAACGGTTAGCACGCTGGAACCGTGCGTACCATTTAGATTGCCACACACTCCCCGCGTTTTAGAAACTGACCCGCGCCGGCCTTGCCTTTGAAATCGCCTTTATCGATTACGACTGAGCCACGCGAGAGAACTGTCTCGACAACACCTTTGATTGTCCGGCCTTCGTAGGCGCTGTAATCGACGTTCATGTGATGAGTGTTAACCGAGAGTGTCTGATCTCTATTAGCATCGAAAATTACGATGTCCGCGTCCGAGCCCACCGCGATCGTGCCTTTCTTTGGAAACAGCCCGAACATCTTGGCGGCAGCCGTTGAAGTCAGTTCGACAAAGCGATTCAGCGAGATGCGATTCTCCACCACGCCGGTGTAAATCAGCGGCACGCGATGTTCGACGCCGGGCGCACCGTTCGGAATTTTGGTGAAGTCATCCTTGCCGAGTTCCTTCTGCTCTTTCATGCAAAATGGACAGTGGTCGGTTGAGATGACTTGCAGGTCGTCCATCTTCAGACCTTTCCACAGCTCATCCTGATTGGATTTCTCGCGCAGCGGCGGCGTCATCACGTACTTCGCGCCGTCCCAGCCATCACCGTAATCATCGATTGAAAGGAAGAGATATTGCGGACAGGTTTCGGCAAACGCGGGAATGCCGCGATCGCGCGCCTGGCGCACCTGATTCAAAGCATCCGCACAGGACAAGTGAACGATGTAGACGGGCGCCCCGGCCATTTCCGCAATCGCAATCGCGCGATGCACGCCTTCGGCTTCGGCGACGGTCGGACGAGTCAGTGCGTGGTACTTCGGCGCGGTGTGACCCTTGGCCAGAGCGTGTTTGATGATCTCGTTGATGACGATGCCGTTCTCGGCGTGCATGCAAATCAAACCACCGCGTTGACCGGCGGCGGACATCGCGCGAAAGATCGTCGCGTCATCGACCAGGAACACGCCGGGATAAGCCATGAACATCTTGAAGCTGGTCACGCCTTCATCCATGACCGTGTACATCTCTTCAATTTGCCGGTCTTCCAGTTCGGTCGTGATCAGGTGAAAGCCGTAATCGATCGCGCACTTGCCCTCGGCCTTCTTGTGCCAGTTGTCCACGCCCTGAAGCAGCGACTCGCCCTTGTACTGAACGGCGAAGTCGATAATCGTCGTTGTGCCGCCGTGCGCCGCTGCGATCGTGCCGGTGGTGAAGTCGTCAGATGCGGTCGTGCCGCCGAACGGCAATTCCATGTGCGTGTGCGGATCGATGCCGCCGGGAATGACGAGTTTCCCGCTCGCGTCGATCGTCAAGTCGGCTTCCATGTCGAGCTTCGCGCCGATAACGGAAACGGTTTCGCCGTCGATCAAGATGTCGGCTTTGTAATTGTCGGTTGCGGTTACGATTTGACCGTTACGGATTAGAGTTTTCATGGCTGTTCGTTCAGAAGTGAGACGTTTATAGAGCGTGGCATGGAATAAATCAATCGGTAATAAGGAAAGGTCAGTACCACCCGCGTGAGCCGGGTGGATCAAACATTCACCCCGCGATGAATGATCGACCCATCCGCTTACGCGGATGGTACTGACCTCATTTCGTTCCGAGCGCTGCCGACTCTACTGCGTCAACTCTGACGTCAGCTTGGCGCCGCCAAGTGCCACCAGGTTTGCGCTGATCTTCAGGACCCTGTTTGTGTCCTTGGCGATCCAGATTATTTGCTTGTCGGCTTCGTCGTCGGTCGAGGTGACCTCGACTTTGTAAGCGTCGAACGTGCCGGCCGGAACCGTCACTGATTCGCTACCCAGGAACTTCAGCTGCTTCATCTGCAGCTTCTGCTTCATCACGTCAAAGTTTCGAAACGTCACCGTGTAGCCATCGGCCAATGGCAGCCGCCCAATGACGTCGAATGCGCCGGCGCCGTCAGCGAAGATTACGCCGCCGAGATCCACCGAGATCGGCTTTGCCTGCCCGTTCATTGTCATCGTGCCGGTCGCCTTGTTGTCTTTGAACTCGAGTTGGATCGAGACCGGCCCCTGATTAATCGTGCGATGAGTCACGATCAGAGTGCCTTTTTCGATGGTGGTGACATCGACGACCTGACCCTGCGGCGTGTCGGCGGTCTCAGTCACAATCCAGTTGTTTCCGTCTTCCTTGATGACCGTGGTTGTGGTCAGAGGAATCGTCTGCGGGCCAAGTTCGATCTTAGCTTTGTAGTTGGCCGTGCCCGCTTTCAGCTCGCGGACGGGCTTCGGCGCGCTCGCAGTCGCTTCAACCTTCTTCGGCAGCGTCACGGTTTTCACATCCACTGTGATTTCTTTCAAACGCGCGGCCACTTCCGGCTTCACGTCTTCCTGAAAACGGCCGCCGAGGAACTTGGCGAAGAACTTCTCAGTCGCAGCGATCATCGCCATGTTGTTGACCGGCCTGGCGAATCCGTGGCCTTCGTCAGGCGCGTTGATGTATTCGACCGGGAACCCGCGATCGCGAAGCGCGATCACGATCGCATCTGCTTCACGCTTGGTGACACGCGGATCGTTCTGACCCTGCACCACGAGCAGCGGAGTCTTGATCTTTTGCGCGTGATTGATCGGCGATTGCCGTTCGAGCTGGGCTTTGCCTTCCGGCGTCGACGGATCACCCATGCGCTTGTAAAAGATCTGACGAAAGGCTTCCCAATAGGGCGGAATCGATTCGAGCAGAGTGATCAGGCTTGAAGGCCCGACGTAATCAACCGCGGCTGCGTACAGGTCGGGGGTGAAGGTTACGCCGGCGAGCGTCGCATAGCCGCCATACGATCCACCCATGATGCCGATGCGTTTCGGATCGGCAATACCCTCAGCGATCAAATATTTCGCGCCCCAGGTAATGTCGTCCTGCATCTTGTCGCCCCATTGTTTGTTCCCAGCGTCGATGAACTTCTTGCCGTAACCCGCTGAGCCGCGAAAATTCGGCTGCAGCACCGCGTAACCGCGATTCGCGTAGAACTGCGCGAAGGTGTCATAACCCCACGTGTCGCGCGCCCACGGCCCACCGTGTGGCATGATGACGACCGGGAGGTTTTTGGCCGGGACACCTTTCGGCAGAGTAAGAAACGCAGGAATCTCGAGACCGTCCGAAGACTTATAACGAACGGCTTTCATTGGGGCGAGATGATCGCGATTCAGCTTTTCGCGACTTCGATATTGGAAAGTGAGTTTCTTCGTGTTCCGGTCGAACAGGTGACGTTCACCGGGTTCGGTGTCGCTGTACGCGCTGATCAGGAAAAGGCGCTCGTCTTTGGTTGAAGAGCCGAGACCGATGTCTTTGCCGGGCAGTTGCTTTTGCAATAGCTTGTAATCGGCTTCGATCGCCTTGTCCTTAAAGTACAAACGTTCGCGCTCATCTTCGTAAGAAGTCAGGATGATCTCGTCCGTGACTTCCGAGAAGGCCGCGTTGCCGAAATCCACCCGGTTAAGCGGATCCTGTTCGACGAATTCTTCTTTGCCGGTGGCCGGATCCAACAGGATTAATTTAGCCAGGTCCTGATTCGCGCCCTTATTGGTGGTGAAATAGACGCGTTTACCATCCTTGTGATAGCGAATCGGGCTACAGCTCTCAAACACGTTGCAGGAATAAATGTTCGTGAATCCCTTTTCGTCGAGGCGCAGCACCTCAGTGTCGCCATTGCCTGCCACGCGGGTGGCGAGCCGCAGCTGATCCTTGAGATCGAAGGTCCAGCCCACGATCCGATCCTTGTTTTCCCGAACCAGAGTTTTCTCCCCAGTCGAGATCTTCACTTTGTAGAGATCGTGCCAGGCCTTATCTCGATCGTTGATGGATACGTAGAGCGCGTCCGGGTCAGTGCGTGGCACGCCAACGATTTGAGCGCGAACGCCCTTGAGGTCCGTCAGATTGCGCGCGACGGGAACTTCCTGACCGGCGGCCGGTGCGTCGGCAGGATTGACGGCGTACACGAGATAGTTTTCATCGCCGCCTTTGTCCTGGACAAACAGAATGTACTTGCCGTCGCGGCTCCAGAAGTACGCGGGAATCGGACGCTGCGTATCCGCCGTAATCGGCTTCGCTTTGTCGAAAGGATCTTCGGTGCGTTTCACCCAGATGTTGCGGGTGCCTTTGAGTGGTTTGACGAAGGCGATGAACTTCCCGTCGGGTGAGATTTGCGCGCCCGAGATTTCCGGGTCGCCGAAGAATAGTTCGCGATCGATTAGCGGGGGCAGGCCCGATGCGGGCTGCGCGAGAACGCGGGAGGCGGTCGAGAAGCCGAGGCAAACGAGGGCCACGGCCAGCGCCAAAAAGGCTGTGCGGAACTTCAGAAACATTGATTACCTCTTTCGTTGGTGGTGTTTGAGATATAGAGACTGAGCGAAGAAACTAATACGCACATCTGGGGAGAACGGTTTCAGCGAATCCGGTGCAGCTTTGCCGCCAGATGTGCGGAACGGCTCTGCCTTTCCGGATGCTCGACGGTAAATTCTCCAGCGGCGAGGCGCAGCCGCGCCGCCTGGAGCAGAAGGAAGAGGTTCAGCACGGAAAGCCGCAGGCTTTCCGCACATCAGGCGGCAAAGCCGCTGAACCAAAACAATCCCCCGCTGAAACGTTCCTGCCTATTCGGCTACTCGTCTGCCGTCAACATCCAGATAGGCGATGGTGTATCCGTTCAGTTCCTTCAACTTCGGTTCGATTACCTTCCGGTCGCCCACGATCAGAATCGCCATTCTGGACGGGTCGAGATACTTGTTCGCGACCCGGTTGACGTCGGCGACAGTTACGGCATTGACCTTGGCGATGTAATCGTTGAAGTAACTATCCGGCAGTCCGAACACAACCAGGTTGGACAACTGATTCGAGATTTGACCCACGGTTTCAAAAGCACCAGGGTAACGTCGAATAATGCTCTGCTTATTGTAATCGAGCTCTTTCTGCGTAACCGGAATTGAACCGCGAATGCCATTGAGCTCCTTCATGAACTCCTGAATGGATTCCCGGGTAACAGCGGTCTGCACGTCGGCCGAGGCGGAAAACGGCCCGGCGCCTCTGCGGAAACTCCACCCGCTTCGCGCACCGTAGGTGTAACCCTTGTCTTCCCGCAGGTTCATGTTTACGCGGGACGAAAACTGTCCCCCCAGGATGGAGTTCATCACCAACAGAGAGAAGTAATCGGGATTGCTCCGGTCCACTCCGATCTGCCCGATCGTTACCACCGACTGTGCGGCGCCCGGCCGGTCGACAATGTAGATACCAGGTTGCTCAAACTGCGGCGCTGGTGGAACTGCAGTTGCCGTCACACTGGCTGCTTTCCAGGTCGCAAAAGCCTTTTCCAGCTTCGGCATCAACGTTTTTGCATCGGCGTCGCCGGCCACAATCAAGACTGAGTTGTTTGGCCGATAGTAGCTGTCATAAAACTTTTGCAGGTCGTCTCTGGTGAGTGCCTTAAGCGACTCTTCATCGCCCGCCAGAGGTCTGCCATAGGGATGATTCTTCCCGTAAAGCAATGAACTGTAGGCAACGTTGGCGATTTGGTTCGCATTGTTCTTGCGCTGCAGAAACTGCACCGCATTCCGGCGACGCTGGAGCTCAAACTCAGTTTCCGGAAACGTGGGATTAACGACGACGTCCGCGAAGACATCGAGAGCTTTGTCCAGATTCCTGGTCAAAGTCAGCAGGCTCACGTTCGACGAGTCCCAATCTGATCCGGTGTTGAGTTGCGCGCCGATTGATTGAAGCTGTTTTGAGATCTCGGTCACCGAACGCGTCTTCGTCCCGTCATCCAGGAGAGTGGCCGTCATATTGGCGACGCCGGCCTTGGGGTCGGCGGTACCACCGGTCTTAACCACCAGGTTCATCGACACGATGGGAAGTTCATTCTGATGAACCAGCCAGACTTCCAGACCGTTTGAAAGTTTGTTTTT
>DASUTF010000329.1:0-11271 GCA_036374695.1 Pyrinomonadaceae bacterium
GTGTGTTGGTGGCTGGCTTTTACCCGGTCGCTACCGCTCTCGGTACTGACAAAAACCCTCCCGCTGACGCAGGCGGCCCTGACTCGCAGGCGCAGTTGTCACTTGATCCGGTCGCTAAGCTTCGCACCCTCACCCAACCTAAAGCTGCGCTACCTCACCCCGGCCCTCTCCCATCGGGAGAGGGAGAAAACACCCAGGGAGAGGAGCAAAGGGGTACTGACTCGTTCACCGACGCCGACTTTGCCGCTCATGTTGAGCAGCTCAAGAAGAAACTTCCTTCGGACGATTTCACCATCATCGTGCAGAAGCCGTTCGTGGTAATCGGGGACGAGCCGGCCGAGGACGTGAGGGAACATTCAGTGCGCACGGTTAAATGGGCGGTCGATAAGTTGAAGCAGGAATACTTTTCGAAAGACCCGAAAGAGATTCTGGATATCTGGCTGTTCAAGGACGCGGAGTCTTACGAATCTCACGCGCAGATGCTGTTCGGGAGTAAACCAACTACGCCGTATGGCTACTACTCGAGCACGCACAAAGCCCTGGTGATGAACATCTCGACCGGCGGCGGCACATTGGTCCACGAAATCGTGCATCCGTTTATCGAAGCGAACTTTCCCAACTGTCCACCCTGGTTGAATGAAGGCCTCGGGTCATTGTACGAGCAGAGCGGCGAAGTCCGCGGTCGCATCCACGGGTTCACCAATTGGCGGCTGCCCGGTTTGCAGGCTGACGTCAAAGCCGGCCGGCTGCCGTCGTTTCGAACTTTGACTGGCATGAATGCGTCGGAGTTCTACGACGATGATCGCGGGTCGCACTACGCCCAGTCGCGTTACCTGCTCTATTACCTGCAACAGAAAGGTCTACTGACAAAATTCTATCGAGAGTTTATTGCGCATCAGAAGACCGACCCCACCGGTTATCAAACGCTGCGCCGCGTGCTGGGAAATGTCGACATGCGGATTTTCAAACCGAAGTGGGAGAAGTATGTGCTGGGCCTCAGTCAGTGAGCAGTGAGCAGTGGGCATTTCAGTTTCGAGTTCTGAGTTCCGAGTTTCGAGTTAAGCAACAAAGCAGAGAGGGGCACGGAAGCCGGTGAGCGGTGGGCAACGAGGGCGCGGGGGTAAACCCGCCTTCCTTACCTTGAGGCATTCCAAACAGTGTGCAGTGGGCAGTGGGCAGTGATTAAGCAACCGGCATCACGAACGTCGTTTCCAATGCCGATCGTGACGAGCGCTGTGAATCACGGCTACAACTGTGATGAGATCTTCTGTGATTCGAAACACGATGCGATAAGGAAATCGGTCGAGTAGTTTCCAGCGAACGTTCTTCCGTTTGTGGCGAAGGCGATATGACAGTGGATTCTTCAGAACGGTATCGATGGCGTCAAGGACTTCACGCGCGAATTCAGAACCTAATCCTGATTGCTGCTCATCGTACCAACGCGCAGCTTCTTCAATATCCGCCAGAGCGTCCGGACGAATCTCCAGACCGTAAGTCACTTCAAAAGGCTCGCTTCGATCCGTTTCTTAGCTTCTTCCCAGGGAATCGAGGCGTTCGGGTTTTGCTCCATATCGGCCAAACGAGCATCGAGCAGCGCCTTTTGTTCATCCGTGAGCGGATCATCATCATCAAGCCACCGATCACTATCGAGTTCGGCCAGCTTTAGACGAATTTCGAAGCGTTCGTCAGGTGTGAGCTTTGGAAGTTCGGCAAGGATTTCGGTCTTGCTCATGGGCGGATTCTAGCACATAGCGGAGGAGCCGCCTTTAGCTAAAAACATTACGCGGCGGCCATCGGGGGCCGCGCGAGGAATCATTTTGGTGTCGCTAGCAGGACTGCGCTTCGCGCAGCCTAACGTGAAAACCCACCCGCTAACGCAGGTGGTACTGACCTCATCATGCGCGTTTAGGCCGTAACCAAATCACAAACAAACGCGCGGCCATCGAAGCCATGCGAATGAATCATTAAAGTTAACTACGCGCTAAGCTGCGCACCCTCACCCCGACCCTCTCCCAGAGGGAGAGGGAGCAAGCATGCTCACTGCTCACTGCTCACTGCTCACTGCTCACTAGTTAAATGTCGAGGTTCCTGACATCCAGCGCGTTGTCTTCGATGAATTTGCGGCGGGGTTCGACCTGGTCGCCCATCAGCACGGTGAAGATTTCGTCGGTCTCGACCGCGTCATCGATGCGGACCTGCAAAAGCGTGCGCGTGGCGGGATTCATCGTCGTTTCCCAAAGCTGCTCGGGATTCATTTCGCCCAAGCCCTTGTAACGCTGAATCGTCAGGTCCTTTTTGGCCGCCGCGAGCACTCTGTCCAAAAGCGCGTCGCGTGTAGCAATCTCTTCGCTGGTGCCGTTTTCGCCGGCGATGAACGGCGGCGCGAGGCTGTCTTCAAGCTTCATGAACAACTCGACGGCCTTTTGAAATTCCACCAGGCTGGCAAAGTTCCAGTCGATAGTCACGGGCACGCCCGAAATAGTCGTGGTATCGATCTCCCAAAGCCCGTGCTCTTCGTCGTCCGCGAGTTCAGTCTTGTAGCCGGCTTTGGCGATCACGCCTTCGACTTTGGCCATCAGGTCTCCGTCCTGGAACACGCGCTTGAGCGAGGCGCCTGCCTGCCGCAGAACACCTTTCTTCCCTCCAAAGGCGGTCAATAGAACGTCCAACAGATGTGAGTCTCCACGCATGCGACGGGTCGACTTTTCGCAGTAACGTTTGAATTCGACCATCCGTTCGAGCGATTTGATGAGCTGGGCGCCCTCGATCGCGTCCTTACTGGATGACGAGGTCACCTTCATGTTCGCCGTCGCCTGGCGCATCAGAAAATGGACCATGCCGGTTTCATCTTTTATGTATTCTTCCTTCTTGCCTCGCTTAACTTTGTAGAGCGGCGGCTGGGCGATATAGACAAAACCCTGTTCGACCAGTTGCGGCATCTGCCGAAAGAAGAAAGTCAGCAGCAGCGTGCGAATGTGCGAGCCGTCAACATCGGCATCAGTCATCAGGATGATCTTGTGATAACGAAGCTTGTTGACGTCAAAGCCGTCGCGATCATCTTTGCCGGTGTCGCTCTTGCGTCCAAAGCCCGTGCCGAGCGCCATGATCAGCGCTTTGATTTCTCCGTGCGCCAGCATTTTGTCTTCACGCGCTTTTTCCACGTTCAGAATCTTGCCTTTCAAAGGCAGAATCGCCTGGTTCTTGCGGTCGCGGCCCTGCTTGGCGGAACCGCCGGCCGAATCGCCCTCGACGATGTAGATTTCCGAAAGCGCGGGATCTTTCTCCTGACAGTCGGCCAGTTTGCCCGGCAGCATGGTCGAGCCAAGCGCGCCTTTACGCACAATTTCGCGGGCCTTACGGGCAGCTTCACGGGCGCGCGCGGCGTCGGTGGACTTGCCGACAATGCGGCGCGCGACGGTGGGGTTCTGCTGAAGAAAATCCGTCAGACGTTCATTCAGAAAAGATTCGACGGCGCCCTTAACATCTGAATTGAGCTTTCCTTTTGTCTGCCCTTCAAACTGCGGCTGCGGCAGCTTGCATGAGATAACTGCGACCAGGCCCTCGCGCACGTCGTCGCCCGTTAAAGAGCCTTTGAAGTTTTTCGCCAGGCCGGAGGATTGCGCGTAAGCGTTGATAGTACGGGTGAACGCCGAGCGAAATCCGGAGAGGTGCGTGCCCCCGTCCACAGTGTTGATGTTGTTCGCGAACGAATAAACCTTTTCGTCGTAGCCGTCGTTGTATTGAATCGCGACTTCGATCGAGAGCGCGTCGCCGACCTTTTCGAAATAGATCGGCTTATCGTGCAGAACGTTGCGGTTCTTATTCAGGTGCTTCACGAATTCGGCGATGCCGCCGCGGTAGTAGAACTCGTGCGACTTCTCAGGCTCTTCGCGCTCGTCTTTGATCGTGATGCGAATGCCTTTGTTGAGAAACGCTTTTTCGCGCAGTCGCTCGGACAATTTGTCGAAGCTGAATTCAGTTGTATCGAAGATTTGCGAGTCAGGTTTGAAAGTGATCTTCGTGCCGCGTTTGCGCGTCTTGCCGGTTTGTTTCAAGCTCGCGACTGCGATTCCGCGCTCGTAATCCTGTTCGTAGGTCAGGCCATCGCGCCAAATTTCCAAATGAAGAGTCTCGGCCAGGAAGTTGACGCACGATACACCGACGCCGTGCAGCCCGCCCGACACCTTGTAGGCGTTCGAGTCGAACTTTCCACCGGCATGCAACTTGGTCATGACAACTTCGGCGGCCGACTTCTTTTCCTTTTTCATCATGTCCACCGGAATGCCGCGGCCGTTATCAATGACCGTGATCGAGTTGTCCATGTGGATCATCACTTCAACCGCATCGCAATAACCGGCCAACGCTTCATCGATCGAATTATCGACCACTTCGTAAACCAGGTGATGCAGGCCCAACTCGCCGGTCGATCCGATGTACATCGCGGGCCGTTTGCGCACGGCTTCGCGTCCTTCCAGAACGGCTATGGTCGAAGCGTCATAAGTCTCTTTCTTGTTCTTCAGTTTTGATATTGGTGTCGCCAAATCGTCTTTTCCTTTACTGCTCTTGTCGTTCTTATCAGATGGCATCACGCGCTCACTGATACTGCACTCAATGGCTGCTCCGCAGTCGCAACTCCGGCGCAGACTTCATAAAAATTAGCCCGGCTTTCGAACCGCTCAAAGTGACTTCTCTTTGATGTTGTGATGAAGGTTTGAGTGCGTCCGTCGAGGTATTCCAGCAAGCGGTTAATGCGGTTTCCGTCGAGTTCAGCGTCCACGTCATCAATGAGGAAAATCGGGTAATTCTGATGCTTCGAATAGTACACGGAAATCGCCGCTAAATCAAGTGTTATCAATGCGCTACGCTGTTGGCCGGAGCTGCCAAAACTGCGTATGTCGTGGCCGCCGAAAAGCACCAGAAGATCGTCGCGATGAGGACCGATCAGGCAGGCGCCGGCAAAGAGTTCCGCCTCCATTCTGATTTGCAACCGCGCGGTGATGAGCGACCGGTAAGCCGCGAGATCGCCTTTGCCTTCGAGCGACGAAACGTAACGGATTGAGATGTCGTCATGAAAGAGATTGTGATCGAGCGCTTCGTTCAGCAGTTCGACGTAACGAATTCGCGCGCGATGAATTTGGGTGGCGAGGCCGATTAGCTGTTCATTCCACGGTTGCACGAGATTCGCCAGCGTCTCGAGGGTGACGCGGTCCTCCGAGGCTTGCTGCAGCAGACGCTTCTTCTGCTTTATCACTTTGTTGTAGTCGGCGATGGTCTGCGCGTAAGGCGGATGAAGCGAAATCGCTCCGCGATCGAGAAAACTTCGACGCGCCTCCGGACCTCCGCGGATTACTTCCAGCTCGTCCGCGGTAAAACAAACAGCATAAAGATGCGCGGCATAGCGCACGATAGATTCGCGCTTACCGTTGATGAGCGTTTGTTTAGTGGTGCCGTTGAGGTTGACCTGAAGTTCACGTTCGAAATCTTTTCCGGTGCTGACAACGCCTTTTACGACGGCATCGCGCTCGCCAAACTCAACCGTTTCCTTGAGATGATGAGTGCGAAACGATTTTGCGTGCGCGAGCATGTAAACCGCTTCGAGCCAGTTGGTTTTACCTTGAGCATTGTTGCCGTGCAGGATGTTGAGGCCGTTTCCCCAGGTGATCTCGCCAGACAAATTTCGGAACTGGATGACTGCGATTGACCTGAGAAACATCGATGAATTTTAACATAGCCGCTGACGTGAATCGCCGTTATCAATGTGGGTTTTAGAGTCCTGACTTCGGTTTTCTTTGCGAGTTCTTAGCGGGCTTAGCGCCTTTGCGTGAGTTGCCGCTTGCAAAAGATTCAAGTCCACCCAAAGACGCCATGTCGCAAATAAATGCAAAGATGAATTGGGACCCGGGGCTCGTCCTTGTTTGTGTTGGTCTTAGGAGGCGCAGGAGTTCAAGACTAAGGCACTGAACTAAGAATCAGGACAGAAGAGTCATAAACAAAAAGGAGCGCCTGCAACAGCGCTCCTTCTTTTGATAATCATCTGTGATTACGGATCACAATCGCATGGGCATCACCACGTACCGGTAATCGTACTTTTCCTCAGTCACAGGTCTGAGTTGCGCCTGTGAATTTCCGTCTTTGAATTCGAAGTTCACCTGCTCAGAACCCACCACATTCAGAAAATCCTGCAGGTACTGAGCGTTGAATCCAATCTCGGTTTCCTCGCCGTCGAAGTTCGTCGCCAGGGTTTCCCGGGCTTCGCCTTCTTCGGCGTTTTGCGAACTGATCAGTAACTGTTCTTTCGCGAGGTGCATGCGAATGGCGTGCGACCGATCGTCAGCCATCAACGCGACGCGGCGTATCGCCTGATTTAAACCCAATGTATCGAACGTTGCCGTCCGATCGTTGCCCTTCGGCATGACCATCTCGTAATTCGGAAACTGACCCGACAATAAACGCGAAATCAGCAGACGCGAACCAACCTGGAAATACACATGGTTTTCATCGGCGCCGAGGTTTATATCGCCATCGAAATCCGAGGTCAGTTTTGTCAGTTCAGCCAAAGTCTTCCGCGGAATCAAGACGTCCAGGGTTTCGCTGCTGCCATTTGCGGATTCCATGGAAACGAACGCCAATCGATGACCGTCCGTGGTCACCATTTTCACGTTCTTCTTGTCTAATTCGAATTTTGCGCCTGAGAGCGTGTAACGCCCCTCTTCCTGAGTAATCGCGAAAATCGTCCTCTCAATCAACATTTTGATGACGGAAGAAGGCAGCTTCAAAGGCGTTGACTTGAATCCGGGCAGTTCAGGGAAAGTCTCTTTGGACACGCCAGGCAAGCGAAATTTCGATCGATCACATTCGACCGTTACCCATTCATTTTCTTCTTTGCGAAAACTCACAGGTGCGTCGGGAAGCAAGCGAGCGATGTCGAACAACTTGCGCGCCGGTACACAGATCGCCCCTTGTGTGGAAATCTCCTGAGCGTCAGCATCACAGCGAATCGTTACGTCCAGGTCCGTTCCACTAATACGAATAGAATCCTCACCGGCCGATTCGATCAATATGTTTGCCAGCACAGGAATTGTGTTCTTTCGTTCTACGATTCCCTGCACAAAGGCTAATTCTTTTTGTAAAGCATTTCGCGCGATTACGAATTGCATCTGTTACTCCTCGGGTTTTAAAAACTTTCGCTGCTTTATATCACAGCGCTGTAGAAGTTCAGAACCGTACTTCCTACTCACATAAAGAAATGTTTGGAAGATAAATACAGTAGTAGTAGTAAGACCATGTGAAACTGTGTAACTCGTCATAGTCTCAGCCGTTCACTTCCGTAATTACTGATCCATCGCTGTTTTTTTCGCTGTCAGTCGCCGTGTGAAGAAAGGTGGTTATCCGGCTCAAGCATTCACAGCTTCGATCAGCCGGTTCAAAGTAGCAGCCAGATCACCATTCGAATTCATCTCTTTCTCGATCTTTTCCACAGAGTGAATCACAGTCGTGTGGTGCTTGCCGCCGAAGTGCTTGGCGATCTCGGGATAACTTTTCTTCGCCAACCTTTTGCACAAATACATGGCCACCTGTCGCGGCAATAAGACGTGACGGACATTCGAACGAGCCTTCAGATTTTCCACATCGATTTTGTAGTGCTGCGCCACCAACTGTTGAATTCGAAGGATCGAGACTTCGTGTTCGATCGGTTGATTGGAGACACCCCGAAAAGACTCCTCGGCCAGAGTCTTTGTCAGCGGAACGCCGCGAAGTGACGACATCGCAAGCAGACGAATCAGCGAGCCTTCTAGTTCGCGAATGTTGTGCTTGCTGCGTCGCGCCAGTAGCAGGGCGACATCGTCTGGCAAATTAACGCGATGCGTTTCGGCCTTGCGTTTAATGATCACAACTTTGGTTTCGAGATCGGGCGGCTCTATGTCTGCGATCAATCCCCACTCAAAGCGCGAATGCAGACGCTCTTCGATCTCCGGGATGTCCCGCGGCGGACAATCTGACGTCAGCACTATCTGCTTCTGGCGATCGTAGAGAGCATTGAAGGTGTGAAAAAACTCTTCCTGGGTGCGCTCTTTTCCGGCGATGAATTGCACGTCGTCGATTAGCAGGACATCAATACTGCGGTATCGCTCACGAAAAGCATTGGTCTTGTCGTAACCGTATCGGATGGCGCTGATCAGTTCGTTCATGAACCGCTCAAGCGATAAATAAGCAATCCGCAGATTGGGATTGGCCGCGCGGATCGCGTGACCGGCAGCTTGAATCAAGTGCGTCTTGCCGAGGCCAACTCCGCCGTACAGGTAAAGCGGGTTGTAAGTCGTTCCCGGGGAATCGGCAATTGCCATCGCGGCAGCGTGAGCCAGCCGATTGCACGATGCGACGACGAAATTTGGAAAAGTGTATTTGTCGTTGAGGTTGCCGGCTTCCGGAAAAACGTCTTCGCCTGGCGGCGCGATTTGAGGGCTCACAGTCTGTTCGACGGATCCAACGGACGCTGCTTCCGGGCTCACCGTGGCGGCCGTCTTTGAATCGCATGCCCATTCGATCCGAAGCGCCCCCAGTTGCGACTCGTTTAATGACTGTTCAAGAGTGTCGGCATACTTGGAGGTTATCCAATCGCGTACCACGTCATTGGGCGCCGCGATTCGGAGGACCCTGTCGTCTGGATTCCGCTGCAGGCGCAACGGCCGAAACCAGGTCTCGAATGCCTGCTCACCCAGCCTGCGCTCGACCGCCTGGAAGAATGGTCGCCACTGGGCGTCTTGATGTCCTGTATACATGGAGGGAAATTACGAGCACTACTTAGTACAACAATAGTGGCTTGCGGGGCTAAGTCGTGCGGTCAATTGTTTCGAAGGGCGAACCTAACACAGCGCGAAAAGTTGAGGCAAGGAAAACAGACAGGAACTTTCATCGCGCCTCGCGGCACTGGGGTCTGAACGAGAATTTCCGCGGCCAGACTTAGGTTTCCAGCACGCAATTACCGGACTTCAGTGGTTCCAAGGCGGATCCTTACCGGGGACTTGATCAATTGTTTTTCCGGGACAGCTGGCGGCTTTCTCTGATTGTACTTACCAACACAATGCATACTATAAACTGCCTGAGCCGGACGCAGTTGTCGCAAGCGATTGTTCGGACGTAACAAGCATGTCGTAGATCCGATTCAAATCTTCCGCGCTGTAGAACTCGATCTCAATGCGACCCGCGGCCCCGGCCCTGGCAGAGACGATCCTGACCTGAGTTCCCAGGCGCCTCCGTAGCTTTGCTTCCGCCGCACGCACATTCGGATCTGCGAGTTGGCGTGCTGGTGCCGGCGATGGCTGCTCTTTCCTGCTTAAGTTTCTGATTCGGCTTTCCGTCTCTCTCACCGACCAGTTGTTCTTACATATCCGCTGAGCGAAGCGTCTTTGAAGATGCGGGTCCGCGATTCCAAGGAGAGCGCGCGCGTGGCCGAAGGTTAATTTCTCCTGCTCGAGAAGGGATTGAATCTCTGTTGGCAGCTTGAGGATTCGAAGGTAATTCGTGATGAAGGTCCGGTCCCGGCCGACACGACTTGCAACCTCCTCTTGCGTGAGCCCGAGCGACTCGATCAGTCTCTTGTAGGCATTCGCCTCCTCGATTGCGTTCAATTCCTGGCGCTGAATATTCTCGATTAGGGCCAGTTCCAGGAGGTTGTCATCCGCTATGTCGCGAACGATCGCCGGAACCCGGCTGAGGCCGGCAAGTTGAGCAGCTCTCCAGCGCCTTTCCCCGGCGACTAACTCGAAACGGCCGCCGCGCCTGCGTACGAGCAGCGGCTGAATGATGCCGCTGGCGCGGATTGATTGCGCAAGTTCCTGGAGTTTGGCTTCGTCGAAGCTGGTCCTGGGTTGCTGTTCACCAGGCGTGATCAGATCGATCTCGATCTCGCGAAGCTCCTCGCTATCCTGCGGCGACGGCGCTGTGGAGATCAGGGCGCTCAGGCCCCTCCCCAACGGTTTCCTGTTCATGCGTTAGAACCTCCTGTGTCAACTGCAAATAGCTTTCGGAGCCGCGCGAACGCGGGTCGTAGTAAATCGCCGGCATACCATGGCTCGGAGCTTCGGCCAGACGAACGTTCCGCGGAATCAGCGTCTCCAAGACGAGATTGCCGTAGAAGCTTCGCAGGTCGGCGGCGACGGCTGAGGAAAGATTGATTCGGTCGTCGTACATCGTGAGGAGGAGCCCTTCGATTTTGAGGGTCGGGTTCACCGCCCGACGAATCGACGTCAGCGTATTGAAAAGCGCGGTGACGCCTTCAAGCGCATAGTATTCACATTGAATTGGAACGAGGAGAGAATCAGCCGCCGCGAGGGCATTAACCGTCAGAAGGTTTAGGGCCGGCGGACAATCAAGAACGATATAGTCGTAATCGCTCTTAATCGGTTCGATCGATCTCGCCAAAAGGTACTCACGTTCCGGGAGTTCGACGATCTCAACTTCGGCGCCGGCGAGGTTTCGATCGGAAGGAACTAGGTCAACTCCAAACTGAGTTTTTACGATTAGACCGCGGAGTTCGTCTCCTAGGATCAACGCATGATAAATGTTGCGATGAATAGATTCTCGGGCCACGCCGAGACCGGACGTCGCATTCGCCTGGGGGTCAACGTCAACCAGTAAGGTGCGCTTACCGGCCTTCGCAAGACCAGCGGCCAGATTAACGGCGGTCGTCGTCTTGCCGACCCCGCCTTTCTGGTTAGCAATGGCTAGTGTTTTTCCCATCCAGCTGCCCACCCGCCGACAAAGGTAAGGTGACACATTAACACATTTAGACCTCTATTCGGTGCCCAGTTGCGAAAGATGTGGCACGTGAAACATGTCAAACGGTCCCGTTTCAGGGTGGTATTATTGCGGCGCATGAGCCGAATCTCAGAGTTCGATGCCGGTTACATCTGCGGTTTGGTGACTGGTGAGGGGTCGTTTACCGGAGACCGAAAGCAACCGGTGCTCGCGATCAAGCTTCATGAAGACGACCCTGCAACGCTTCTTTTCGTTCAAGAGAAGCTCGGAGGGAAGATTTACGGACCCTACTGCCATGACGGCCGGCGTTACTACTTCTGGCGATTGATGGGGAAATCCCTACAGGCGTCGCTGCCGCTCTTTGCTGAACGGCTTCCGGAGTCCCGAAAACGCCATCAATTCACCGAGTGGATCGAGAGATATGAACTCGCAGAGATATTGGCGATCATGAGAGAACTAGAACGCGTCGAGAGATGATTTAGCCGATGGCCGATGTTGGGCCGCGGTGAGATA
>DASUTF010000330.1:0-10958 GCA_036374695.1 Pyrinomonadaceae bacterium
CACGATGGGCCTGACCTACAATTACGGCACGACAAACAACAATGGCAATCTGCTGAGTGTAAGTTATTCGGGCGGTGGCTTGAGCTACACGCAAAGCTTTGGCTACGACCAATTGAATCGGCTGACGACGTCGAATGAGAACTCAGGTTCCAGTTGGTCAGAGACAAATGGCTATGATCGCTACGGCAATCGCTGGATCGACCTGGGCGGTGGCAATCAGAGTCTCTACTTCAACACTTCAAACAATCGGATAACCACCTCGGGCTACGCGTATGATTCCGCGGGCAACCTCACCAACGATACTCTTCACACGTACGGATTCGATGCTGAGAACAAGATCAAGACGGTTGACGGCGTGAACGATGTCTATCGTTATGACGGCGATGGAAACCGGGTGCGGAAGAACTTCGCCTCAGGTGAGAAGGTGCGGATGGTTTACAGCGGCGGCCAGTTAATCGCCGAGTACGACTTATCAAATGGGGCGTTGAAGAAGGAATATGTGTACGGCGCAAAGGGATTGATCGCCACTATCGAACCCGCCAACGGAACACGCTACACGACTGCTGATCATCTTGGCTCGCCGCGCGTGGTCACAAACTCGTCTGCGGGAGTTGTTAGTCGGCATGACTATATGCCTTTTGGTATTGAAATCGGAGTTACAGTCGGCGGACGAACTGCTGGAATGGGATATGGCGCGACCGACAACGTGCGGCAGAAGTTCACCCAAAAAGAACGGGACAATGAGACAGGCCTGGACTACTTCCTAGCGAGATACTATTCATCGAGTCAAGGACGGTTCACAGGTGCTGACCCTTACAATGCGAACTTGGAACGCCGTCGATCGAATTCGGAAATGGGCGAGGAACGCTTTCGCCGGTATCTTTTGGAGCCTAGCCGCTGGAATCAGTACACCTATGCCCTTAACAATCCGTTGGCAGTGATTGACCCTGATGGCCGACAACCACTCACGAGGACAGCAACTGAGATGACGCAAAGTGCCTTGCGAGGGCTATCTCGGTTCGCCCGCCCTGCGGTGGCCCAGGAAGTTGCGACGATTGTAATACAAACAGTGCTAGAGAAAGCACTGGGGCCGAATATTGAAGTCCGCGCCGGAGGCCTAAAGCCTCACGAACGTGCCTTCGCCGGGGAAGTTTCCAAGTTTACGGGGAACAGCTTCCTTGGAACTGACAAGGATCGGCCAGGGATCGACGGCGTTCTAACAACGCCAGGTGCCTCTTGGCAGGTGAAAGGAGTTGCTAGTCTCACGGAGACCTCGAGGGACAACGTGCGGGTCTTGCTTGACGTGTCGAAGGACAAATTGAGATCCGCAAGTAACGCCGGATATCAAAACGTTGACTTGTTCATAAAGGCGACGAATATCGATTCCGCAACAGCTTTGGAGTACGTTCAGAGAGGCCCCGGTTTTACAGACATTACTTCGGGAGGAACGATTCGTTCGATCAATATTTTCACGAACGACAACCAAGTTGTCAGAATCGCTGGGAATACTGTAACCACCTGCAGGGCAAACGGACAATGTCAGTAGGCCTTAACGTCAAACTTACGTGCTCAGTTTCAATTGCCTCTATTTTAAGTGGTACGGAAGAGGCGCTTAAGGAAATCCTGAGCCTTTCGCAAGCACCGGTAGTGCGTGCGGACGACTATTTGTCCAGCACACCGCTCAGCTCTTCGGCCTTGTTAGACGGGCCAATTGGAACGATCAAAGTCTACGTTGATGACTATCGCGACGAGCCTGCATTTCTTTTTGTATCCGAACGAAGCAGTGATCCCGTGGCTGGTGAAGGGGGCGGTGACTTCGCGGTGGTTGAGATGCACGGCGAGTCTTTGGGCAACCTTCTGGGCGGCGCGATCGCAATAGCTATTGCCCGGAAATGCGGCTCGACAATTGAGGATAATCTTCCCTATTTCAGTAAGACCTTCGAGCAATCTCCGGCGGAATTTGTCGGCGCGATGAAAGAAATTTCCTGGAAAGAGCCGTTAAGGTCCATTGCTCAAAAACTGCGTACATCGATTCAAGGCTTTTCCCATTAAAGATACAAAAAAAGCCAAAACGGGGTCATCTATGAAGTGAATCCGCAAGTCAAGCGCACTGGTATCTCCCCCACCGACTCGGGTGGGTTTGTGAGCTTGAGTTGGGGTGACAATAGAAACAACCCTCGCCTCCTTTGATTTGGTTGGTTAGAGCTTTTTCAGACTCGCATCAAACCTGGTGCGGCAATGCTTGGTTGAAATCGCGCCGCCGCGTCAACTTCTATGAAGCCGGGTCGGGTCAAGAGGTAAATGGGGTTGATTGGTTCACCCTTCTATTCGAGGTCATACAACTCGACAGCTTAAGCCATCATATTGTCGTAGCCTCAGTCAACTGGTGCGACTAAGCTCATTCTCAAGCCACGAGGTTTGCCCTCAAGTTGACGCCCGAGCTTTTCGTCATCTCAATCAGTTTCCGAACCTCTTTCCCACTAAAGCTCACCTGAACTGCTAAGCTGCTGCCGGTTGGTGACGCCAGGGCGTTTGCGTCCGCAGCATGGCCCAACATCTCACTAATAACTTACGACCGACCGCGACCACGGCGATCTTGCGCCGCGATTGTTTACCACCGCTGATGCGTTGAAAGCAGGCCCGCGCCCACGGAAAACCGCCAAAACGGGGTCAGGCCTGCGATTTTGCGATTCTCGATCCCGCGTGGGTGCACACTTTACCTCATGCCGCCCAAGTTTTGTTCCTTCATCATTAAAGCACCGCGGCAGAGTTGAAGCAGAGTTGAAGCATTGACGGAGGTGGAATCGAGGCT
This sequence comes from Pyrinomonadaceae bacterium, assembly GCA_036374695.1. Taxonomy (GTDB): domain Bacteria; phylum Acidobacteriota; class Blastocatellia; order Pyrinomonadales; family Pyrinomonadaceae; genus UBA11740. The sequence continues at coordinate 2,813 of DASUTF010000330.1, forward strand.
CTAGCATGTGCCTTCCATGGCGCGAAAACCGCGAGTTGATGTCGAAGGCGGTCTCTACCATATGATTACGCGAAGCAGGAAGGCCGTGAAGCGTTATCGGGAAATCGCAAAATCGCAGGCCTGACCCCTATCTGCGCTTTTCCCCATACCCATCTTCCCTGGCGGTAATCCGTCACATAACACTGGTTCTAACTCTGATATTCGGCACGGGAGACATCTCGAGAGACATACCGGGAAAGGGGGCTACGGCCCTGTTCCGATTACGCGTAAGCAGTAGTTTTGCTGGCTTGAAGCATCTTACAGGGCTGTAGGAAAGACGAGTTACTATGAATTTTTCATTCTCAATAATTGCGGTGTTATTTTTGTTCCTAGCAATGAGTGTTAGTGCCCATCCATGGCAGGAGTCCGACCAGCAACAAAACGATGTGCAACGTGCAAGGATGACTGCCAATCGGTTTGTTGAAAAGTTCCAAGCGACATTGGATTTCGGCGCAACATTTACTGAGGTCGGCGTGTCAAATCCAATTACAGGGCTACGTACAGCCAAATTCTTCAAATCCATTAACATTGAGGATGATTTAGTCAAAGGGCTTAACGATGAAGAACTGACCCGAATCTATAGAGCGTTTATGAACTTACACTTTCTCAATGCTTTGTATTATTGCGGCAAACCCCAACAAGAAGTGCCTTCCGACATAAAGCTTGCAATCAACTCGTCAAAGTTCTTTTCTACGCTTCGAGATGAAGGTGGCGTGGCGCCACTCATAACTACGAAGAAAGAATTAACAGAATATGTTGCCGACATGGAAAAACTTGCGATTCTTTACAGGAAGCATCTTCCACCGTCGTTATTTAATTCGGCTTCTTATAAGCAGTGTGTGGCCGCGAGTGGCAGACCTAATAACCATGATGTGAGTGTGAGAGATGGTTTTGAAGATTTTGGGGTCTCAAAAGGGTCTAAGGTTTACGTCATTACCCGCGGCTTATTCACCATGTACATAATGGAAGAAAAGGGCGAGATGAGAATCCTAGCTTTTGGATTTGGCAATTGAACACCCCTACTATTTCACCTTGATACCACCATCGCTCACTCAAGAACGTTCCAAAGCGATGCTGACTACAACAAGCCTCTTAAAAGCAAACTGTTCCCTCTTCCCAATCCAGCTCACAACACGTCGTCCAACTCTGACATCCGGCACGGCAAGCATCTTGAGCGGCATACTGGGCGCTATGGCCCTGTCCCAATCTCACGGGTTCCGAAGTAGCGATTAGGGGAGGCTAACCAATGAGGATTAATGTATTGAAAGTCTTATGCGTATTTAGCATGATGCCGCTCGTGTGCGGCTTCCTGCTCGTGGCATCATCCAAGAGACTTTCAGGCTCACAACCGGAAGCACCTGCTATGGTTCAAGAAGACCAGAACCGCAAGAAGACCAGAACCCCCACCAGAACCGGGGTCAGGCCTTCGATTCTTCGATTCGCCTTCCCTGCAAGCTTCTTCTCATAACAAACCAAGTTGCTCGTCCTCATCATAAGGCGGCACAGCAAAGTTTTTGGCGTTGACGCAGGTGGCGACCTCGCATTAGCATCCGCCTCCCATGTTCCGAAAAGCACGCGCTGAGGTCGAGGGCGATCTTTATCACGTCGTCACTCGAGGCAATAATCCACTTAACATCGAGAATCTAAGAATCGAAGGCCTGACCCCCAGGACTGACCTACGATCAGGCGGTGTTTCTAAATACTGCCGCCGCCGCAGCGAGCGTCGGAGTTAATTTGTCCGGTGCCAAATTCGATGGCTTCCTATTTAGCGACAAGACTGGCGTCTCCGGAGGCCCTTTGCCTTACGGATTCTTCGTTATTGGCATTAGCGGAGTAACTAGTGGTCGGCACGGAGGGCATGGCTCAGTTGAGATTGAAGGGGGTGCAGAGGGATTGCACATTGACGTTGATCTTTACAAGGGTGGCTTCCCGGGTGCTTTGGGCAAGCACGGAGGTGAAGTTAGGTTCAATGACAGACACAACCGACCTACTCATCCCGGAGATGTTACACGCCAGCTTACAAGAAGAGGAGTCAGCTCAGGAGTGAACTGCAAAGACTGACGCCGTGCATGACCTCGTAAGGCTTGAGGAAAACATGTTATGAAACTACGACCTATCATCGTCCTGTGTCTCCTCAGCATAGCGATGTTTATGATTAATAGCGGATTTCCGGCTGAACGAGAGATGCTCACTAAGCAAGAGGAGCGCGAGGCGCAACAAACTGCTCAACGGTTTGTTAAGAGGATCCAGCAGACGCGGGATGTAGTGCCACTACTTGATGAGATGTTTTTACCCGACTTCATCTCACATTTTGTGTCAGGTGAGGAGAGCGTATCGCCTTCGATTTACTCCAGGCTCACGCCTGCGGAGCGTCTGCGCCTATTTGTAGCACAGACCAATGCTGCCTATATGGGGACACTGGACGCGATATGCACACCAGACGCAAATCGTTCGGAGGAGGAAAGATATCGAGCAGCATTCGAGAGCTTTCTCCCATCTTCCACGGCTGAAAAGTTGCGGAGCACCGTTTGGCGAAACAATGAGTTTCAATTTTCGAGCTATGAAGACTTCCAGTTGCGCTTGCCTCAAATAGAAAAGGTGCTGTCAGAAGCGCGCACTCACCTTGTCAATCAAGGCCTTGAGCAAAGACCCGAGTTTCAGAGAAAACTGGACGATACGGTGCGAGGCACAGGCATTAACTATCGTGTCAGGACTTATATCGGAGGCAACAACATTCAGGACTGCGAAACTATTGTCGGCTTTCCGCCTTCTCAAAGGTTCTTTCGGGTTGAGACACCACTTCTCCTTGGAGTCGTGATGACGAAAGTTGGAAATGCGATGAGGATAGTGCGCGTCACTGCTGTTGACGGGGACTAAACATCGGGAACCGAAACCAGGGTCATCTATGAAGTGGATCTGCAAGTCAAGCACACAGATATCTCTCACACCCGTCTCGGGTGGTTAGGTGAGCTTGAGTTGGGGTGACAATAGAAACAACCCTGGCCTCCTCCTTTGATTTGTTGGTTAGAGCTTTTTCAGATCCGCATCGCTCTGGTAAGGCGATGCCATCATCTATTCGTGCAAGGCTTCGTGCCTGCTACCTGAAACCGGATCGGCTCATCCCGGTGCTCTACACCGAGATGGCTGGCCGTGCCATCAGGCCTTCAGAGACTGCCGTGTTGCCCCGCAGCTCTCCTGACCCCAACTTCCCATTTTTCAATCGCGACGACGAAGCGGTATACGCACATCACCAAAGATCATCTGCCTTAGGTTTTGCGAGAACGCCACCCGCGCCGGCGCTTAGAAAAGTCAGTTGGGGTGGAGAAACTGTTCACCTAGTCGTCGTCACAATATGCGGTGATGAACGCCACTTTTCTATGAGAAGACCGTCCCCCAAACGTCCCCCAGCGATACGCAATTCAGTCAATGCATGCACGGTATGCAGCGCATGCACATGCATTTGTGCTGAGCGATTTTGTAAGTATTGAAAATAAAGGAGCGGTGATTTTGATTCCCAAGCTGAAAGTTGCGAGTTCGAGCCTCGTCACCCGCTCCAAATTCCTTAGTGATTCTTAGACTCAAGTTTCAAAAGTTAGAGAACGTTTTAGAAGCGTCCCCGCAAACGTCCGCAGATTCTCTCTCAGCGCAACTCTTAGCCTCCAAGGATGAATCGCAAACCGCCTTTTCGCCTAAATTCGTATGGTGCTTTCTTCACCGAGCAGTGCAAAAAAAATCTTGACTTTAGAAAATTGTAGATATACAAGGCGGTACCATGTAACGGTTCTGCGCCGTTGGCTTGATATTTTGCTTCACCCTTCCACACGAGTTCTCTGACCATTCGCGACTCGCTCTGGAAGGAAATTCGAATGCGAAGAATTATGCCCCTTCTTGTTGTATTAGCGATCGCTACTATCGGCTGCCTGCGACCGCGAGCTTTCAACCGTCCGTCAACCCAACCCGCTAACACAACGAATCAAAGCGTATCAGCCAAGAATTCAGCAGGAACAATCGATGGCTTTTATTTTCGTAGGACCGTTGCGTTATGAAGAAGAGAAGTAATTCCAGAGCCATTGGTCCGAGCCTCTTGCTGATTCTTCTGCCGATCTTCGCGCTGTCGTCAGTATGTTGTTCGGTTATAAAAGGGTGGGAGAAGGCCAGTAAAAAAGGAGACGAAAGCGTCTTGCGCGACCGTCTTAAGACGATTCGTTACGGGATTCGCCTATACGCGGATGAGAAGCAGGAGCTTCCCCAGTCTCTTGAAGACCTTTATAACTGGAAAGTACCGCGCTTCGTCGACCCAATGACCGGCCAATCTGACTGGCAACCGGTAATCGGCGAAGATCCTGGGGTCTTGAAAGGCAAGCGTGGTGTCATCGACGTTCATAGCCGCTCAACGCAAAAATCTCTTGCTGGAACTCCTTACAATACATGGTGAGCTCGCGTAGTCGGTCCTGCAGCTTTCTGACTCTGAGAGCTTGCACTTACGAGACGCTCTTTCTATTATCTCCTCTCCCGACGGTTCCAACGCCTGACCCGCAAAGAGCGGCGCCGCCGACGTGTCTTGTCCAGTCGGTACGTTGCACTCACTAATGCGCTGGAAGGGTAAGAGCCAAAGCTCTTGGTTGGAAGGATTTAGGAAGAGATAGCCCATTAAGTTTTTTGTTTGTTGTTGTTTTGGAGCAGGTGTAAGTGTTTGCTCGCTTAGAGCCGACCAGTGCGGCACCCTCCGTCTTAATAAAGTTCGTAATCCGAATCTGAGAGCAGCATGGGGTGAAAAAACATCCCGGGGATAATTGTTTCTTTAGAAGCTGAGGTTTTAGCGAGGCAGAACTGCTCTCGTTACGCCTTGTGCGCATATCTTCTTGCGAAATCGCCGCGCAAAAGTAGCTAGCGTTAAGGGAAAGTAATTCGAGCCAGGAGTATGGAAAGGAGTTTGCATCTTGCCCCCCAGCCCCCAAGTGCCGGTCGTTAGTTCACAGCCGTCTCAATTCTCCAACGAACATAGCCGACCCCAGGTGCGCGGTAAGTTCATTTATGCCGGCACTGATAAGCTTTATATTCGCGGCGTCACCTATGGTCCTTTCTGTCCTGACGAAAACGGAAACGAGTACGGAGATCCCGAGCTCGTGGCCCGTGACTTCGCCGCCATCGCGGCCAACGGCTTCAACACAATTCGGACTTACACAGCGCCATCCCGATGGTTCCTGGATCTTGCCTGGCAGTACGGCCTGCGCGTGATGGTCGGTTTGGCCTGGGAGCAGCACATCACCTTCCTTGACGACCGGGGCCGGAAAACGAAAATTCGAAATCGGTTGCGCGCAGCGGTCCGCTCGTGCGCGGGGCATCCGGCGATTCTCTGCTATGCGATTGGAAATGAGATTCCAGCGTCCATAGTTCGTTGGTATGGAGCGCCCCGCATTGAACGTTTCTTGCGGAACCTGCACCGGGCACTCAAGCCCGCCGATCCCGCCGCGTTGTTCACTTACGTGAACTATCCTTCGACTGAATATCTGAATCTGCCATTCCTCGATTTTGTTTGTTTCAACGTCTATCTCGAGAGGCGCGACCGTTTGGATTCCTATCTGGCGCGTCTGCAGAATCTAACCGACGACCGGCCACTTCTGATCACAGAGATTGGGTTGGACAGCCGCCGTCATGGCGAAGAAGCGCAGGCTCGGTCACTTGACTGGCAAATTCGAACGGTATTCGCAAATGGCTGTGCCGGCGCGTTTGCATTTGCGTGGACCGATGAATGGCATCGGGGCGGATTCGAAATCGAAGACTGGGACTTCGGACTTGTCACTCGCGAAAGACGCCCCAAGCCAGCCCTGGCGGCGACCAGCAAAGCTTTCGCAGAAACGCCGTTCCCACCGGACACAAACTGGCCCCGAATCTCTGTAGTTGTCTGCAGTTACAATGGCGCCCGCACGATTCGCGAGTGCTTTGAAGGCCTCCGCGGCCTGAAGTATCCCAACTACGAAGTCATCGTGGTCAACGATGGATCAAAGGATCGCACGGCCGCGATTACCAAAGAATACGGCTTTCACTTAATCAATACTGAGAACCGCGGGCTGAGCAGCGCGCGAAACACCGGGGCCGAAGCCGCAGCAGGAGAGATTGTCGCCTATATAGATGACGACGCTTATCCCGATCCGCAGTGGCTTACCTATCTCGCGGCGACATTCATGAGCACCGGCCATGTGGCGGTGGGTGGCCCGAATATTCCGCCGCCCGGAGACGGCTTAATCGCCGATTGCGTGGCAAATGCTCCCGGCGGGCCGATTCATGTGCTCCTTTCCGATCGTGAAGCAGAACATATCCCGGGCTGTAATATGGCTTTCCGCAAATGGGCGTTGCAGGCAATCGGCGGTTTCGATCCGCAGTTTCGCACCGCCGGTGACGACGTGGACGTGTGCTGGAGATTAATGGAGAACGGGTGGACCATCGGCTTCAACCCGGCCGCAATGGTCTGGCACCATCGCCGTAACTCAGTCCTGACTTACTGGAAGCAACAAGTCGGGTATGGCCGAGCCGAAGCATTGCTGGAAGCAAAGTGGCCTGAAAAGTATAACGAGGTCGGGCATCTGACCTGGGCCGGCCGGCTTTATGGAAAAGGGCTGACGAAGATGCTGGGCTCGCACCGCCGGATTTATCACGGCGAGTGGGGCAGTGCACTTTTTCAGTCCGTTTACGAACCGGCATCGCATGCGCTCTGGTCATTGCCACTAATGCCTGAATGGTATCTGCTGACGGTGGTGCTGGGACTCGTCTCTGCGTTCGGCTTTGCGTCGAAATCGCTGCTGCTGTTTACTCCGCTTTTCCTGCTCGCCGCTGCCATGCCGGTGGTTCAGGCACTGCGCAGCGCCGCCGATGCGACCTTCACCAGCGCGCCACGGACGGTCTGGCAGAAGCTTGGGCTGCGAACGCTGACTGCGGCACTTCATCTTATTCAACCGCTGGCACGGCTGCGTGGCCGTTTGCGTCATGGCCTGACCCCCTGGCGCAGATTCAGTCAGTGGCGGCTGGCGCCGCCATGGCCGCGCGCATTCAACATCTGGGCTGAGCGTTGGCAGTCTCATGAAGAACGATTGCGGTCAGTGGAATCAGCGGTACGCGCCCATCGCGCGCTGGTTCTACGGGGAGGTGATTTCGATCCCTGGGACCTCGAAGTCCGCGCCGGCGTGCTCACCGCGGTGCGTATGCGCATGGCGGTCGAAGAGCATGGCGGGGGAAAGCAACTGTTGCGTTTTCGCATCTGGCCAAGATGGTCAAAATCGTGGACTCTGCTTGCGTTTGCGTTTGCGGTCCTCTCGGCCCTGGCAGCATTTGATCAGGCCTGGTTCGTCACCGCTGGTTTTGCGTTACTGGCTGTGTTCCTCATGGGACGACTGTCTCTGGGGTGTGCAACGGCGATGGCGGTCCTGCAGGATGTTTTGATTCAGGCGCGCACAGCCGAAGTGCATTCGGTAGTGACCGCGGCGCCGGTTTTTCAGCCTTTGCAATATGAAGGAAATGGCAATGGGAATGGCCGTGGTTATCCCACGCGGAAAGACTACACCATTGCCCGCGAACATCATGGCCATGCGGCGAAGGATGCGCCGGCCGGCCTTAAATCCTTAACAACTGAAGCGAAGGTGCGCAAAGCAAGTGCGTAAAGCACCAAAGCCATGAAGTACATTCCCAGAGCTCTGCGCTATTTAAGGCCCTATTGGTTGCTGGCGGCCGGATCGATCGCGCTGATCGTTCTATCTGCGCTGGTCAGTTTGCTGGCTCCCTGGCCAATGCAAATCCTGATCGACAATGTGCTCGAGGGGCGGCCGGGCGAAGGGCTGGCTTCCAGAATATTGGGTTGGTTGCCGAGTGACCGGTATGAGCTGCTGATTTTCGCGGTCTGTGCGGGCCTGGCAATCGCGCTTATCGAAAGCGGTTTTAATATTCTGCACGAATACGTCAATACCAAGCTGGATCAGCGAATGGTGCTCGACGTCCGCAGTGATCTGTTCCAGCACGCGCAACGGCTGTCGATGGCCTATCACGATAAGCGCCGGACGGGACAACTGATTTTCGCCATAAATAATCAGGGCGGCGCGGTCTCAGAAATGATTAT
>DASUTF010000331.1:0-7981 GCA_036374695.1 Pyrinomonadaceae bacterium
TTCTGCATCGATTGCCCGTCCGATCATCGTCGCCTTCGGCGGGCCGGCAGTTATGTTGCTCGATGGATCCGGAAAGGAATTGCTTCCGGTCGTGGGATCGAGATGATCGCTTTCAAGGATCCAGCTTTTCGTCGCGCGCAACCCTGACGTCCCGGTGCTGTCGGCGTACAGGCGCAGAATCAGCCAGCGGTTGGGAACAAATGGATAGATAAGATCCTGGTTGGCATCGGCAATTTGACTGGTGGTTGTGATGCCGTGAGTCAGCGCGTCGGGTAAAGCCCAGTGCAGCGTGGCGCCGACCGGGGCTGGTTTTCCATCAATTTGTGTTTGCCCGTTCACATCCCGTGGCGTGCTGTAATTGCTGCCGGGGTCCGGATCGCTGGGCGGATTACCCATGTTGGAGAAATTCATCTGGCCCCACGACCAGTTGCCGTTCAAGTCAGTACTTCCTGCCAGCATTGCTTCGAGCGCCATTGGCACCAGAAGAAAACTCTCTGTTGGATTGTCAGCCACTGTGTCCCGTATAGCCTTCATGAGTAATCTTTCTACTTAGCCCGGTCCGCATCGCGTCTTGCCGGGATTAGATCGGCGACGCGGAGTTCGCTCTTCACCGCTCGCGCATTCACCGCGTGCCACATCAGTGGCGCGACGGTGGCGGCCGCGGGCGAGCCCTTTTTGAACTCCTGCTGCTCGGCCGCTTCAACCATCTCAATCGCGAAAGCGGCCGGCGAAAGCTTTGTCCCCTTTGCCAGAGTGCCGTTGTTCTGCAGACTCGATTCCAAAGCGCTGAGCGTGCCACCCGTGCCATTGATGTTCAGTACTCTGGTAGCGTTACCCTGAGCATCTTTGCGCATCACGGCGGCGATTTTCGGGTCGCCCGTTAATTGCTGGCCGGTTGTATGCCCGCCGCTGCTTTCAAGGTAGCGCAAAGTAATTTGCCAGGTGGCCGGCTGCACGTCGTCGTCTTTCAATAAGCCGAAGTGCAGAGTTTCCGCCGGCTCAGTGATGTGAATACATCCAGCTGAACCGTTGAAGATGCAGAGCAGAACGTCGGGCGCGAGCTTTTCAATCCGCAGCGGATTCAATTGAGTGACACAATCTCCCTGAAAGGCTTTCACTTCCAGACCGGGCCATCCCGAGACAATGGCCGAACGGAGTAGCAACCCGGTCATTATGTCCGGCGCACTGTTCGCAGTCGCCGCAAGGCCGCGCATAGAGTTACGCACGTTGAGCGCGGCGGCTTCAGCCGTCTGCCGGATCGCCGGAAGCGAAGCCGTATGTTGGGCGTCGTCCCGCGTCGCGCCTTTGCCGGCACTGAACGCACCGTCCACGAGGCTATCGAGCCAGTTCTGATCGACATAAAAGAACCGCAATGATTCGCGAGGCAACATGCGCTCGTCAGGAACCAGATGGTTGAAAGGCACACCATCGAGCACGCACAGTTTTCCGATCCATTTTCCAATTGCGTCGGGCAGATCCGGGTCCTGCACGGCCGCATAAACTGCCGGGGTAGAGAGCGCCTGAAGTTTTTCTACGTGACCAAGGTCGCGGTTCCAGGCTGTCATCCGTTCCCTCCTTCATCATTGCTGCCGCCGTTCTTTTTATTACGCGCCAGCAGAAAATCTTTTAAAGACGCTATCGGGTCTCGCCCGTCGGCCAACAGTGTCGCGACTTCGGCTTCTGACAGAAGACCTGGAAGATTTCCGGCGTGGCGTGCGAGACCGGTGGGGTCGGCCACCTTAATCAAAGGCGCGGCGCTCAACTGGGCCGGCGCAGCTTTTGGACCAAGGCTGGTCGTCAAAAATTGGGCGAGACTTCGCGAGACAACTTTTTGCCCGGCGAGCTGGCTCACGGTATCGGGAAGATTGAGAGTCTCGTAATAATCGCTGAACAAAATGAGCCGCTCGTTCACCAGGTCAACCAGACGATGTCCCTCCTGTCGCCAATTCATTAAGGCTGTGGCGAAGGTGCCGTCGGATAAAGCGAGCAACCTGCCGATCTGCCACGCGACCGCGTACGACTGATCGAACAGTCCGCTCACCGGGTCGTAAACCATCGCTTCATCAGAAGTCAGGTAAGGGTTTTGCGAAAGCGAACGCTGCACGTGGACCGGCGTCAGGGGGCCGCGGTACCACGCGACCGTCTGTTCGCCTTCGCGGGTGGTGTGATTCAGCGGCACGTAGCCTTGTTTCAAAGCCGCGTTAACAAACTGCTCTTCGGTCGTCGTCGTATCACTCGGCAGGTCAGACGGCAACTCGAGCAAACCCGCGCCCGCAGTAACGTTTTCTATCAACTTCCTGAAACTTCCTGCCGACTCGTCGCAAGAAAAACTCCAACTGGCTAGCGACACGAGACGGACCGTCGTGGGATCGCCGCTCTGCGGAGCGACCGGATTCGAAGGGTCAGGCAAAAGATCTGTGAGCCCTTCGAGAGAAACCAGATGCACCGTGTTGCTGCCCGTCACGTTGGGCATACGATTGCCGAAGACGACGGAAAACCAACCATCGTCATCGACACCAAGAATCTCTTTGTCGCCGGTGTTGACCTGCCGCGCGTGTGCAAGATAGGCGAGCTCGTTTCGCGCGGGCGCTACGGCGCGGAAAGTACTCAACGGAACATCTATCGCCAGACAATTGGTAGCCTTCTGGAACTCCGGCACGTTTTTGAGCGTCGGGCCGCGTACTCCGGACGGCGGAGTCAAGAGGTCTGTCACCGTAAGCGGTTTGGCTTTCCATTTGTTAACGGCGAAGCCATCGTCGGATTCGTCAAACAGGAGCAGCGCCACCCACGGAGCTTGAGGGGTGTCCTTACTTCCTTCCAGCAAACGCTCCCAGGGGAGTGTGCGGCGCGAGAGGACGATGTGCGGGAGAGATTGCTCAAAGTCGCCGCTATGATTCGCCGGAGGATATTCCGCGTGAACGTCAGTCGATTGCAGCGTGAAGCGCGGTCCGTCAACTATGAACGTCTGTTTATTTGGTGGTGAGTAGGCGGCAACCTGATTACCAGCGTCATCCTTAACCGTGTGTCCCACCGAGATCGTATAGGTGTCCGCCTCGATAGGCGGAAGGGCGTTATCGTAGAACTGTATGTAACCTGGCCCTATATCAACTGGTGTGGGCATAAAATGTTCTCGAACCCTGAGCGAGCGCTTGTCTAAGCGAGCTCAACTTTTGTTATCCTGGGCCGATCTTGCTCGGCTTCTTTTTCTGTGCCTTCGTGATAGAGGGCGCGCACAGCTTGCCAGGCTTCAGCGTCAGCCTCAGCCGCTTCGAAGCTCAATCCAAGTACTCCCGCCGTGGTCCATCCTTTTTGCGGCTGAGTCCGGATACGCAAGTAAGGCCGGCCACCCTTTTCCCGGAAGTCTTCTTCCAATTTCGGCAGCGCATAAAAGAGATAACCAGCCGGCGCGTCCGAATTGCCTGGCAGCGCCTCAAGGGTAACGTTCTGGTGAGTCTCGCGGCCTTGATCGATGCGACTCCAGATGTACGACACCGTGACGCTGTCTGCCGTCGCGCCGTCGGTTCCTTCTTCATCTCTCTTTATCATTACTCCGATAGTGCGTATATCGGTGGGCAAAAGAGTCTCAATCCAGCTCTGGCGGCGACCGCCCGCACCGTCACTTACCCAGTTCGAATCTGAAACCTTTTTCGCACTCGAGAGTCCGTAATCCCTTTTCAATACGCCGCGACCGACGTGCTGCGGAATATGCGGACGGACGATGACTCCATGGCCCACAAGGCCCACGTGATTCACCTGAATCATGGTGAGGTCGTCGTGCCAGCCCACCACGCGACGTGAACCGGAAGTCGCGATGTCCGGCGAGAGACAGGTCACGGCCATTTGCGCTGCGCTGCCAGGTAACGAGTAAGAGCCCGCGCCGTCAGCGCCAATGGTCACGTGTTCAAGCAAGCGCTGATGCTTATCGAAGGAGGCGACGCGCAGCGGCAGCACCCCGTCAAAGTTAAGCACTCTGTCAGGCGCTTGAGCGGGCAAATCCCAAAGCAGCGTGGCCCCGGCATGAAGGTTCATCTGATGACGCGGCGCGCCAGCTTCATCGCCGGTAGTACTGACGAAGCTGTGCAAACTGCGAAAGTCTCTTCGCGAAGCGTGGATAGTACCGTGATGCACAACTCCGGTGACTTTCACCTGGCCTGATAACCCTTCGCTTTGCGGGTTTTCAACTATTGGATGGACGTACTGCCGAAACATCGCGCGTAAACGCGGAGCGCCCGCCGAAGTTTCCGGAATCGCTTTCCTCACGTCGGGCGCGACCAAGCCAGGGGCTGCAGTTGCGGCGGCGAGTAACATCGTGGCCGCACTCGGAGTGATGGATTGGGGAATTGTGCCCAAAACGCCAAAGGTTGGTGTGGCCACAAAAATCGATTTCGCCTGCGCGGCCATGATGCTCAAATCAACATCCGTCGTCACCGGTGCGCCGCTCTTTACTATCGCCTGCAGAATTTTGCTTCGCTTGCTAACCACTCCGGGGCTTTGCATCACCGTGAGAGAGATTTGCGCGAAACGATCTGCGGGCTGGGTCACCGGCGCGACGGTAACCGGCGTATCGTCGAGAGGAAGGTTCACACTGCTGAGTTGGGTTGCGCCGAGATCTTTGAGCCAGATTTGCGGCGGGCCCTGATAACTGTCAGGACGCGGGCCGGGCTTGATCTGTACGCCCATGAACGCTCCGGGCAAAGCCTCACTCCCGGTAGCCGGAACACCGCCGAGGGTTTTAGGGGCCCACAGTGCAGTCGGCGAGGCGTTCGTTACCTGGCTCCGATCCCATGTGCTGAGGTCTTGCGTACCGGGCGGGATTTCATTCGGAGCGACGGCAAACTCTCTTCTGACGGCCGCAGCGGATACCGTGCTGCTCGTGATCGCCAGAGTATGAACCGAAGAAATGCCTGACAATCCGAGCGGACGAACCCCGACGACCACGGGTGTCTTACCATCTTCTTCGAAGCTGTTAATTGCCCCCGCAGTGGTGTTGGGAAATTGAATTTGCGTGGCCGGGATTACGGTCTGAGTTGTTAGTACCAGGGTGTTCGCTTTGACGATCCAAACGTCTTCATTTGTGTCGGGGTCTTTGTAAGTATTTAGTAGCCCATTGGTAATTTGGACGCCAACGATGGAATCCGTCTCGGGCAGGAACGTGGAAGCAAAATCCGTCCAGTCCTTCACAGGCGGTGGTCCCGATGGATCGGCGCCAAACGGAATGTCGAACGAGATAACGTACCAATCGACGGTGGCTTTACCGCCAAACTCCGGCCCGTAAAGCTGGAGCGCCACCCCCATCTCCACTTTCAACGTAACGCTGAAAAACACCATGTGAACTGTGTAGGAAACGCCGATGCTGATGCTCACCTGGATGTCGTAGTGGAAGGGTTTCCAGGAAATAAGGAAATCAGCCTGAGCATCAAACCAGGCACGCAGGTTACCCGTCTCGTAAACCGCACTAAGCGCTCCGCCGGCCATCACACACGCAGGCGTGAGCGCGAAGTAAGCATCGCCCGATATGGTCAGATCACCGCACGGCCAGTTAAAGCCCAACCGCGGCACGACAGGATAGTGCGGCGGGGGCGTGTAACTCGGATGGTAACCGCCGAGCGTCACCACAAAGTCACCCTTGTAATCCCCGCTGAACCAGGAATAGAAGGCGAAGCCTCCGGTGAGACGACAAGCCGGATCGAGCACCCACGAGTTTGGCGTGAGCCGCGCGTTGACCATCAGGGCGCCTTCGTCCGGAATGATTACCACCGAGATGGCCAATTCGGCATAGGCAATGGGACTTCCATCAGGCGGCAGTGAGATCTTCGATAATCCGAGGATGGCTATCTCTAATTCTTTGCCGAACTCCACCAACAAGAGCGCAAAGGAATCTATCAACTCAAACGAGGTGAAGTGGACGCCGATCGCGACCCAATACTCACCGAGCGATGGATAGATATAAGGTTGGTTCGTGCCCGGCGCATTCGCCGTTAGCGCGGGCAACGCACTTTGAAGTCTTTCTGCGGGAGAAGCTCCGGGAGCAGTGCCTTCTGCAAACGCCACCAGCGGGAAATTCTGGACCTGATCCGGCGCCGGCATCGTGACCGCGCGGTTGTAGCCAAAGCCGGCGGCGACGCCGGTCACATAGAAGAAGGGTGGCCCACCCAACGGCGCGCTCAAGGAGAAGAAGGTAAAGACCGACGCATGCCCGTCGAGCGTGCCATACGAGCCGAAGCCGCCGACGGTATAACTCGCGGCGCTGATCGAAGCGCTGCCGTTATAGATGGGCGGCGTGTCATCAGTCTTCACGAGCCCGCCACTCACCGCGACCGGTCCGCCGCTGAATGCGATGTCCAGGCCATCAAGGCTGAGCTGGTAGGAATCGTATTCCGTCGGCGTTTGAACCGGCACACCGATGGCTAACTCCACGAGATCCACGCTCAATCCACCCAGCAGAACACTGCCGTCAAAGCCCAGGGACAACACATCGTTTTGCGACTGCCACCCGATACCGATTCTTTGACAATGGACCGGACCGAACGCGCGTTGCACGGCCAGCCAAATTATGCCGTCGGCCGTTGTTCCGTCATCCCGGAAGATTCGTAACTCGAAGTTACCGCCTTTTACGTCAGACGCTTTAGCTGAGAAAGACGGGTTGACGGCGCCGGAACCGTTCGATCCATTCGAGCCGGAGCTGGACGAAACCAAACTTTGCGCGACGGGATTCGAACTACTCCCGCTGGTTGCTGACCCAGGACCGAGGGGCAAGCTCAGACTGTCCAGCATGATTGAGGCGCCAAATGCTGTGCTGCCGAGGGACTCGATGTCAGCCGAGAGAAAAGCTCGCGTCTCGACTCCCTCGAAGCGCAAGCCTTGAACATCGACAAGTGGATTCTTGTTTTTACCGAGCGCATCAATTCCAACACTGATAAGGTCCAGCTTCGGACGGAATGAAAATGAGCCGCCGGAGTTTCTCATCAGGTAAAAGAGGACGCCCGGGTCTTCAGTAACCCAGGAGCTGTCTGAGCGCGCGATCCATGAATCGGCGGAAGACTTTTCATCCGAGTGCCATTTGCCCAGTTGCAAAAGGATCTGAGGCTGCGACGCGTCGGGTCCGCCGAGCGGGAAGTCGGTCACTTGCAGACCGAAGCCGTAATCGCCGGCGCTGTCGGCTGCGACAAAGATCCTTCCGCTCCACGTTTGGCCAGAGCCCAAAGTGAGAATCGTTTGTCCCTGAAGCGCAGAAAGCGCACCGGAAACCAGCTTGCCGATAATCTGTTCAACGCGCGATGCCGGCGGCAGTTGGCTAAACGCAGAGATGAAGTCAGCTAACTCGTATTTTCCGGAAGAGTCTTTGGTGAGAAGTCCCCAGTCTGCGAGTAAAGTTCCCGGCGTGACGTTGGCCGCAATGACCGAGTTGAGCCAATTACCAACCGCCGCAGTTTGGATCGTCGTATCGGCAACCAGCGGCACCAGGAACTTGAGCGCGAATGTTTCCAGCCAGGGCAGCGCGCCGACAGCGGTACCGGGCGCGTTGCCGTAAGCGAGTAACGGATTGGGAAGCAGGGCAACGACGAGCGTGTTCGCCGTGGCGTCGTTGCCGAGTGGATAAACGTAAAGCGTCGGTTTAAAACTGCTGTTGCTCGTTCGGTAGTCTAAGCTTACCTGCAATTCCGGACCACTGCTCATCTGCGGGACTTTGAAGCCTGTGACTCCGGGAAAGTTATTCAGATCCGCGCGCAGCGACGCATTAAGATCGAAAGCCAGATGCCCACTGGTCCAGGGCATATCCAGCGCGACGCCCACCGTTCCATCGAGGACGAGCAAGTCCTTGCGAACCTGCGGCTCGAGCCAGACGCCAAAAGCCTGGTTGCCGCCATCGTCTGTCTTGAGACCCAGGCTGACTGTCATTGAACCCAGATCGGCGTCAATCGGCGGCGTGAACTGCAGTAGGCTGCCGGTCACCTTGATGTTATTAGCTGAATCTGGAAAG
>DASUTF010000332.1:0-3644 GCA_036374695.1 Pyrinomonadaceae bacterium
CTGCGCTGGATCATCAGCGCGCGCGAGGACCTCGTCTGGTTCATCGGCTCGGTCGCGTCGAGTTATTTGCTTCTAGTTCTGTACGTCACCGGCGTGCTGCCGCTGATCCCGATGGTGGCGGGCTGGGCAATTCTGATCGATGCGCCGCACGTGTTCGGCACGTTCTCGCGCACCTACTTCGACAAATCAGAATGGAAGACGCGCCGGCGTCTGATGCTCGGCTCGCTTTTGTTCTTCGTGGTTGGCCCGGCGATGGTTCTGCTCGGCGCGGGCTTCACCTTCTTTTTCATCGCGGCGCTGTGGGCCTATTACCATTTGGTGAAGCAGCACTACGGCTTCATGGTGCTGTACAAGAAAAAGAACGACGACCTTTTGCCGATCGATAACGCGTTGGATCGTTTGTTGTTGCTGTTCGCGTTCAATTATCCGTTCGTGGCGTTCATCGCGAACGATCCGGCAGCCATGGCCCGCGTGCCGGCAATGTTGAGAAGCGGAGTCAACGCAGTCGCGCTTCTGCTGTTGATTGGGACTGTCGTGTTAGGCGTGGCATGGTTGACTCGCCAAGTTCAGCGCGCGGTGCTGCGTCAGCCGCTCAATGTGCCGAAGTATTTGTTACTGGCGGCGGCGATACCGATGCATTGGATCGCTTTGCTGACGCCGATGCCGGCCAAACCGATTGCTTTGGTGGCGATTCTCACCATCTATCACAACCTGCAATATCACCGGCTGATCTGGTTCCATAATCAGAAGTACGGTACGCGCGCGTCCCGCGCGCCGAATGCAGGCGAGACGCCTGCGTACCGCACCTACGGCGCCGCCGCCTTCATCAGTCGCCGTCTGATCATCTACATCGCGCTCGGAATCATCTTCGGGGTCATTTACCAGGGCCCTCGCCAATATCTCGGCTATCTGAATCTGCACACGGGCGACTCGCCGGCGGCGCTGTCACTGCCCATTCAACTAGGCATCGCCTTTTTGTGGGGCTACGCCTTCATTCACTACTATCTGGATTCGAAAATTTGGCGGGTGCGCAGAGATCCCTCGGTGGGCAAGGCTCTGCGGATGTCAGAACCGTCTGCGTTAGCGGGCGGTTGATCCATTGCGAGGATCGGGCGGAAGCCAAAGTTCAACCACCCGCTCCCGCAGGTGGTTCTGACTTCTTAAACTTCAGCGGCTTCGCGCTTTGCATTCCTGCGGTGTTACAGAACTGAATAACGACCTGTGCAAACTTCTCAGGCTGCTCGGCGGGTGGCAGATGACCGCAGTTGCGGAAGACGATTAAGCGCGCGCCCGGAATTCGATCGCGCAAACGAACCCCGTCGCTGAGCGGGAGGTGCGAGTCTGCTTCACCCCAAACAATCAGGGTGGGCATGCGAATCGCACTCGCTTCGCGCGAGATTCGTTCGGCACTCCAGCGCCGCATCGACCTGACCATCGCCCGATGCACGTTCGCGGTCGCGAGCAGATGATGGCGCGCCGCGAGCTTCTGTTCATCAACCGGCACACCGGTTCGCCGGTATATGTCCTCGACTCGTTTTCGCAGCACCCATTGCGAACTGAGGTAGAGCGGCGTCACCACATCCCCGATCAGCGGCAGACGCGCGATCCGCACCATCGGCTGCCTGAGAATGTTGTCGTTGCTTACCGTGCCGACCAGGACCAGACGTTCGACGCGTTCGGGATAATCAAGCGCAATCGTCGCGGCCACCGCGCCGCCGTATGACGCGCCGACCATCGTCGCGGTGTCGATCTCCAGGCGATCGAGCAGGCTGACAATTGTGTGCGCCTGCCAGTCGATCGTGTATTGCCCATCAGCCGGTTTGTCCGAGTAGCCATAGCCGGGCATGTCGATCGCAATCACGCGAAAGCCAGCATCAGCCAGGGGCAGAAACACGTCGCTCCACACAAGCGTGGAAGAGATGAAGCCATGAATCAGCACTATTGCCGGCGCGTCTTCGTCGCCGGCTTCCTGGTAGTGGACGCGCACGCCGTTAATCCGCGTGAACCAGGAATGCTCCGGATGCGGAATCAGTTTGATGCTTTCCGGCCAACTGACATCTCGCGGCCGCGTCAGAAGTTTCGTGGCGATCGCGCCCGCGGCGACGCCCGTAAGTCCGGCGAATAGATAGCGTTTCTTCATCAGCGGAAACGAATGTTAGCACACGTGCGAACGACTCTCATTCACACCTCGCTTTAGCGAGGTGTTGATGTGTGCGCCGACACATCGAACCGTTTTTAACGGTTTCAGGTAAGCCGTTGAAACGGCTTAATTCTTGCAGGGTTCGCGATCACCTCGCGGAAGCGAGGTGTGAATGAGATTCAGCAGTTCCGATAACGACAGCGGGATGAACTGTGTTGCTGTTCGCATCGAAAGTGCCGACTGCGATCAATTCGCCCCGGCTCGTCATGCGGATCGAGTCGCCCTGATTCCACGACCGCGCTTCGTTATCCGCGAGGAGCAGATCGATTCCTTGAACAGTTCGTCGGGCCTGCTCTTCATCGAGTTCGATTAACGCCAGATGAGAGATTGCATCGCCAGGAGCAATCAATGCCTGCGCCAGTGACGCACTCGCCATTCGTTCGGTCAGCTCTTCAAGAGTCAGCGCATCGTTAATCTTGAACCGGCCGGCACGGGTGCGACGCAACGCGGCCAGATGAGCGCCGATGCCAAGTCTTACACCCAGATCCTCGGCAAGCGTACGGATGTACGTACCCGCAGAGCAGACAACACGCGCGCTGAGATCGGCCGTTCCGTCTTCATTCCTTCGAGGGAACTCGCCCTCACCGGTCAGCAGTTCAAATTCGGAAATGTTCACGCGCACAGGCTGGCGCTCAATCTCTTCACCGCGGCGCGCGTGTTCGTAGAGTTTTCGTCCGGCAATCTTTTTCGCCGAGTACATTGGCGGGACTTGTTCGATCTCGCCCGTCAACGAAAGCATTACCGCTTCAATTTCCGCACGGTCCGGAATGCTTCGCTCCTCACGAGTGGGGAGGGATTGAGGGTGGGGTTGCGGCCCGCCGCCAACCTCTCCCCCTGACCCCGTCTCCGCATGCGGAGAGGGGGAAACGATCCGCGCTCCGGTAATGTCACCCGTATTCGTAGCGTATCCCAGCCGGATCACCGCTTCGTATTCCTTTTCCGCGCCGCTGAGAAACTGCGCCAGCCGCGTTGCACGTCCGACCAGTACGACCAGGACTCCGGTCGCGAACGGATCCAACGTGCCGGTGTGCCCGACTCGTCGCTGGCCCAGAATTCTGCGCACGCGCGCCACCACATCGTGTGACGTCATCCCCGCGGGCTTGTCGATAATCAACGCACCGTCCATTGGCGGCATTGTCCGATGACGAGGGAGCGGGGGCAAGCCCTCCTTCCTGACCTTGAGGTATTCGAAGTCGTGTCAGTAAACACGCCTCCGACATTTCCTCATGGTTCGGAAGGGTGGTTTACCCCCGCCCTCTGCTGCTATAAAACACTCGACCAGAAATCGCATGAGGCAACGTCGAAAACCAAGAGCGCCGGAACAAGACGCTGCGCCGCTCACTCCTGAGAAAGCTCGCGCACTTGTCTTTCAACGCGCTGCGAAACTGCTGGCGGCAAAGCAGCGCTCAGTTGAAGAGCTGCGCGAGAAATTATCGACCACGCG
>DASUTF010000333.1:0-49948 GCA_036374695.1 Pyrinomonadaceae bacterium
GAACTCGATGGCCAGCAACCTCACCGGCCAGGTCCGCAACATCGCGGACGTCACGACCGCAGTCGCGAACGGTGACCTCTCGAAGAAGATTACGGTAGACGTTAAAGGTGAAATCCTCGAGTTAAAGAACACCATCAACACGATGGTGGATCAACTCAACTCCTTCGCTTCAGAAGTAACGCGTGTGGCGCGCGAAGTGGGTACCGAAGGAAAACTGGGCGGACAGGCCGATGTGCGCGGCGTGGCCGGCACGTGGAAGGACTTGACCGACAACGTGAACTCGATGGCCAGCAACCTGACTGATCAGGTGCGTGGCATTGCGCGCGTGGTAACGGCGGTCGCAAACGGGGACCTTAAACGAAAACTGACGGTAGAAGCGAAAGGCGAAATCGCCGAACTCGCAGACACCATTAACAACATGACCGACACGCTCGCGACCTTTGCCGATCAGGTGAGTTCGGTGGCCCGCGAAGTAGGCGTCGAAGGAAAACTCGGCGGCCAGGCAAACGTGCCGGGCGCGGCCGGAACCTGGCGCGACCTGACCGACAACGTCAACGGTCTGGCGGCGAACCTGACCAATCAGGTGCGCGCGATCGCGGAAGTATCAACGGCCGTCACCAAAGGGGACTTAACGCGCTCAATTACCGTCGAAGCGCAGGGCGAAGTCGCCGCGTTGAAAGACAACATCAACGAGATGATTCTCAATCTGAAGGAGACAACGCAGAAGAACACGGAAACCGACTGGTTGAAGACGAATCTCGCCAGGTTCACGCGCATGCTCCAGGGGCAACGCGATATGAAGACGGTCGCCCAGATGGTGCTGTCAGAGTTGGCGCCGCTGGTCGATGCGCAGCAGGGCGTCTTTTACGTCAATAACAGCGATAACGGCGACGCGACGATGAAGCTGCTGGGCGGATACGCTTTCAACAAGCGAAAGAACCTGGCGAATGAGTTTCAGGCGGGCGAAGGGCTGGTGGGCCAGTGCATGTTAGAGAAAGAACGCATCCTGGTGACGAACGTGCCGGCGAGTTACGTCCACATTAAGTCGGGACTGGGCCAGGCGGCGCCAAACAACATTGTGGTTCTGCCGGTGCTGTTTGAAGGGGAAGTAAAGGCGGTGATCGAGCTTTCGACGTTCCACTCGTTCAACGACACGCACCTCACCTTCCTCGATCAACTTACTGAGAGTATCGGGATCGTGCTTAACACGATCGAAGCGAACACCCGAACTGAAGATCTGCTGTTGCAGTCACAGTCGCTCGCCGGCGAACTTCAGAGCCAGCAGGACGAACTGAAGAAAACCAACGAGCAGCTCGAGTTGCAGGCGCAATCGCTCCGCGAGTCTGAAGACCTGCTTAAGAGCCAGCAGGAGGAGCTGCGACAAACGAACGAAGAGTTGCAGGATAAAGCGGCTCTGCTGGCCCGGCAGAAAGCCGAAGTCGAAGCCAAGAACCGCGAAGTCGAAGAAGCGCGCTGGGAGATGGAAGAGAAAGCCGAACAGCTCGCGCTCACGTCGAAATACAAATCAGAATTTCTGGCGAACATGTCGCACGAGCTGCGCACGCCCCTCAACAGCATGCTGATTCTCTCTCGTCAGTTGGCAGAGAATGCCGAAGAAAACCTTTCGTCGAAGCAGGTGCAGTTCGCCGAAACGATTCACTCTTCGGGATCAGATTTGCTGTCGCTGATCAATGACATTCTCGATCTGTCGAAGATCGAATCAGGCATGATGGGCATCGAGGTCTCAGACGTCTCGATCGGCGACATAACCGATCAGCTCGAACGCAGCTTCCATCAACTGGCACAGGACAAGGAGATCGGCTTCTTCATTGAGCGCAGCAATGAACTTGAGCCGACGATAGCTACCGATGAAAAGCGCCTGCAGCAAATTCTGATGAACTTGCTGTCGAATGCTTTCAAGTTCACCGAAGATGGGAACGTGGTGTTGAAAGTCAGTCCGGCGCCCAGCGACGAGAAGTATTACCTGGAAGCTTTGAACCGCGCCACAGACATCATCGCCTTCTCGGTCAGTGACACGGGCATCGGCATTCCCGCTGAGAAGCAGCGAATTATTTTTGAAGCCTTCCAGCAGGCCGACGGCACTACCAGCCGCAAATACGGCGGCACCGGGTTGGGTCTTTCTATCAGTCGTGAGATTGCGCGCCTGCTTGGCGGCGAGATTCGCGTCAGCAGCATGCCCGGCGAGGGCAGCACTTTCACGCTGTTTTTGCCGCGCGATTACGCTCCGTCACGCGCCGTAGCGCCACCGGCGGCGAAAAGGAGTGGGCCCCGGAAACTGGAAGCCGCCTGGACTCCGGCCGAGACTTTCAACACGCACGCGCTTTTGCTTGACGATGAATCGCCCATCCTGGACGACCGCGCCGATATCGAGGAAGGCGATCGCGTCGTTTTGATTGTCGAAGACGACGTGAACTTCGCCGCCATTCTTGTCGATTTGGCGCACCAGAAAGGCTTCAAGTGCCTGGTGGCACAGTCGGGGAACGTGGCCCTCGCGCTCGCGCACAAGTACAGCCCGGCCGCAATCACGCTCGATATTCGGCTGCCGGATCGAGATGGCTGGACGATTCTTGATCGACTGAAACACGATCCGCGGACGCGACACATTCCGGTCCATATCATCACCGTCGAAGAACAAAGGCGCCGCGCGCTGCGGCAGGGCGCTTCAACACTTTTGAAGAAACCCGTGACGAATGGCGACCTCCTGCAGACGTTCGATCACATCAATGACTTTCTGTCTCGCGATGCGCGCGAATTGTTGCTGGTCGAGGACGACGATGTGCAGCGCATGAGCCTGGTCGAATTGATCGGCAACGGCGACGTGCGCACCACCGCGGTAGCCACGGGCCAGGAGGCGCTGCGGCGTCTGAAGGAAAAACGGTTCGACTGCATGGTGCTCGACCTGAAGCTGCCGGACATGACAGGCTTTGAGTTGATCGAACAACTGCAGGCCGATCCCACGCGCGCGGATATTCCGATCATCGTCTACACCGGCAAAGAGCTGACCCGCAAAGAAGAGGTGCATCTTCGCAGAGTTGCGGCGTCGGTGATTATCAAGGAGGCTGACTCGCCGGAGCGGCTGCTGGCCGAGACCGCGCTTTTCCTGCATCGCGTCGAAGCTAACCTGCCTGAGTCGAAACGCCGCATGCTCGAACAACTCAAGCGGCGCGATCCGGTGTTGGCTGATCGCAAAGTCCTCATCGTCGATGACGACGTGCGGAACATCTTTGCGCTCACCAGCGCGCTTGAGTCTTACAACATGAAAGTTGTTCACGCCGAAAACGGGCAGAAAGGGATCGACCTGCTCAGGGCCATGCCGGGAATCGAAGCCGTGCTCATGGACATCATGATGCCTGAGATGGACGGCTACGAAGCGATTAGCGAGATCCGCAAGATGGAGAACTTCAAGAATCTGCCCATCATTGCGCTGACCGCGAAGGCGATGAAAGCCGACCGCGATCACTGTCTGGAGGTGGGCGCGTCGGATTACATTTCCAAGCCGCTGGACATCGATCAATTGTTCTCGCTTTTGCGTGTTTGGCTCTCCCGGAAGGACGGCGATTCATGACTGATGAAGTTAGCGAACGAATCAACATCCTGATGGTGGATGACAGTTCCACCAATCTGCTGGCGCTGGAGGCAATTCTGCAGGCGCCGGATCGAAATCTGATTCGCGCCAGCTCGGGCGAAGATGCGCTTCGTTACTTACTGGACCATGATGTGTCGGTGGTGCTGCTCGACGTGTACATGCCGGGCATCGACGGTTTGCAAACGGCCGAGCTGATTCGCGGCCGTGAAAAATCGCGCGACATTCCGATCATCTTTCTGACCGCGAATACTACTGGCCACGCGCATCTCACCCGCGGATATTCACTGGGCGCAGTCGATTACATCGTCAAACCGGTCGACCCGGCGATTCTGCGGTCGAAGGTCAATGTGTTTGTCGAGTTGTTCAAGAAGGCGCGTGAAGTAAAACGCCAGGCGCAGCTTCTCGAAGAGCAGAACAAAGCGATCAAGAATGCAAATCTCGAACGGTTGCAGATGCTCATCGACCTGGGCCATGAACTGGCGGCGGAGCGCGAACCTGTAGCCGTGCTGCAAAAATTCTGCCGTTCCGCCCAGCGCATCATCGATGCCGAAGAAGTAACCGTCGCAATGCTTTCCGACGATGAAAGGACCACGCGGCACTTTTTCCGGTGCGACAAGAAGGGCAACATTCATGAAACCGGCGAACTGCCAAACGTCATTCAGAAGGCGCTCGACCGTGTGGTTAACGAGCGGGCCCCGGTTCGGCTCGACGAGTCAAGCGATTTACTGCTTGAGGAGGACTCGGATTCAAATTCAGTCCGTTCGTTTTTAGGGGCCCCGATAATTTCCGCCACCGCACTTCGCGGCTGGTTTTACCTGCTGAACAGTCGCACGGCCGACGAATTTACTGAGGCCGACGAACGCCTGGCCGCCACATTCGCCAACCACGTCGCGGTCGCTTACGAAAACGCGAGCCTCTACGCCGAATCAGAAAATCATGCAACCGAACTCCGCCTGGAAATGGCGGTAAGAAAGCAGGCCGAGGAAGAACGCGCCCGGCTCCTGGTGCGCGAGCAGGCCGCGCGTGAAGAAGCCGAAGCCGCAAACCAAAACAAGGATGAGTTTCTCGCGACCCTTTCTCACGAGTTGCGCACGCCCCTGACGGCGATTCTCGGCTGGAGCCATTTGATGCGCACGAGAAAGTTGAACGACAGCGAACTCACCCGCGCTCTCGATACGATTGAACGAAACGCTCGCGCTCAGTCACAGTTGATCGACGACTTGCTCGACGTGTCGCGCATAATTACCGGCAAATTAAGCATCGATCGGGGCCGGGTTGATGTCTCGAGAGTGATCGAGACTGCCCTGGACGCCATCCGTCCGCTGGCGGATGCGAAGGAGATTGAACTCACAAATGGCGCTCTGTCGTCGAACATCACCGTCCTCGGTGATCCGAACCGGTTGCAGCAAATCTTTTGGAATCTGTTTAGCAATGCCGTGAAGTTTACGCCGCGTGGGGGACGCATAAGCGTTGAGACTGCCGTTTGCGATTCGCGCGTGAGGGTTTGCGTCGCCGACACCGGCATCGGAATCAAGCCCGAATTTGTCCCGTTTATTTTCGATCGATTTCGGCAGGCGGACGGCTCAACCACGCGTGAACACGGTGGTCTCGGCCTCGGGTTGGCCATCGTGCAACATCTCGTAGACCTGCACGCTGGCTCAGTTGAAGTTACCAGCGACGGGCCCAATCGTGGATCAACTTTCACAGTGACGATTCCGCTGGCCCTCGACACCGTGCCCGTCGAAAGTGAGACCAGGCTTTACGAAACTGTCGGCAATTATGTTTTCGATGCCCATCTGTTGGACGGCGTGAAAGTTCTGATCGTTGACGACGAACCCGACTCGCGCGAGTTGTTGATGACGATTCTGACAAACTGCGGGAGCGATGTCCGCTGCAGCGATTCAGCCGCGACGGCGATGCGGGAATTCCACGAGTGGAATCCGGACTTGCTCGTCAGCGACATCGGGATGCCGGTTGAAGATGGCTACAGTCTGATTCGGAGGGTCCGGAACTTAGGCTCGCATCACGCGCGCATTCCCGCGGTCGCCTTAACCGCCTATGCCACGGATGAAGATCGCTCGCAAGCTCTTTCAGCCGGTTTCCAAATGCATGTGCCGAAACCGATAGAGCCCGAGAGCTTTGTCACTTCGATCGCTTCGGTACTTGGACGCAAGTGAAAGAGTGAGGACATCCGCTCATGAGGCTGGGATCGACTTCATCTCGACTTCATACTTCTCAGTCCTGTACGGCTTGAACCCGCGCTTCAAATAATTTGGCAACGCCGCCGGATCATCCAAAGTGCAGGTGTGCAGCCACACGCGGTCCGCGCCGTCCGCCCAGGCCTGCTCAACCGCGCACGTCAGCAAGTGTTTGCCCAGCCCGCGGCCGAGGAATTGCGGAAGCAATCCAAAGTAAGCCACCTCAATCGAGCCGTCTTCGCATTTTCTGAGTTCAAAATATCCCGCCCGCTCTTTGTCGTAAGTCATGAGCCACACGGAATTCTCAGGGCGCGCCAGGTGCGCGCGAATATCGTCGTCAGTCCACGGCAGGCGATCAATCCAGTGATAGTTCTTACCGACTTCCACGTAGAGCCAGCGAAACAATTCGACGGGACAGTCCCTCTGAGGTTCAATTTGGATCGAAGGGTCGTCAAGCCTGGCCGCTTGCAGTTCAGCCGGATCGCGCATCTCCAGATAGGTGCGCGTGACTTCAATGGTTGAAGTTGTCATCACTTCAGTTAGTTAAAAATCATTTTCCATTTGTCATTTGACGTTTTTCATTTGCCATTGATGTTCGCACATTTGCCATCTTCTGGACGGTGGACTGGCCACTGAACCATTTTGAGATAGCTTCTGGAGGGAGCAATGACAAATGATAGATGGGAAATGACAAATGGAAAATCCGTGCTTAGTTCTACTTTCCACTCTTATCGCCACCCGCGGCACGAGCCCTTGGATGAAACCGATCGTAGGCCTTGCGCATGTGCAGGTCAGTGATATGCGTGTAAATCTCAGTCGTCGAAATGTCGCTGTGGCCGAGCAATGCCTGCACTGAACGTGAATCAGCGCCGTGCTGCATCAGGTGCGTTCCAAAGCTGTGCCGCAGAGTGTGCGGCGAGATGTCCGGGACCTGGGCCGTCGCCGCGTGAGTCTTGATGATGCTCCACGCCAATTGCCGCGTCAGCGCGCGTCCGCGATTCAGAAACAAAACCGGATTGTTACTGCCGAGCCGATCGCGCACGGCGATGTATCGCTGCAACCAATGCACGGCACTTTTGCCGATCGGAATGCGGCGCTGTTTGCTTCCCTTCCCGTGACACGTCAGCGTCGCGCCGTCTAAGTCAACATCCGCGACGCGCAAGCCGCACATCTCAGAAACACGCAAGCCGGCTGCGTACATCACCTCGAGTATCGCCCGATCGCGCACGCCCACATCGCTTTTGATGTCCGGCGCGCGCAGCAGGCGCTCCATCTCTTCTTCAGTCAGGAACTTTGGCAGATGTGAGCTGCGTTGCGGGGTGTGAATGTCTTCAGTCGGATCGCGCTGCACGTGCCGATCCAGCATCAGGAAACGAAAGAAGCCGCGGGCCGCGCTGACGGCACGGGCGATCGAAGATGGCGCCAAACCTTCGCGCGACATTGACGCAATCCACTCGCGCAAATCTTTCCGATCGAGCTGGTCAATTCGCTTTCGTTTCGTGTCGGCCCACGTCTTCAGCCGGCCAATGTCACGGGCATAATTCTGGAGCGTGTTGCGTGAGAGACCCTTCTCGACCTGGATATAGGTAAGAAACTCGCGCGTCAGGTCTCGTGTGCCCTGTCCCTCAGACATCGTTGTAATGGTAACACAAGGCAACAGCAGCGGTTTCGGCTATAGATCCTCGGGCACAAGCGAGAAGAGGACAGCGTCGTGAGGCACGCCGCGAATCAAGAGCCGCTTGCGCAGGACGCCTTCGCGAACGGCGCCTGCCCTTTCGGCCACGCGTTGGCTAGCCAGGTTCGGAAGGGCCGCGAGAATCTCAATCCGGTGCAAGCCGAGCTGCGCGAAACCGAATTGGGCCGCAAGCCGCGCCGCGCGCGACGCGACTCCTTTCCCCGTTTCGCTGCTGCGCACCCAGTATCCCAGATTGGCAACCTGATGGACCCGGTTGATGAAATTCAGGCCGACGCCGCCCAGGAATCGTTGTTCGTCTTTGTAGAATACGGCGAAGCTGTACCACTCATCGCCCTGACTGGCAATTTCCCGCGACGAGACGAATTGGCGGCTCTCTTCGATTGAATAATTTTCGTGGCACCACGGCAGCCACTGCGAAGCCTCGGGAATGGATTCGCGCACGGCCGCGTAAAGCAAAGGAGCGTCCGCCTCGCGGTAAGGACGGATCAGAATTGACCCATCGGTCAATTCAGCTTCCACGGCACCGGCACCAGCGGATTTAGCGCTCACGGTTTTGGCGCCGGCTTGTATTTGTCGATCAACTGCTGCATGCCGGTGGTCGAGTTGTTGTGCCGGTATTTGTAGTAGTTCTCAAGATCCTGAAGATATTGCTGCCGCACCTGCGCCAGCGTCGCGTTCCCTTCCGACAGCGCGATCGCATGAGCGTAAGCATCGATAACTGTATCGAGCAACGCTTCGATCTTTTTCAGTTGCGCTTCTTTGGGCGGACCGGCTGCCATCGTCTGATAGGCCTTCGCCTGCGCCTGGTACTCTTCGTTCATCAGCGCTGCGAGCATCACAAAATTAAACGGATCAGACGGCGCGATCTGAGACGCCTTTAAGTACTGCGTCCTGGCTTCGGCCGAAGCGCCCTTAATCATATAAAGCAGACCCAACGACTGGTGCAGCGAGGGGACGGTGGTCGTTTTGAAGCGCTGCCACGATGCCTCGTCGAAGTCCGCCGGCTTCTTGTTGGCCTCGGCCAACGCAATCGCCTGCGTACCGTAGCGAATTGATTGATCGACAAACTTTCTATTCTGCTTTTTCGCCTGCTCAGTGCCGATCGATACAAGCTCCACCAGAACCTCTATCGATTCCGGGTTGCGCGTCAGGAAATCTGAGCCTTTAGCGAAGGCCTGGTCGAACTGGTTCGCGTCGGCCAAAGCATCGAGAACCACCGGCATGACGGTTTGCTCGTCGGCCGGATCGTTGAACATAGTTTGAAGCTGCTGCGCCAGCGTCAGTTTCTGGGCAGAATCCTTCACTTCCCGAATTCTATTGGCAATCTCCAACACGACCTGACCGCGGATGGCGGTCTTCGGGTACTTCTTTATCAGTTCGCCAGCGGCCGCGAGTTTTCCGGACGCGTCAGGTGCGGCGGTTATCTTGTCCACCAGCTTTCCTTCATCCGGGGAAAGCTTCGGTTGCTGATTGTTTGGGGTCGGGGTCGGGGTTTGTCCGAACGTCACAACGTTGATGAACGCGACGAGCGCGATCGCCAAAATGAATGCTTTCCTCTTCATGATCTCACCTTTCAATTCAATCGTATGGATGCTTAACTTACTTGTGACCGACAACGCCGGCGCACCATGATTGTTGGTCACGACGATAACGGTGGCTGATCGGCCGTCGCCGGCCGATGCCAATAGCGTTTCGCGAAATGATCAGGGTTGGCGGCAACTGCCGCCGCTTAAATTCGTTCGCCGGCGATTCGACACGATTGAGGATATCGTAAACCAGCGCCGGCTCGTGACCCGCGGCCACGATCTCTTCCGGCGACAGTTTCTGCTCGAAATAAAGTTTCAGCACCGGGTCGAGTTTGTCGTACGGCGGCAAAGATTGATCGTCGAATTGGCCCGGCGCCAGTTCGGCTGACGGTCGCTTGTTAATGATTGCTTCCGGAATGATCTCGCGTTCACGATTGTACAGCCGCGCCAGTTCGTAAACTTCCGTCTTAAGAACGTCACCCAGCACCGCCAGGCCCCCATTAGTGTCGCCGTACAGAGTGCAATAGCCCAGGGCCAGCTCAGATTTGTTGCCGGTCGAAAGCAGCAGCCGGCCTTCAGCATTCGAAATCGTCATCAGAATGTTTCCCCGCAAACGCGATTGCAGATTCTCGACCGCAATCTCGAGTGCGCGGGCGTTTGTGTTGCCGGCTTCCGGCAGGTCAAGCTCGTTACGCAAAGCGTGAAACGCATTGTTGATCGGCCGCTCGATTACCTTCATTCCGAGCCGTCGCGAAAGTTCAACCGAATCGTCGATGCTTGAGCGTGAACTGTAGGGTGATGGCATCATTACGGCCAGCACGTTTTCCGGTCCCAGCGCTTCGCAGGCGAGCGCGGCGACCAGCGTCGAATCGATGCCGCCTGACAACCCGAATACGGCTTTGCTGAATCCGTTTTTGCCCGCGTAATCGCGAATCCCGAGCACCAGCGCGTGATGCACCGTGTCGATGTCGTCGCCGGACAGGCAGCGGGCGTCCGGAACTCCGCACTCAAGTTCGACGGTCTCGACGAATTCTTCGAACGGCGGCGCCTGCAAGACGATTCGACCTTCAGCATCTGAAACTATGCTCGCGCCGTCGAAAATGATTCCATCATTCGCGCCGACCAGGTTCACAAAGACAATCGGGACGCGCGCTGTCTTCGCGCGATGCGAAACCATGTCGCAACGCACGCGCATCTTGCCTTTATTGAAGGGCGACGCGTTGATCGAAACCAGAAGGTTCGCGCCCATTTCGATCAGCTCCTGCGCCGGATCGTTTTGATAGAGCCGCTGCTTCCAGAACGTCTTGTCATTCCAGAAATCTTCGCAGACGGCAATGCCGAGCTGGAGCGCAGGCATCCTTGCCTGCGGGTCGCGAGCATCCTGTTCGCCCATCGTTCGATCCAGTTCGAACAGCCGGCGCTCACGCGCAGGTTCGAAGTAACGCGGATCGTCGAACACGTCGTACTCAGGCAAAAGCGTCTTGTCCGCGAAACCGATCAGCTTCCGATCGCGAATCACCGCGGCCGAGTTGAATAGCCGTCGCCCGGTAGGTTGATCGCTGGGACGGACTGTGCCGACGATCGCCGTGATGCCATGCGTCGCCTCAATGATTTTCGTCAGCGGATCGAGCGCATGCCGGACCACGTCCGGATCGAGAAACCAGTCAAACGACGTGTAGCCCTGGATGGTTACTTCAGGAAAAACGACCAGATCGGATCGATCCTTCTTTGCCCGTTCAATCGCGCTGAGGACGCGGCCGACGTTGCCTTCGCAATCTCCGTTGGTCGTGTTGATCTGGCCGATGGTAACGCGCATCTGTGAGAATTCTAGCAGTGTCAGAACCGAGAGCGGTAGCGACCGGATCACCACACAATTGAAGAGAAAACATTTGCTGGAGCTTTGATCACCGATGGCTGACGATCCGCTCGCTACCGCTCTCGGTTCTGACACTCAACTTCGTACAAATGCCGGTTATAAAACGGTGCGAAGGCCGCGATCAATGCCGCTTCGAAACTATTCGAGCGAGTAATCAAGTCGCGCGACAAAACGCCCCACGCGCCCTGACGGCTTCTCACGTCGCGGACGCCGGCAAACTCGTCGATCACGATTCCCAATTCACGCTTCCCCTCGATTACTTCCTTCACGATCGCGTCCGGGACTTCGATCGACGGCGACATGCCAAAGCTGCCGCGCTCACCATCAGTCGCGTAGGCCCAGCCGCGCAGGAATGTGTGCCACTCGCCTTCGACGGAGATCGAGTGGAATCCACCTTCGAGACCGACGTACAAATCCACCTCGAGTTTTTGCTGAATCAGTTGTTCGCGGACTGCCAAAGCGCGTTGGCGGGCGCCGCTCATTAACTCCCAATCCGTAAGCGGCATTGCCGGGGCTTCCGTTTTCACAGGCCGGGCCACGACGGTCGCGTCGCGCCATCCGCTGTCGATCTCGGCGATGCGCGCGATGCTGGCGCGCACGGCCATAATTTTCGCCGCCCGGTCTGAACCAAGCGCGATTCTTTCAATTCTTGTTCGTGGCGATTGTCGAGTTGACATCAACTTCGCGCGTTGTTGTAATCGAATGCCGTTAAGAGTTCAAGCGTCTGCGTCGTGGCACCCCTCTTAGTCTGCGGGGCCCGCGTCGGAGCGAGAAGAAACACAGACTGAAGTCTGTGCCACTGATTTCAGAGTTCAACCTATGTCAGTCTCAGAACTAATTTACGACTGGAACACGATCGAGCCGCAACTGCAAAAGCCCGGGCGTCACATTGGCTTTGACGATGAAACGTTGCGGGACGGATTGCAGTCTCCGTCGGTATGCGAACCGCCCGTCGAACAGAAGATCGAGCTGCTGCACCTGATGGATGCACTCGGCATCGACACGGCGGACATCGGTCTGCCGGGCGCGGGCGGCACTCACGCCGCCGGCGTTGAAGCTATGGCGCGCGAAATTGCTGATAAGAAACTGAAGATTCGACCCAATTGCGCCGCCCGCACGCACCGTAACGACATCGTTCCGATCCTGGAAATCTCGCAGCGCGCCGGTATCCCGATCGAAGTATGCACCTTCATCGGCTCTTCGCCGATTCGCTTCTATGCCGAAGAATGGACCCTCGACAAATTACTCCACCTGACCGAGGAGGCCGTGACGTTCGCGGTGAGCGAGGGCGCAGAGGTGATGTTCGTCACTGAAGACACGACCCGCGCTGATCCGGAAACTATTCGCGCGTTGTACACGACGGCGATTCGCTGTGGCGCACGGGCGGTATGCGTCTGCGACACAGTCGGTCACGCAACACCCGATGGCGCCCGCGCAGTTGTGAAGTTTGTGCGCGGAATCATCGATGAACAGGGCGAGAAGATTCGGCTGGACTGGCATGGCCATCAGGATCGCGGGCTTGGCGTCATCAATTCGATCGCAGCAATTCAAGGCGGCGCCGATCAAGTCCACGGCTCGGCTCTCGGCATGGGTGAACGCGTCGGCAACACGCCGATGGATCAACTGCTGGTGAATCTGAAGCTGATGGGCTGGATCGACAACGACCTTACGCGCCTGCGCGAGTACTGCGACAAGGCGTCGGAAGCCTGTCAGTGGACGGTCCCTTTGAACTATCCGGTGTTTGGCAAGGATGCGTTTCGCACCGCGACCGGCGTACACGCTGCGGCCGTGATCAAGAGTTACCGCAAAGGCGACACCGAACTCGCTGACCTGATCTACTCAGGCGTGCCGGCGGGACAGTTCGGACTCAAGCAAGTGATCGAAGTTGGCCCAATGAGTGGCAAATCGAATGTCGTTTACTGGCTGGAAAGTCGTGGCTTGGAAGCGAGCGAAGAGCGCGTCAATCGCATTTATGAACGAGCGAAACAGGCGTCCGCCGTACTCAGTGAGGAAGATTTGATAGCGCTGACATGAGTCGCCCCCGGTATCGTCAGTTCTCGCTCACGCTATTAGCTCGCGTTTCGCGGCTCTTTGCCGGCCAATTATCGATTTGGTCGATCAGAGCCACGAAGCGTGAATCGTTATAGAGGCCCTTGAATATCGGATTGACCTTGGTAAAGAGGGCCGGCGGATCACGCCGCTTAATTGCCTCACTCAGCATCGCCAGGGCTTTGTCCTTCTCGCCCAGCAAAGCAAGATACTCCGCACGCTGGTAAGGGTCATTGATGATGTCAGGCATCGGCTCATCGATTCTCAATTTTTCACTCCAGAATCCTCGAATACCGTTAGCCGCGTAAGCTGAACGCAGAGCCTTCTCCGACGCGGCTTCGAAGCCCGGATTCGAGCCGATAATTTGGCGAACCTTGAAGTATTCAGCCACCGCCTCGTCGTACATGCCTTTCAACAAGTAGGCCTGGTAGAGATTTATGTGCGCGTTAACAAAGTTGGGATCCAAAGCCAGGGTTTGCTGGCATTGCTCGATGGCGCTGTCGAAGTCGCCCCCGAAATAAAAGATCTGAGCCAGGTCCGCGTTGATTGCCAACGAAAACGGATCCAACTCTTTCGCTCTTTGCAGCTCGGATTTTGCTTCTCGCAGGTAATGCCGGGAAGCAAGATAGCCTCCATACCATTGATGCGCGGTGGCGTAATTAGGACTCATGGCAATCGCCAGCTTGAACTCACGATCTGCGCCTGCCCAATCCCAAAGCCAGAACCAGCGCACAAAGGCGATGGTGGCGTGCGCCTGGCCCAGAGCACTGTCCAGTTCCAGGGCTTTGCGGGCGGCTGCTTCAGCCTTGGGCCATTCAATGTGATCGAAGGCGTAGGCATCGGCCAGGGCGGCGTGCGCCAGCGCAAAATCAGGATCACGGGTGATGGCCTGCTCAAATAGGCCAATGCTTTTATGCAAGCCCTCGGCGGTGCGGTTGTTCCAGTAGAAGCGCCCCTTTACGTAGGCCTCGTGAGCTGCCGCGCTGGTTGGGTGTGGTTTGGCCAGGACCGTCTTAAGCGAACTGGCGGAAACAGCAAAGACGTCCCGCGCTGCTTTATCGACCAGCGAATTGGTTATTCTGTGAGTATTCCTCAGTTCATCCTCGTGTTTGGCTTGCCACAAAACCTTGCCGTCTGTTGTCGCGTGCAGCCGAAGCGTGATGGTAATCCGGTCGCCGATCTTTCGGACTTCACCGTCAAACACGCCATCGGCTTTTAGCTCGCGACCAGCCGCGACCGGATCGCGCTGGATCGACAGGTACCGGTACACAGAATTGATGGGCCGAATGTTGACATCCAGGCTTTGATTGAATCCGGCGATCAGTTGATCGGTAATACTGAGACCGACGAATGGATCTTCGCCGGCGCCACTCGCCAGGGGAAGCACGGCCAGCGTTTTGATCGGCAACGGCGAAACTGCTACGGAATCACCACGTCGCAGCACGGTTGCGGCGACAAAGACCGCGCTAAAAACCAAAACTACCACGGCTGCTGCTATGACGGCCCGGCGAATCCCTGCTCGTTGCATGACTGGGACGGGAAGGATGACTTCTGATGTGTCCGTCTCTTCGCGGATCCGCAGGCTCATCTTCGTGCGAGAGACCTGGATGATTTCCTCTGCGCCAACTATCTCCCGCACCTGGCAGGTAAAACGATAGCCGCGGCGTGGCACCGTTTCGATATAACGCTGTTCGTGCCGCCCGTCACCCAGCGTCTTTCTAATCGCCGAAATGCATTGGGACAGGTTGTTCTCTTCGACAAAGGTCTCGCGCCAGACCGTTTGAATCAGCTCTTCCTTTTCGACGATGTGCCCGTGGCGCTCGACCAGTGCGAGCAGCGTGTCAAACACCTTCGGCGGCAGGGTCAGCGGCACCCCATCGCGCAGCAGGACGCGTTCTCCCGCATCTATCCGGAAATTCCCAAACTCATAAAAGTGGTTGTGGGGCCTGTACATCAGGTCTTCAGAACTAATTCAGAACTTCTTAAAGACTTATTTCGGGTGCGCCGACTAAAGTCTGCGGCCTGTAGAAGAGTGTCGATCGCAGGCACAGCCTTATCTAAGTGGGCGGATTATAAGTGAAACCAAATTGGGCAGCAATGAAAAGCGGCGACTGCCGGCGTCTGGGGTACGGGCGTTGAGAGTACCGACTTGAATGGGCGCATTGCGACCCTGCAAAAGCGCGACTGAAGTCGGTCGCTGAACAACCGAACCGTTGCCGTGAAAACCAAACGAACCATCGAGCTGACTATCGAGCGCAACGAGTTTTCCGTCTTGCGGAACCGTCGCGGGTCTGCCTACGCCTGGTGCGGCGTGTGCGCCATGAGCGTGGAGATGGTCACGCCGGAGGAGGCCGCGCGCCGCTCAGGAGTAAGCGTGCGAACGATTTACCGTGAAATTGAAGTCGGGCGCCTGCACTTTCGGGAGACGCCCCAAGGCCTGCTGCTAATTTGCGTGGAATCTCTCGCTTGAGCCGAGTTGAATCCACCTCTTTAAGTGTTCGGGTAAATGCTTATGAAGGCGGAGTTGGTCTTTTCCTTTACCCAATCTATGAGATTCCGGAGAAATGCCATGAAGAACCTTGCATCACTAATCCTCGTCGCGCTGTTTGCGCTCATAAATTCGCAGTCTGCTTTAGCCCAACAGGGCCAGTTGGAGCGCAACATCCTCGGCGTTGTGTACGAGGAGAATGAGCAACCACAGAATAAGAAGGACAAGCAGCAGAACAAGGATAGCGCCGTTGTGACCGTGGTGTCTGAGGTCGAACTGAATACGCCTGTGAATCGGGTGGAGGTGGAGCTATCCGAGGAGGCTACGAAGGCGGCTCAGATAATCCCCCTTGATGGCTGGCAGGCCGTGAAGGGCAAGGAAGGCATCACGTGGACCACAGACCTGCCGACGACGACCTTCCGGCTGCACGTTGATTTCCCCACCAGCTTGGGCAACAAGCTGGATGGGAGGAAGTTAAACTTCAGGTTGGGCGACAACACTATCGGCACGCTGACCTTGAAGGACCCGAAGAAGGTTCCGCTTAACGTGATTACTAATCTAGACGAAGCCGGCACCTTCCCATCAGGTTTGCGCCCCGGCGACTTCAATTCCTTCGTTCCGCAAGAGAAATTTGCCAATAGTGGGAATGGGAACTGGTTTGCACGGCTCCCCGGAACTGTTCAGGGCGCTAATAGGAATCCGGATAAATTAACCGGTGCGCCCCAGGACGGGATGACGCTGATCTCTGATGAAAAGGACGGCAATATCATCCCGGCTACTCCGGGCTTGACCGATGAAGACTTCAGACGCGGCGTTGACTATACGCCCGGAAGATATCTCCCGCTTGATCAGAGGTACACAGACCAGCCGGGCGGCGCGCGGCCCAAGACGGCGCAAGACGCGAAGCCGCCGCTGGGCTTTTTTATTCCCGGAACCGTGCCTCCTGGAACGGAGGTGGAAGTTGGCTTCATAGATCGGTTCGGTCGCCGTCTGGTTGTTGGTAAGGCCACCGTGACGCCGGACGGCGGCCTGGACTTCGGGCTGCCCCCGTTCCTTATCACCTGCACGCCTAAAATCTTTAAGCGCGATAAGCTTTGCGTCTGCGGCTCTTTCCCCACGCAATTCAGTCGCAACCAGTTGCTGCTCGACGGCAAGCCCTTGGGCTCGCCCCTCTCAGGCTCGCGCGATACGCTCGTGTTCCAGCCCGAAGTCCCGTTCGGTCAGCACGTCATCACCTGGAACGTGGATGCTTTCAAGCAGTGGCCCCAGCCCGGGGACGAGCTTCGCCCACCGCCGTCGACGCAGGAGAAGGTCGAGTTCGTGCTGTTGGACGTGAAGGGCGCGATTGACCGCGACAAACTCTTCACCGGCGAGGGCACGACGCTGCGCTTGGAGATCCTCGGCACCAAGGAACAGTTGCCCATCGAACTCACCAATAAGACGCCGCAGATAATTGACATGGAAGGTGGCCCAAGCCAGGTCGTCAAGTCCTCCGGCGGCGCGCCCAATATTATCGAAAGACAAGTCAAGGGCACTATGCGGGGCAACTTTGATATCGTCTACCGGCTGGCGCTGCCGCCTTGCCCATGTAACCCGGAGCTAACCTCGGAGGTCGGGAGAGTGGTCGGTCGAGTGAAGCCGGGTTCCCCGACGGCTAACGTACCGGACCGAAAGTCCTGCGAAGAGCTCGTGGCCCAGTGTGACAGGCTGGAAGAAGAGTGGCAAAAACTTGAAGGGGCTTACCAGCAAGCGTTGGATGGCTGTCCCGACGAAAACTGCATTAACGCTGTGAAAGTTGCTTATGAAACCAAAGTGAAAGAGGCCTACAGAATATTTTCAAGGTGCCTGGAGCGCAGCAAGGAGTGCTACAGGCTGCTACAGATCTCTCCGGCCGGGCCGCAGGCCGGCCCTGCTAATAACCCGTCAACTCCTGAGGGCCAGGAGCCTGAAGGAGAGGAGGACTGCGACAAGATAAAGAAGGGATGCCAGGAACTGGCCGACCGGCTTGACGTGCTGAAAAGAGTTAAGAATCAACTGGAGAGCATAGCCCGGGCCTGCGCGCAGGTTAAGTCAGACCAGCAGGCCAAGGAGAACTGCAAAAACACGGTGACCGATAGCTACGCTTCGATGATTAAAACGTTGGAGCAGGAGCTGGCCGCCTGCACCAAGCGCGTCGAGGAATGCCTGGACCCGTTCCAAGAGCAAGATGAGAATGTGGAAGCGACCACCGAGGAAGAGTGTCAAAAGCTTAGGAAAGGGTGTGAAGCGCTGGAAGCAGAAGAGAAACAATTCATGGATTTTCTCAATAATAAGTTGACCGAATGCGCGAGTGAGTACAAGTCCCCGGCAGCCTTGGAAGCTTGCAAACGCGCAGTGAATTGGAAATACCAGGAAGCGCTGTTAGGGATTAAGGAGAGCCTACAGATGTGCCGAAAGCGCGTAACTGAGTGTGTCTCCCGACTCAGGCCACGGCGTCCATGAAGATGAGCGCCAACTGCGCGAAGCAGCCCCGGAAGTAAGAGGCACGTTGGTCCTACTAAAAGTTCCGTCGCCGGCGCGGGCGCGCACGGGGCCGCCGGACGTGAAACGTCGGTGCGACAAGAAAGAGTGCTTCGTGAAGTTGGAGGATTGTTTTAAACGTCTTCGGGATTGCAGAAAAGACTACTGGCGGTGATGACCTGTATTTACTGGCCTCATATCCAATCGAGAGTTCATCAAACTGATTCCGAGAGCATATCCGGTTGGCATGGTCACCTCGCTTGTTTCCGGATAGTCGAAATCACGACGTTCATGACGTCTGCCTTTTCAGGTCAGGCGGACGTCTGCATGCTGAATTTCGAGCGATCTTGAGGTGATCGTGGGCGGTAACCCTGTGACCGTGCGCGGCACAATTGTAGAAACGCCGCCGGAACAATCCTTCGGCGCAGGTTGGAATAATTCACTGGTTCCATCAATTGGCCGCGTCTTGATGTTAAGCACGGCGCTCGGCTCGGGCGAGTCAATTTCTGTCCAGTTCCTACTTGGCGTGATGCAGACTGGGCGCTTTTCGTTTTTCGTGAATATCGATGCCAGTCACGACCAGTCACCCGAAAACGGAGAGATGGGAAAACCAGCCAACCCTGCGCACACGCAACAGCAGCAAGCGGTGATCGGAAATCAGATCTACCGATCGCCTGCAGTTCGCCGCGATGTTGGCGTGAGGTTACCGGGTCGAAGTGAGCGAAGAACCGAGGCGACGGAAAGCTGAAAACAGGCACTAAGGAGATTTGTTGCTCTTCGGTTTGTCTTCCGGCGATGGCGCTTCCGCTGACCTCTCAGATGTTCCGGCGGCCGTTGATTCATTGGAACGCGCGTTAACGGCAGGTTGCGAACTCGAATTGTTCGGCGCGTACAGATGCTCGAATTTTTTGTCGTCTGCTTCGCGTCTGACTTGCGATGCTTTGTGACGCGTGTACCAACCCCACGGCACGCCGATTCCCAAAACGATCAGAACAATCGCGACCAGCACGGGCACATTTACCCAGCGGCGCGACGGAGCTGAGTCCGGATACTGCGACAACAAGACTCCGAACGCTTGAACATCACCGCTTGATTCTTCCGAAATTATTTGCGGTGGCGCGGCGGCGATTTCGTGATGCAGGCGCCCGTTACCGTTTCCGTTCGCGGATGGTTTAACCGGCACCACGCCTTCGTCAATCTTTCGCAGACCGTCTAAGACAACGGAAGTCCACGGCTGATCGATCGACTTCTCAGTCGCTTCAACCTCGGACTGAAAGCTGAACGACGCATTCGGCAGTGTCAGCGCGTAGTGCACCGCTTCGACGCCGTTCAAATCTTCGAACGCGGCATGAACGATGGCGCCCGGCTTCAAATAAAACTGCGCCGTGCCCTGCGGATACTCCACCGTCAGGCACCCGGCTTTGCGCCGGTTACAAAACACCTCGATCAATTCGCTCAGCGAAAGATCGTTAATTTCTCCGGTTAAGGGCATCGCGGTTGGTCGAGCGGCAGGCCACACGCGCGCGCTGCCGGTCGTGGATTGTGAATGTCAGGTGGTTAGCCGACTGAGGGGTGTCAGCTTCGAGAATCGCGAAACCCCGGCAGGTCGGGGCTGCGGGTTTCACCTTAAAGAATATAGCGGTTGGCGCGACCCTTTGTCTACGGCGAATTTCGCCGAAAAACGGCCGGTTTTGTTCTATTTCGCCAGTTTTTGCGGGCCCTGCTGCGCCAGCAGAGTGACGATCGCGTCAATTGTGCGTCCCGCGCGGCTTTGGCCGGTGGCGTCGTTACAGATGATCGAAAAGGCAATCTCTTCTCCCTCCGCGGTGGTGACGTAGCCTGACAAGGCATGGGTGTAAGTTAGATAACCGGTTTTCGCGGAAACCTTCCCAGCGATCGGTATCA
The DNA here is from genome assembly GCA_036374695.1 of Pyrinomonadaceae bacterium. Classification (GTDB taxonomy): domain Bacteria; phylum Acidobacteriota; class Blastocatellia; order Pyrinomonadales; family Pyrinomonadaceae; genus UBA11740. The sequence goes on from DASUTF010000333.1 coordinate 19,845, forward strand.
ATCGGCCTCGCAGTGTTCCATCGCGTCCGGCGATTGGCAGCGAGTTGCGAAACGACGCGGCTGATGAAGACTTCGCCATCGCGATTAGCAACCGAACGGCGCTTTCAGGCGTGATGAGATCCAGGCGCGATAATCCTGACCCGTCATGAATCGCGAGGTCACGAACCGCGACGCCCTGGTCGCTCAACCATTTTCTAACCACCGCAGCACCGGCCGCATCGTCACCGCGCGTGGCATTTCTGCGCGGATCTGGATCGGGCACGGTCGCGCCGCGCTCTTTGCCCAGCGTGCGGAGAAGCAATTCAGCGAAAAGGTTGTTGCTCTCTTTGTTTGTCTCGCGGACGATTTCAGATAGCGGCGCGCTGTCGGTGTTAGCTAGTTCGACCGCCGTTTGCGGATCGAACCGGTCAGCTTCAGCGACGCGAAAATCACGGGAACGCACATCACCCTCAACCTGGATCCCGCGCGCTGTCAACAATCTCTTGAACGTTGTCGCGGCATGCAACGCCGGATCGTAAACCGAAAGGAAAGCTGAGAATGAACGGCCAGTGGCAGGAAATTCACCCCAGACTTGCAGATCGTTATTCGATAAGCCGCGCTGAATGCCGATTGAAGTTATCGCGTCGCGCCCGCCCGTCGTCGTGTGGTTTGTCAGCCGAACATACTTATCGTCGGGGTTCACGACTACGCTTGCCGCCGACCCGCTTTTCGTTGCAGGGGCTATGGTGACTTCCACACTGTTTTCATCGATCGTCAGGGCGCTGGGTGCGGCGCCGTAATACCACTGTAGATCGTTCCACTGCCAACCAACGGCATGCGTCTCAGCGCGAAAATAGCTCTCGTCCCCGATGACACTGCCGCGCACACGCCGCAGGCCGCGTTCGTAAAGTTGATCGACCAGCGCCGGCAAGCCGCCTTTCGCTTTCGAATCAAAGTCGGGCGCGCCGCGGCCATATAACGTCAAATCGCCTTCGACGACACCATTCGCGTCCATTTGCCGCGCCGCGTAGACCGAGGTGCGCCAGCGATAGTCCGCGCCCAACACTTCGAGCGCCACCGCCGTCGTGAAAATCTTCATGTTCGAAGCCGGCGTGAACAGCCTGTCGCCATCACGCGAATGCAGAACGCGCCCATCCTTTGTGGACGCGACGAATACGCCCCAGCGCGCGTGCGCGGAATCGCCTTCATCGATCTGAGCGTCGATTCGCCTGGCAAGGGCCGGGTCCGGCGAAGCGGTCGAGCTGGAAACCGTTATGGGCCTATTCGAGTTGGCGGGTTGAGGATTGCTCGAGGCTCTGGTCGCCAGGAACCAGCCGACGACCAATAGGGCCGTAACAGCCAATGCAGCCAAAAATCGGCGAATAACAGGCATTTCAACTCTCGAACAACGTCGCCATTCGTCCTGCGGCAAGTAGCGTGCGCGTGGTTGCATAGACTTCTTCGACATCTATCGTGAGAAGGGTCGGGCTGAAGATCAGATGTTGCACTGCCGCTATCGGAGTGTAGGCGTGCGGCGTGGTGCGATTGAAAATCAAGACCACCGTCGGCGTCCCGACGGCCGCTGCTATGTGCGCGGGACCCGTATCATTCGAAACAAACACCGCGAGACGCGATTGGGCGGCAGCCAGTTCCCCGATGGAAAGCTTTTCGAGAAAAACACTCGCCGGAGGAAATTGACGCCGCAGGTCCTGCGCCACCGCGCGCTCTTCCGGCCCAACAAAGACGAGCGGACGCACATCATCATTTCGAATCAGAAAATCGGCCAGCCCGGCCCATCGATCGATCGGCCAGCATCTGCCCGGATGGCCCGCGCCGGGAAATAGTCCGACCAACGGTGTCCCGGATTCGGCCTTCGCTTTCCGCAGCAAGGAATCTATCGCGGCATAGTCCCGGGGCCCCGGTTTGATTTTCGGGATCCGCGGCGCGTCCACAATTCCGAGCGGCTTCAGAACATCCAGGTATCGATCCACCAGGTGCTGATCCGGATCGTTGCGATCGATCGGCGGCTTGGGATTAAAGTTCGCGAGAAAGTCCCAGGAGCGCCCCGGCCGTCGCGCGAACAGCCGCTTCGACGCGCCGGAGAGATATCCCATCAAGTTGGTTTCGGAAAAGCTGTGGAGGTCGATGACAAAGTCGAATTGTCGCCGGCGCACATCCTGCACGACCTGAAAGATGCGCAAGAGCGAAAGCGGCTTGAAACCATCGCGCAGCGCAACGCGATCGACCGTGATGATTTCATCGGCATAGCCCGACAGCTTGACGATCTCTGAGCTGGGTTTGCCGGCCGCGACGGTGATGCGCGCATCGGGAAACCGTGTGCGGATGGCACTCAACGCCGGCAGGCTCATGACGACGTCGCCGAGTTGGCCAAAATCAATAACCAGAATGTTGCGAGGATTGAAACTCATTGGCGCAAACTACTTCAAATGGCGATCAAAGAACTCCACGCTGGCCCGATACGCCTTCACCCAGTTCTTGTGCAGCAGAAAATCGTGCACTTCATCGGGATAGATTAACTCCTCAAAGTACACTTTGTTCGCCCGCAGGCGGCGCACCAGATTCACCGTCTGCGAGAACTCAACATTGCGATCGTCATCACCGTGAATCAAGAGCACCGGCGACTTCCATTTATCTACTGAAGAGATTGGTGAGGATTCGCGGGCGACGCGAATTCGCTCTGAAGAGTCCAGGGGAATGCGTAACCCGGAGACGCTCGTGCTCCAATCGTGCACGCCATGAAAATCAACGCCGGCGGCGAAGATGTCTGAATCTCTCGCCAGGCCAAGCGCCGTCAGATACCCGCCGTATGATCCGCCCCACAGTCCGATGCGCTTTCTGTCGACGTCGTTGCGATCGCGCAGGTATTTCGCCGCCGCTACGATGTCCTGATACTCGGACGCGCCGCGCGCGCCCTGATGTTGCGCCGTGCGAAATGCGCGACCGTAGCCGATGCCGCTGCGGAAATTCACCGAAAGAACCATGTACCCGCGGCTGGCAAGATACTGATTCATCGCGTAAGCGTTGTGGTAGTAGTATCGATAATGCCAGCCAAGCAGCATCTGCCTGCGCGGGCCGCCGTGCATAAAAAGAATTGCGGGCAGCTTGCTCGCGGTGCTTGCCGGCTTGAATAACTGCCCGTGAATCTCCAGCCCATCGGCTGCTTTGAAGATTACCTGCTCAGGCGCGACAAGCTTTGCCGCTGGAAAATCACGCGGCAGAGCCTGCGGCGCAAGCGGCTTGATGTTCGAACCATCGACGCGCGCGGTAAAAGGCATCAACGAATCGCGGGCCGTCGAGCGAAAGAACGCGATCTGCGCGCCGTCGTCGAACAGCGCCGGATACATCTCGATACCGTCGCCCGAGGTGAGTTGGCGAGCGGCGCCGTCAGCGAGATTCACGCGCCACAGGTGACGGCGATCGCCGTCGTTCTTGTTGGTCGCAATAACCAGGAAAGTTCTGTCGGGCGACAGCGTTCCGCTTTCGACCTCAAACTCGCCCGGAGTGAGCGACTGCACAGTTCCCCCGCTGGCCGGTATCGAATACAAATGAATCCAGCCGTCTTTTTCAGAAGGAAACAACAGCCGATCACCGGCCACCCATTGCCAGAAATCCTCGCTGCCCAAACCCGGAAACGAATCGTTATCGCTGTCTCCTGAACGCCAGATTTGTTTCGCCTGGCCGGTGCGCGCGTCGGCCACCCAAATCGCCCACGGCTGAATTCGATCGCGATCGATCGAGAACGTGTCCGGCACATTCACGAGCCGAATGAAAGCGATTCGTCGTCCGTCCGGCGACCAACGCGGCGCCGTATCGCGATCGACGCTCGGCGCGATAAAGCGCAGCTGGTTCGTCCGCGGTTCGTAAATCGAAATAAAACTGTGGTCGTTGCGCGTCGAGACAAACGCGAGCTGCGAACCGTCCGGCGACCACTGCGGCCCGCCAACGTCGCCGCGCATGGCAAACAACGTTCGCTCTTTGCCGCCAACTGCCGGCGCGGTCAGGAACTCGCCATTGCGAATCCAGACGACTTGAGCGCCCGTCGCGGCGAATGTCGGAGTGTTCCCTTCGCCGATGAATGTCGTGCGGCCCGTCCGGACGTCAACAACCCAAACCTGTTGCGATGTTCCCGCCGAGGCGGTCGTCGGGTTCGGATACTCGCCGGCCTGGTTGCGGCCTTCACCGCGAACGAAAGCCAGCACGTTTCCGTTGGGCGCGAACACGAGTTGACTCAACGCGCCGCCATCGTCTCTGTCGTAACGCGTCAGTTGCCGGGCTACGAAACCCGGCGATTCCGCGATCCAGATGTTTCGTTTCCCTTCAGCGGCAAAAGCCCACGCCACACGATCGCCGCGGTTCGAAACGGTAAGTTCAGAGGGAAACGGCGAACTCATGACCTGCTCGAGCGTGAAGCTCTGCGCCGGTGCGTTAACAGCGGCAAAGAGAGTCAAGGCCCACATGGCGGCGGCAAACGAGACTCTTCGTCGGTAATTTTTCATCCGGGACGCCTCGGGATTCATTTGAGTTTTCAGGAGTCGCAAGGCTGAGGATTTTAGCATCGAACCATTCCTGCGGTAACGAGCGTACCGGTGTCTCGAGTTGAGTGGTCTTTGAGTCTCTGTGCGAGTTTCTGTGCCTTTGTGGTGAAAACGGCTGGGCAAACTCACCACAGAGACACGGAGACTTCACTGAGACACAGAGAAACCGAAGTATTCAAATAACGTTTGCCGCTGCAAATCGATCTGCTAATCTTGTGCAGAAATGAGTGCACGCCTCCGGTACGCACGCGTCCCGCGTGCTTCGTTCTCTTTCCAAACCAACCATGCCAGAGGCATGCATACCGAGGGCGTGGAGTGACTTCCCATCACCAACATCACGCTGGTCACACGCATCGTCATGGTCGCGCGCATACAAGCCGCCGGCGCCTGGCGACGGTGACGCTGCTGACGGCGATATACATGATCGCTGAAGCGGTGGGTGGCTGGTGGACCGGATCGCTTGCTTTGATGGCGGACGCGGGCCACATGCTCGCCGACGTGGCGGCGCTGACGCTTGCCTTGATGGCCGTCTGGTTTGGATCGCGCCCGGCGACGCCCGGAAAGACTTTTGGATATCACCGGCTTGAGATTCTGGCGGCGTTCATCAATGGCGTGGCCCTGGTTCTCATTGCGCTGTTCATTTTTTACGAAGCCTACCTGCGTTGGTTTGCGCCGACGCCGGTGCGCAGCGGAGTAATGACCGCGGTAGCGGCGGGCGGCCTCGCAATCAATCTAATCTGCGCGCGGCTGCTGCACAGCGAACGACACGACGATTTGAACGTGCGGGGCGCGTGGCTGCACATCATGAGCGATGCGCTGGGTTCTGTCGGTGCGATTGTCGCCGGTGTCATCATCACTTTGTCAGGGTGGTACGCGGCTGATGCGCTCATCGGCATGCTGATCGGGCTGCTCATCGTCTGGAGTTCGTGGCACTTGATCCGCGAAGCGACAAACATTTTGCTGGAAGGCACGCCGGCCCACATAAGCCTCGCCGCCGTGGAAGACGCCATTTTGGAAACGGAAGGAGTCTCAGACGTTCACGATCTGCACATCTGGACCATAACTTCCGGACGCGACGCGTTGAGTGCCCACGTCATCCACGCGCATTCGATATCACAGGCGGTGCTTCTGAAAGAGTTGCGCACCAAACTACACGATCGTTTCGGCGTCGATCACTTAACGTTGCAGATGGAAACGCCCGACTTCGAAGACGACACCTTTCACTTCTGCCACGCCGGCACCGCATGCTTCAGATCTGAGCGGGAATAGTACAGAACCGCGAACGGTAGTGAGCGGGACAAGGACTCAAGTTGGTGATAGTTGATCTATTAACCCGCTCGCTACCGCTCGCGGTTCTGTAAATGCCAATGCCAACCATCCAACTCGGTTACGGCCGCGATTCGATCAGCTTTGACTACGACCCGGCGCGATTCGAGGTCCTCGCTCCAGGCGATCACGCGCACCCATTGACCGACGGCGAGATTGGCGCTGCAATCGACAATCCGATCGACTCACCACCGCTCGAGGAACTAATCGACGCCGGCGACACGGTCCTAATTGTCGCGTCCGATGCGACGCGCGCCACGGGCAGCGCCCAGATTATCAATCTGCTGGTTCGGCGTCTGATTCAGTTCGGAGTCATGCCCTCTGATATTGCCGTCCTCTTCGCCACGGGCATTCATCGGGCGGTGCGCGACGAAGAAAAGGCTGAGTTGCTGACGCCTTTCATTTCTCAGCGCGTCCGCACCATCGACCATGATGCTTATGACGCGGCAGGCCTCATACAAATCGGCGTGACCGACAGCGGAGTACCGATCGAAGTTAATCGCGCATTGAAAGAATTCTCAAAAGTGATTCTCACCGGCGCGGTCGGGTTTCATTACTTCGCGGGTTTCACCGGCGGCCGCAAATCAATCTGTCCCGGCCTCGCGTCGGCTCGCACAATCGAAGCGACACACATGCTGGCATTGGACTTTGAGCTTGGCGGGCGTCGCGCCGGGGTCGGCTCAGGTTTACTGAAAGGCAATGCAGTCAGCGAGGAGTGCGAGCGAGTCGCGGCCATGATCAATCCGGCATTTCTTGTCAACACCATCGTTGAGGAAAGCGGCAGGCCCGAACAACTCTTTGCCGGGCACTGGCGAAGCGCGCACGAGCGGGCCTGCGAAGCCTACGCGGCTACTCACTCGCAGAACATTCCTGAGAAGCGTGAGTTAGTTATCGTCAGTTGTGGCGGCGCGCCTTACGACATCAACATGATCCAGGCGCACAAAGCGCTCGACATGGCCGCGCACGCCTGCGTTGATGGCGGCACGATTGTTTTGCTGGCAGAGTGCGGCGACGGCCTGGGCCGGCCGGACTTTCTGAAATGGTTTGACGCTGAGAATTCGAGCGCGCTTGAATTACGTCTGCGCGAAGCTTACGAAGTAAATGGCCAGACCGCCTGGGCTTTGCTGACGAAGACGGAACGCTTTCGCGTTCACATCGTCACTAAGTTGCCGGAACCAGACGTGCGACGCATGCGCATGATTCCCGCGCCATCGATCGAATCAGTTCTCTTGGAACCTTCCGCAGCCTCAAGGGGTTACCTGATGCCGCGCGGCGCGGCGTTGTTGCCGATTCTAGTATCCACAACTTGAAGACAACAGTCTGTCACCGGTCCTTCGGTAATACTCTAATAACAGCCACAACCTCAGTATGCTTATCTTTCTTTCTCTGCGCCCACCTGTTTAACTCGACCTTCACGATTCCTTCCTTGATAGCCGGGCACGGCCTTCGGATTCGATCGACACCACTTACAGGCGGCTTCTTGTTTACGGTGAGGGCGATGCGACAACTAGGGCGCAGACCGCAGCACGATTTTCCGTTCACGATTGCCCATCTGCAGGACTATCGGATTGTTGAGCTGAATCGGGTGCTCTTCGCCGTCAATGCTGATGACGAAGTTCATCGGAGCCGGTCTTTCACTCTCGCTTGTTGGTGCCGATTCGCCCGGTTTCGCGGTATCGCCTGTGCGCGTGAGGAGGTTTGTGGCGACGATTCGCCAGGTGGAAGGTGAACAGCGCAAGCGCAATCCCGGCGCGTCGGTCGCGGCCGACTCGTCAGCTGCCAACGCATCAACCTTGAACAGCCCCTCGCCGCAGCGCACGCCCGCGGAATCGTAAAAGGTCGCCCACCCCGTGATATACGTGTAGAAAACGCCGCCGACGTTCTTCACCACCAGTTTGATATTGGTGACCGGCGAATCATCTGCGCCGTTGAGCACCTGCGTCAACAGGGTTGCTTCAATCGCGGGAGTGCCGCCAGTATCAGCGGCCGTCGCTGGTTGGTTCAGGGCAACACGCGACTCGGGTTGTTGAGCAAAGACGGGAAAAAGTGCGCAGGTGATAAAAGTTGATGCGAGCAAGAGTCGTTTCATGATCTCTCCTTAATCGAGCCCTCCCTCACGGTCGGGCTTCTGACAGTTCTGTCGCCCGCTAAAGCGGGCTTGGGATTCTAATATCGATCAGCTAACCCAGCGCTGAAGCGCTGAGCCACAGACAAGGCGCGGACGCGTGGTTCGAAGCGACCGGCAAACTAGAGCCGCGCGAGTGCCTTCTGCGCGAGCGTCTTCGACTTTTCCAACTTGGTCTTAATGTCGCTCGCGCCGCCCACGCTGATGCGAAGGATCGCGTCCTTCTTCAGAACGTACAGGGCGCCGGCAATACCGCTGGCCTCCCAATACGCTTCTTCGCCGACGCCGGAAATCTTCTCCGGGCGCGACTCTTTTTCCTCGGATTTTTTACGACGAGGGGGTTCGGCGTGCGTGCTGCGCCAAAACTCTTTCACAGACTTCCCGCGTTCTTTCGGAGTTGTGACGTTGACGACCACCGAATTCGTGGTCGTCGGCAGTTGGTAGTAGCACTGCGCGATAAAATATTCGCCGAACTCGCGCTCGGAAGGTAAAGTCGTTTGCAGAACCTCGTTTTGCACGGCCTTCAACTCCTCGCTCGTTATTAATGCGCAGGGATCGATTCCGGATTTTAGCGCGATCGGCGAGGGACTCGCGCCAGGCGTCGAGCCGCTCGGACTCGGCGCCGGCGAACCGGGCGCACTCGCCGCATGTGGATCCGACGATTGGCAGCCGGCCAGCGCCAACGTGAACACACACAGCGAGACGGCAATTGAGAAGATTCGCATCACATCGCTGATTGTATACGAAGAGTATTCTCGATTCAGCTTCGCGGTCGAACTAATCTTCTGGGAGGCTTGGTGCCCGGCGTATACGCGCACACGCGATTGCGGCCGCTTCGTTTCGCGCGGTAGAGGGCGGAATCTGCCTTTTCAACTAATTGGATTGGATCGCTGGCATCGTTCGGGAATGACGCGACCCCGATGCTGATCGTCATCCGGTGCGTGCGCGGTTCCTCGGTGCTGCCCCGGCGGACGGCCGGAAATTCGTGCTTTTCGACGGCGGCGCGCACGCGCTCAGCCGCCACCATGCCCTGCGCGTAATCAGCGTCGAGCAGGAACGCCGCGAACTCTTCGCCGCCAAACCGCGCCCCTACATCGCCCGCACGCAAGGAACTCTTAATGACCGTCCCCATTTCTTCCAGCGTCTCGCTACCGGCCAAATGGCCATAGGTGTCGTTCACTTCTTTGAAGTGATCGAGATCCATCATCAGCACGCAGAACGGTTTGTTTTCAGCTTCGGCGCGCGCGGCTTCGCGACGCAACTCAGAAAAGAATGATTTACTGGTGAGCAGGCCGGTTAGATCGTCGTGCACCAGCAGGCGATGAATCTGTTGCTGAAACTCTCGATCGATTTCGTCGAGCATTTCAAATCGAATCAGGTGATCGCCGATGACAAATTTGTCGCCGTCTTTGAGAAACGCTTCTTCGATCGGCTTGCCGTTAAGCAACGTGCCGTTCGTCGATCCGAGATCAATCAAACGATAGCGAGCCTCGCCGGTCGTCTCGTCCTGTTCAGTCCGGATGCGCGCGTGCAACCGGGAAGCCTCGGAATCGTTGATGCGCACGTCGGCGTCGAGCGCGCGCCCCAGCGTCACTTCGCTTCGCTCCAACGGAATCGGCACCGCCAGCAACTCGCCGCGCATAAACACGAGCGCGGGCCGCCGGTTGGCGTGCGACTCAGCGATCTTGTTCGCGGTCGTGCTTAATTCGGCGCCGCCAGAATTGGGTTCGCTATTAGTTTCCATCGGTGGGCGGCTCAGTCGGGCAGCGTGCTCAGGCTTCATACGCGCCGCAGGTATCTTATCGCGCCCGTTCGTCGCGCAGCAACAGTTTGATTTGCCGCTAAATCCTGAGGTAAACGCCGCCTTGGCGGTCTGCAACGTACGACACTATAATTCAGGTCAGAGATTTAACATCAATCTGAGGTGGGCCACTGAGGCTCAAAGCTTTCCATGGGATGCAACGTAACCCCTGTCGCAGTTGAACCGCTGGTTTGTCCGAACGCTCCGCCCGACCTGTCAGTCGAGCGTGTTGCAGTCGCGAACCTCCCCACTGATTGGGGCGAGTTCAACATCGCCGGCTATCGGTCGAAAACCAGCAGCGAAGAATTTGTCGTCATCTTTAAAGGCGATCTGCGCCCCGATGTTCCGACGCTGGTAAGAATTCACTCGCAGTGCCTGACGGGCGACGTCTTTGGATCGACGAAGTGCGATTGTGGGCCGCAACTGCACACGACGATGCGGATGATCCAGGAGGAAGGGCGCGGCGCCCTCGTTTATCAGCAGCAGGAAGGCCGCGGCATCGGCATCATCAACAAGATTCGCGCGTACGAACTCCAGGACAAGGGCGCGGACACCGTCGAAGCTAACGAGTGGCTCGGCCTGGCCGTCGATGCACGCGAGTACCGTCAGTGCGCCGAAGTCCTGTTCGCGCTCGGCTTGTGCAAAGTGCGGGTGCTTTCAAACAATCCGGGGAAGCTGAAGGCTCTGGAGGACGCCGGCCTGGAGATTGTCGAGCGCGTGGCAATCGAAATCCCGGCGACTGATCGCGCGACCGCATACCTCAGAACCAAGAAAGAGAAGATGGGCCACCTGCTGGAACTAAAGACCCCTTAGGGTTCACCCCACTCAGTCAACTCTGATTTGCCAGAGAATCACCGGCAGCAAAATCAGGAAAAGTAAATAGCCGGCCAGGAGTGTCAACCACTTCAACACTTCCTTCTGCTCGGCTTGAATCTGCATGGCACACCGGGCCCCGTGATTTCCACGACTACGTCTTTACAGCGCCGGTACTTTGATCCACTGCACGGCGCTGCCTGTCTTTCCACTGCGTGTATCTCGCAAACCAACCCGCACCTGATACAGCCCCGCGGGCAGCCACGCTTGAAAGCGATAGACCGCCGGCTCCTTCAACTCAGACGCATCCGTCGCTGAGACACGCAGACGCCCGACAAAACTATTCCTGGGTTTTCCTTTGTCGTCATAAAAGATGCCGCCGATATCGATGTCAGCGGCCGGCTTGCCGTCGAACAAATCAAAGGCCAACCCCCGGCGATCGATCTCAACGGTGGCGAGAACTCGCGTGCCCACGCCGGGCACCGGCGCCAGGCTGACTATCAACTGCGCTTTTAGTTCCCGCTGCTCGATCGGCGCGTCAATCACGAGACGCATGTCATTCTCGCGCTCGGTGATACCTTTGTCGGTCTTTCCCTTCAACGAAAGCATCGGCAATGGCGTGGTGCGGAAATAACCACGCCGCATGCGGGCGGTGAGTTCCGGCCGCCCTTTTACCCGGATTTGAACGTTCTTGAAGCCGCGTCCCTTTTGCTCATCGCTGAGCGGCCGCCAGGCAAGCACATAATAGGTCGAGTTTTCGTCCAGCACTTGCCTTACCCACTCAGCCATGGGGCGGTTCGTATTGCGGAAAGCCTCGCCGCCAGTGTCGCGGGCCAGGGCGTTTAATCCATCCTGTGAGGCGGCGATGTCACCCATCGTGGCGCCCATCGTTAGTCCTTCCGAATCGATGGGTCGATCGTTCATGACGTCGAGCCCTTCCGTGACGAGCCCGCGCGCGTCCAACGTGTAAATCACCACGCCCGCGCGTCCAGCCGCGTCGGTAATCTTCTTAATTCGATCCCGCGATCCCGTCTGCGGATCGTTCAGGTAGAAGCCGTCCGAAATCAGGAACATCAACTTTCGTCCCGGCAGTTGAGCGGCGGTGCGCATCAACCCTTCGAGCATCAGCAATGTGTTCTGGGTATCCGGCACCGTGGTCATCGTAATCTCGCGGGCGCGCTGCATAACCAGGTTACGCGCCGACTGGGTGTCCATCATGCAGACAAACTGGCCCCGGACCCTGAAACAATTCTGCTTCATCATTTCGGCTACGTAGTAGCTGACCGCGGTTTCGTCGCCTTGCTGAATCCTGGACGCCTGGAATTCCGACATCGGGGGGCGTTCCATGTCGAACTTCGCATTCGCGCGATAGTTCAGGCGTGCCACCGCCGTCTGCAAGACGGTCCGGTCGTCAGTAAACTGTTGCAGAAATCCAATCTGGCCGCTCGAGGACGTAATCGCCACCTGATCATTCGGAACCATGCCCTTGTTCACAAAATCCATGAGCGATTTGCGTGTGCGCACAATGCTGGTCGCTGACAGGTGCAGGTCATCGACGAAAAACAACACCGTGCGCTGCCGGGCCGATAGGGCCGCAGGATTGTCAGTGGCGGCTGGATCCGAGGTCCCGCCGCGCTCGGTATTGTAAGAAGCGACTCGCTCGAAAAAGGAGATGTCTTGCGGCTTCCCCGCGATCACCAACTCGAAATCAGTCGCGGTTAGGCCATCGACGAACCGCCCTTTCTTGTCAAAGACGGTGACGTCTGTCTGCACCAACTCAGTGTTGACGCGGATCACATCGTCCTGAGGGGGCGCTTCCGTACTCGACGGCTTTGACTGATTGAGGCCAACGACGGGAAACCAGACCGCTGCGCTCACAACTAGCAAAGCGAAAGCAGCGCGGCAAATCACTCGAAGGGTCATAGTGTTGCCCTAACCTTTTGCGCGAAGATCTTTAATCGTGGTCTTGATTTGCTCGGCGTCTCTGGCTTGGGGCTCAAGCTGGAGATATTTCTCAAGATGATCCGCGGCTTCCTTGTTCCGCTTGGCGCTGAGGTACAGCCCGCCGAGATACTTGTGCGCGAGCGGCAGGTTCTCACCACCATTGGCAAGGGCCAGTTCCATCTCTTTCTGCGCTTCGTCGTACTTCCTGAACCTGATCAACGTGAGCCCGAGATAGTAATGCGGATTCGGTCCCTGCATTTTCAGCGCGAGCGACTGCCGCAAAGCCTGATCGGCTTCGGCGAGGCGCTGATTCGCTTCCTCGGTTTTCTTTTCAGTCTGCAACGCAAGGCTCACGTTGTAGAGCGCAATGCCCAGGTTCAGGTGGGCTGACGCGTCGTCCTTCTTCAGGTTTAGCAGGGAGCGATAGGTATCCGCCGCGTTGGCCCAATTGCCCAGCTTCATCTGCTGCAGCCCGAGTTCGGTGAGCGCCTGCGGAAAATCCGGATAGAGCTTCACTGCATTTGATAAAAACTCAATGGCTTTCTTACCGTCGCCCTTGCCGGCGGCATCCATGCCTTTGTTGTAAGACTCGCGGGCCTCCTTAGGAACTCGTCCCAAAGCGGCGGCCGTGCCTCGCAGCTTCAGTGTGATATTGACACTCAGGTTACGGCCGCCGGTGCTGGCTTCGCGATCTATGTTGACCGCCTCAGTGGCTGGGTCAAATTCGCTGCCGGCGTCAACTATGACCGTATAGTGTCCCGCCGGAAGGCGGTTGAAAATAAACGATCCATCGTCGCTGGTGACGGTGGATTGTTCCACTAAGTCGGTACTAGTCAATCTCACTTTAACGCGACGGCCACCTTTCGGTTCTACCGGAAAATAAACGCGCCCCTTAATAATATTGATGCCGCCGCCGGAACTTGGCAGACCGCGCGTGCTGCCTACGCCTCCCTGACCAAGCGCGACCGTAAAAGCGCCGAGGCCCAAAAGGATCGCGACGAGCGATCCGCGAACAGAATGATGCCGAATGTAAGCTAAACTTTTAAGAAGAAACATTTCACCGACTCCCTCTATTTGTAGTTCAGAATCTTTTTTGAGAACGTCTGGGAAGACACGTGCCGCTTTAACACAGTATGAGCGAGACTTTAGTCGGCTGCAAACCTGAAGGGGACCGCTGCGCGCCGGCGATCTTCGTGCGCAAGTCCTTGATCGTCGCCCGAATGCGTTCCGCGTCAGGAGCATTTGGGGTCAGTTTCAGATAAGTTTCCAGCTCTTCCGCCGCGCGTTTGTAATCTTGTTTGTGCCAATAAATCCCGCCCAGGTAGTAATGGGCTTGACTGAGACCGGTGCCGCCCGTTTCGATAGCGCGCTGCAACTCCTTTTCTGCTTCATCGTATTTGTGCAAGTTAATCAACGCGATGCCTAAGTACATGTGGGCGGTTGGCGCCGTCGGGTTCTTGTCCAGGGCCTGGCGCAACTGCGTTTCAGCAGCGGCGAACTCTCTTTTATTCAGAAGGGCGATACCATAATTGAGGCGCGCGGTAAAGTTATCGGGCGCTAACCTCAGTGTTGAGCGCAAGGCCTCAGCGGCTTTGTCCGGCTGACCCACCTTCAGATATTGAACGCCCAATTCGTTCAGGGCCAGGGCAAAGTCAGGATAAAGCGAAAGCGCAGACTTCAAAAGTTCTATGGCTTTCGGACTGTCTCCGGCGCGGGAAGCGTCAAGCGCTTTTAGATAGAGTTCCCGCGCGGCAGCCGGAACATTTGCCAGGGCCGCATTGAGCACTCCGGTTTTTGTGGCGGCGCCCGACGCACGTTTGGGTTGCAGATGGAAGGTCACGGAAAAAGCGCGCGCGACGGCCGGTGCGGCGGTTCTTCGCGTGCGCGGTTCGGTGTCGATGTAAACGTAGTCCCTGGCTGTTTCGTACTCATCTCCTCCTTCGATAACGATGTCGTAACGGCCCGGGGACAGCCCACGAAAGCTAAAGTGACCATTGGCATCTGCGAGGACAGAAAGCCCGCCGGTGTTTGGGCTTTCGAGCCTCACTTTCAGACGAGAGTCCGCAGCTCGCCCTGAAGGGTAGTAAATACGGCCCTGGATAGAATGGCGGCCATTGGTCCCGGTCAAATCAACCCCGCCGCCGCTTTGCGTAAACGAGGGGCTGGCCGAAAGCAGTATCAGAACGGCAATGACAAGGATTGAGAAACGTCGGCTGTAAAGATGAAGGATTGCGGTTTCATTTAAAGGCGAGAACACTTGGAAACTCCTTTCTCCGCGGCGATGTAAGTCGGGCTTACATGGAGAAGATCCGGTCGTGATGGAGGATAAGGTAACACCGGAAAAAAAAAGGGAGAAGCGCCAGAACTGCGCTTCTCCCTCTCGAAGCTCTCACGTGCCTGAGCGCAATCGTCACAGGCTCGCGAAAGAGTTTAGCTGCTTAGAACTGGAACTTCACACCCAATCGCAAGCTGGATGGGAACTGGAAGATTGTACCGGAGCCGAAGAATGGATTCGGAACCGGCGGTACTCCAGCCGCACCGCTGTTGATCGTGTGGGTTGTATCCAGGCGAATCGCCCGCTGCGAATTGAACACGTTGAACCAGTCAACCTGGAAGCGCAACTGCCGATGCTCGCTAAACTTGATCGGATAGTATGCGCCGAGGTCCAGATTGTAAGTGGTCGGCGTGCGATTCGAGCCGACGCTATTTACCACGTTCGGGAAGCCCGGCTCAGTGGCGGTAACCGCCGGGACGATTGCCGTGCCGCGCGGAACTCCGAACCCTTCGTTATTTCCATAGACCGGGTGCGGAATCAACTGGTCAAACGGAATGCCCGACTGGGCTCTGAAGGACCCGCTAATGTTCAGATCGAACGGCAGGCGATAGCTGCCGTCCAACTTGAACTGATGCGGACGATCATTAGGCAAGCGTCCGTACCCATTCGCCAGCAGGCTGACGAGGTCAAACAAGCTGGTGATGTTCGGGTCCGACTGACCGTTGTCGTTGCGGAACAGACCTTCGTAGTTTCCAATCAGGCTGGAGTACACGTAAGAAGCGATGAACTGGTAATTGTTCGAGAAACGCTTCGTGGCCGTGAATTCCAGTGCGCGATAGTAACGACGACCGCGGCCGAAACAGCCGATGGTCGGATCGGCGCAAGCCAAACGTTCCGTCGTACTCTCGCCCGGGTTGAAGATAAAGTAGGTGTTGCCGTCGTCGAATGAACCGTCTTCGATCACCGTGCCCTGAGCGCGGTAGATGCCACGGAAGCCAAGTGCGAGATCTCGGAAGGCCTCCCATTCGGCTCCGGCAGATACTTCGTTGACGGTTTGTGGTTTCAGATCGGGATCAACCGGAGTACGTGCGTGACCCAGATTGAGAGCCGCGAAACCTGAGAGCGGAGTTGCGATAGCTCCATTCGGCGCACCCGGAAGCGAAACGTTAAAGTTCTTATCGATCTGTGACGTGTCGCTGCCCGCGCGGACGTTGATATCCAGCGGGATAGGTGTTTCGAGGAAACGGGCATAGTTTACGAACAGCTTACCCTTGCCCTGTCCAGTGAAATCCCATATCAGGCCAACGCGTGGCTGAAGGTTGTCCTTGAAGTTGTTGAGCTTCAAGTAGGTGCCGTCATTACCATACGCCTGCTGGAAATCCCAGCGCAGTCCGAAGTTGAACTGCACATTTCGGCTGATCTTGAAATCATCCTGGATGTAGAAGCTCTCGGTGTTGGTGTAAGTGTCAGCAACCAGCTCGAAGTCACGAACGCGTGCGGCGTTGAAGATCAAGAACGGGTTGTTGTTGAACTCGGCCTGAGTGATCGGTGCCACGCCAGCCGTGGTGGTCGATACTGCTGTGGTCAAGCCAGTCGGAGCACCGCCACCGGCAATCAGTGCCAGCGCGCGATCCCTACCCGCCGTGCTGCCACAAACAATCGTGTTTGTACGAGTCGTGCAGACCAGCCAGAGGTTGGTTACGCGCGAGCCGTTGACGGATAGAGTAGCGGCACCGCCGCTATCCGGTACAAACGGAAAACCGTTCGTATTAGCGAACGTCTGAGCCGGACCTGTTGAGAGGGTCGCGATCTTATAGTCATTGCGAGTCCACTCAAACCCATACTTGATCGTGTGTCGGCCGTAAATGTTCTGTAATCGCGCCGCAAACTCCATGCGATTGCGGTCCTGATCACTGTAAAGACCAAAACCCTGGCGGATAAAGTTGCGCTGCAGGGATCCGCCGCGACCATCAACAAAGGCAATCGGGCCGAAGTTGGTCAACCTGACAACGCCGTCCGCACCGGTTGAGTTGGCGATGAAGTTGGTTGCCGTCTGGGTAAGATTCAGCACCGAGCCACCGCGTAGAACCGCGAAGTTGTCGGCAATCAGTTTGGCGCCAATGCCCTGCTCGGGAATTGTGTTGGCGCGCTGATAGTGCAAGCCCGCTGAGAACTCACCAATCCATGTCGACGTAAGATTTGAGTTCAGCCGAAACGCGTAGTTGTGGCCACCGGTTTGGATTTCGCCCCGGAAGCTCGTCGGGTCAGAGCCAAAGCCTGAACTACCGAACAGAAATCCTTCCTGCTTGGTGAAATCACCGAAGGTCGAGAACGTGAACGTGTTGTTCTGGTTAACCGCCCACGTCAGCTTTCCTGAATAGAACGGCGTGGTGATCTTATTCTCAACCGGTGCGTGAAATGTCTGAGTCAAGAAGAAGTTCTTCCGCTGCTGGGGATTGAAAGCTCCGAAGAACCACAGCTTGTCCTTGGCAATCGGGCCGCCGATGGCGAGACCGGCGTCAATTTCCGAGAAGCCGTCCGGCGCGGAGCCCGTAAACGGAAACTGGTTCGTTTCGCGAACCAGGCCTTTGGTCGTAAAGAAGCCAAACGCGTCGCCGCGAAACTCGTTGCCACCACTCTTGGTGATAACGTTGAAAATTCCACCCGTGGACTTGCCATACTCAGCGCCGTAGGCGCCGGTTTTGATTTCGACTTCCTGAACGAACTCGAATGGCAGGTTAGCTCCGGAGCCGCCGAAAGCCGGGTCAGTAGTTGTTACGCCATCGAGAATGTAGTTGTTCTCCGGTCCAGACGATCCACCCACTGAAGGATCACGATCGCGACCGGAGGCGTCACGAAGACCCGAGCGAGACACGGTCGGTGCAATCGAATAAAGCGATTGTACCGTGCGCTGCGTGGGGAAATTCGAGAACTGCTCGGTGCTCACATTGGTTCCGGTCGTATTGTTGGTTACGTCGACCGCCGCGCCCGATGTGTCGGTTACAGTAACCGTACCGCTTACGCCGGCGACCTGTAGTACAACGTCAACCGAGGATGTTCTACTCAGATTGACCTCCACATCGCTCTTAGTAAATTCGGCGAAGCCTTTGCTCGCGGCGTTCGCTTCAACCTTCACCGTGTATCTTCCCGGTGGCAGGTTCGAGAGGCGAAAGCGCCCGGAGTCATCTGACACAGCCGACTGTGCCGAAATCAGATTCGGGCTCGTCACGGAGACCGTGACGCCCGGCACTGCATTCCCCTGCTGGTCGGTCACTGTGCCTTCAAGCGATCCTGTCGTTTGTGACTGTGCCACGCCAACTGCGAACAGCGACAGGCACATCGCAAAAACGAACATTAAAACTTTTCTCATCTTTTGTTTCCTTTCTTGAGGGCTCCAAAGGAGCTTCGAGTTAACTAAATTCAAATGCACTGGCCACCCTCTTTGGAATGGGTCAGCCTAATAATTCCTGTTGGTTTAGCGGTGTCGCGGAGCCTTAAACGTTTGAACTGAAATAATCTGCATCCCGACTTTCCGCAATAAAGACTAGATTCCGCGGCCTATTAAGCAATGACGGTGCCATACCCCAACGCCCTGAACGGCCTGCAAAAATCGTTGATTTGGGCGCGTTAACCGCCTTGCAAATCCGAAATTTCGGTTTTAGTCCGAAATTCCGGAAATAGACCGGGCTGTTCACCGCCGGCTCGGTCAGCCGGGAAATTCAGGCGTGACGTCGTGTGGTAGACTGCCGCATCCCTGAGTCCTTATAACCGAACCTTGTCCCAGAGAATCTATCGCGATCCGGTTCACAACATCATCCCTTTACGTGGCGATACGTCTGAGGGTCAACTGATGATCCGTTTGATCGACGCACCAGAGTTTCAAAGGCTGCGCCGAATCAAGCAACTCGGCCTCGGACTGTACACGTACCAGGGGGCCGAACACTCGCGCTTCACCCACAGCCTTGGCGCGCTGCACTTGATGACGCGGATTCTCGATCGCTTGAGCGACAGCTATCCGATCGCAGCAGCAGATCGACTTGCGGTGCGCGCGGCCGCTCTGCTTCACGATGTCGGTCACGCGCCATTCTCGCATGCGATGGAAAAGACGTTGGGCATCCACCATGAGGATCTGACGATCGCGGCGATCACTTCGGAAGAAACGGTAGTCAATCAGATTTTGAGTTCGCATTCAGCGGAACTGCCGCAACGCGTCGCTTCGGTCGTTGGCGGAGACTTTAAGCCGGCCGCGTTAGCGCAACTTGTATCGTCGCAGCTCGACGTCGATCGCATGGACTACCTGTTGCGCGATTCGCTGATGACGGGCGCCAAGTACGGTCTCTACGATCTTGAATGGATTATCAATGCCCTTCAGATCGATGGACCAGGCGATCGTGTTTACGTTGCCGCGCGAGGTGTTTACGCGGTCGAGGAATATTTACAGGCTCGCTACTACATGTTTCGTCAGGTCTACTTTCATCGCACCCTGCGTTCGGCGGAAGCCGTTTTGCGATCCGCGCTGCGCCGGGCATTGGAGATTGTCGCCGGCGGCGCATCCGTCTGGTGCGCGCCCGAAGCGTCATTCGCGAAAGTACTGCAACGCCAACCTCTGACCATCGCTGAATATCTGGAAATTGATGACTCAGACGTCATCTTTCATCTCAAGCAATGGCAACGCGAGGCCGATCCGGTGCTCAGCGATCTGAGCCGCAGATTCGTCGAACGAAAACTTTTCAAAGCGATCGATCTCGACATGCCTGAAGATGAACGCTCCGGTTTCATCGAAGCGGCGCGCGACGTGGTGGTGCGCGCAGGGTTCGCCGCGGATTACTACTTCATCGAAGATCGTGCGACTGACGTGCCCTACTACGGCTACTACACCGGCGAAGGCGCCGAAGAGCGCGCGCGAATCTATGTCGAAGATGGCTATGCCCATCCGAAGATTCGCGAGATCAGCGAAATCAGCGAAGCGGTGCGCGGGCTGCGGCGCGGGTACGAACTGCATCGCGTCTGTTTCCCCGCGGAAGTGAAAGACGAAGTCTACCGGCTGTATCACGGAACGGCAGCGATCGATGCGAAGCAAACGAATTCATAGTCCTGCCTGGAAACAGCTTGCCGTCGCTGCATTTCTCGCGTTCCTGATCTGCCCGGCCGTCAACGCACAAACCAGCACGCGCCCGATCGAGATTGCCGTGGTTGGTTTCGGCGACAGTGAAACAGCGCGAAGGGTAACTGAGCAGATTGGTGAATCATTCCGCGCAAACCAATTTCGGATCATCGACGGTGATCGGGCGAGAGCCGCCGCTCACGGCGTCGGCTACAAGGGCTCACTCAACCTGACTCTCGAAGAGGCGCGCAACCTGGCCTCGGCTATCGGTTGCGACTTCTTCATCACCGGTGCCGCGCAAACTCTCCGGCGATCGCCTTCGACCTCGCCGGTCTACTTTGAGTCATACGCTTCACTTTTTTTGGTGAGCGCCCGCACGGGCAAACTGGTTTTCTGGGAACGCCAGGAAGTTCGCCGGCCTACTGCAATTGAAGCCGAGCGGACACTGCTGAACGCGTTATCCGCGGCTCCGGCGCGCGAACGATATCAGAGCACAATCCGCCGGATTGCCGAGGAAGAACGCAACCTTCGCGCGACGGCAATCGACCGGAGCGCTCCCATAATCGAATTAATGCCGGATGCCGAAGCTACCGGTGGAGTCCGCACGCCCCGTCCCTTTCGCCGGCCCAAACCCGTCTATCCCGACGCGGCAGCACACGATCAGATCGAAGCCACGGTCGATGTGCTGGTGGACATCGATGCCAACGGCAAAGTGGGCCAGATCGAAATCGCGCGTTGGGCGGGTTACGGATTGGATGAATCGGTAATGACCACAGTCAAGCAGATGGACTTTTTCCCGGCGATGCGTGACGGTGTCGCGATTCCAATGCGCGTGCTGTTGCGTTACAACTTCCGCAAGCCACCTCAGCAGTAAAAGATTAACCACAGAGGACACCGAGAAAAGGAAAAATTTTGCCGCGGATGCACACGGATTGACACAGATCCAATCTGCCTTTTTCCGATCTGCGAGAATCAGCGTTCATCTGTGGCAAATTCCTCTGTGTCCCTGTGGTTCAAGACTGAAGTCAGGCTACCGCTGCGTGTTATCATCACGCGTCACGCGGCAGCGTGAATCAACAATGCTTTATCTGTCGCAAGTCCTGGGTCGACCTATCCTCGACCTCGAAGGCGAGCGTGTCGCCACGCTCAAGGACGTAATCGTGCGTCTCGGCCAGGACGACCATCCGCCGGTTTCCGGTTTCGTCGCGCGCTATCGCCGGCGCGACTTCTTTCTTTCGCGTTGGCGCATTTCGGACTTCGGTGAGCATGGCGTAAAGCTCGATTCAGACATTCTCGATCTGCGCCCGTTCATGCGACGCGAGGGCGAAGTGATGCTGGCGCGCGATGTGTTGGACAAACAACTGATCGACGTTGACGGCAAGCGAGTCGTGCGCGTAAACGACGTGCAAATCATTCCGGCTGCGAACGAGTGGCGCGTAACCGGCGCCGACGTAAGCCTCGCCGGACTCTGGCGGCGGCTGGCTCCCGCGTTCATGCGTCGTGGAAATCCGGTTGAAGTCATCGACTGGGCGGACGTTGGCTATCTGGCCACTGACGCCGCAACTGTTCAGTTGAAATCTTCCCGCGGCAAATTAACCCGCCTGCATCCGGTGGAAATTGCGCGCCTCGCGGCGGCATTCTCGTATCAACAAGGCGCGGAGATCGTCGAATCGCTCGACGATGAAACCGCGGCTGAGACACTCGAAGAAATGGCAGCCGAGCGCCAGGCGCAGATCATCGGCGACATGGATGAGGAGCGCGCGGCGGACATTCTTGAACACATGTCGCCCGACGAAGCGGCGGACGTCCTGGGTGATTTGCCGGAAGACAAAGCGGAAGATCTTCTGCATCGCATGGACGACGAAGAACAGTCTGAGGTCGCCGAACTGCTGTCCTACGAAGACGACACGGCCGGCGGGTTAATGACGACTGAGTTCGTCACCTTGCCACGCGATTTGACGGTGGGCGAAGCGCTCGCGCGGCTGCGCGAAATGGCTGAGACGCCCAACATGATCTATTACCTGTACGTCGTCGAGCACGAAGAGTCATGGAAATTGGTCGGCGTGATCGCGCTGCGAAGTTTAATACTCGCGCGAACCTCGGCGCCGCTCGATCAAGTGATGAGAACAGATTTGCAGGTGGCGCATCCTGATGACAACGCTGATGAGGTCGCGCACAAAATTGCCGAGTACAACCTGCTGGCATTGCCGGTGCTGGACGAAACCGGCGACATACTCGGCATTGTCACGGTCGACGACGCGATTGAGCATCTCTTGCCGCGCGACTGGCGCGAACGCGTGCCGCGATTGTTAGGCTAGTCAGAACCACCTGCGTTAGCGGGTGGGTGAACAGTTGAAACCTTGCGAGCAGAAATCAACCAAATGACCGAGGACCCTCCGAGTGCCAAGACTACCAACCAACGTGCGAGGTGCAGGCCGCGGCATCCTGCGACGTGGCGCTCAAGGTGTGCGCCGCACGGTGGCACGCCGGCCACGGCTGTTTCTATATCTTTCGGTACTTGGCCCGGGGCTCATCACTGCAAACGCCGGCAATGACGCTGGCGGCATTGCGACCTTTGCGTCAGTCGGCGCAGATCACGGTTACAAACTTCTCTGGCTTCTCCTTCCGCTAACTATAAGCCTCGGAATGGTTCAGGAAATGTGCGCGCGCATGGGCGCCGTTACGGGCAAGGGTCTCGCCGATTTGATCCGCGAGCGCTTTGGCGTGCGCTGGACGGCGCTGGTGATGCTCGCGCTTTTGATCGCAAACGGCGGCGTTACCGTTTCGGAGTTTGTCGGCATCGCGGCGGCGATGGAACTGTTTGGCGTGGCGCGATACATCTCAGTTCCGATTGCTGCAATGGTGATTTGGTGGCTGGTCGTGCGCGGAAATTATCAGCGCGTTGAGCGAGTCTTTCTCGCGATGACGCTGGTCTTTCTCGGGTATGTCGTGTCGGCCTTTCTCGCACGTCCGGCCTGGGGAACTGTGGCGCGCGATATGGTGCGTCCGTCAATCGAGCTTACACCGCTTTACTTGTTCACGCTGGTCGCGATCATCGGCACCACCATTTCTCCCTACATGCAGGTCTTTATTCAATCCTCAGTCGTCGAGAAGCGCGTGCGGCCGGAGAACTATGGGCTGATAAGAACTGACGTCTGGGGCGGAACAGCTTTCGCGATGGTCATCGTTTTTTTCATCGTGGTTTCGACTGCGGCGACGTTGCATGTGCGCGGCGAACACGTTGATTCCGCCGCCCAGGCGGCGCGCGCCCTGCGCCCGTTCGCGGGTGCGTACGCCGAACTCTTGTTTGGAATTGGATTGTTTGGGGCGTCCATGCTGGCTGCCGGGGTTGTTCCTTTGGCCACCGCCTACTCGATCACGGAAGCCTTCGGCTTTGAAAAGGGTCTCTCGAACAGTTTCCGGGAAGCGCCGATCTTTCTCGGCGTATTCACCTTCCTGGTAGCTCTCGGCGCGCTCATCGCGATAATGCCGGGCTTGCCGATCATTTCCGTGCTCTTGCTGACCCAGGTTATTAATGGCGTGCTGCTGCCGGTGGTCCTGTTCGCGATTCTGCGCCTGGTCAACGACCGCGAACTGATGGGCAGTCACGTTAACGGGCCGTTGTACAATGTCGCCGCGTGGGCAACGGTACTGATGGTTTCCGCTTCGTCGTTACTTCTGATTGGCATCACCATCTTCCGCTGGTTGGCCGCATAGCAACCGGACAACGGACCTATCCTCTCGCCAACGCATTAATTTGATGGTAAAAATACACTCGCTCCATCGCAGATTCGCTAAGACTTAGCACCTTCATGGCAGTTACTTCGCGCAAGAAGAGCGACATTGTTCTCTATCTGATTGCGACCGCCGTTTTCGCGCTCGCCACGTTCCTGTTCTGGAAATTCCTGGGCCACCATGAAGTAGGTAAACCCGCGTTCGAAGGTTGGTGGCGAATTCCCTGGTTGGTGCTGATCTCGGCCCTTGGTTACACCAGCATTCGCGTCCTCAACGCGCTGCTGTTCGATTTTGTTTTTCGTCTGCGCCAGGGTTATGAGGCGCCCACTCTTGTCCGGAACATCTTCACCCTGGTCGCGTTCCTCATTCTCTTTCTTGCCATTTTCGCCAGGCTGTACCAGGAAGTTAATCTCGGGGCGCTCTTCACTACCTCAGCGATCTTCGGTGTGATCATCGGTCTTGCGCTGCAGGATACGCTGGGCAACTTCTTCGCCGGCATTTCACTGCACGCAGACCGCCCGTTTCAGGTGGGTGACGTTATCGTGGTGGGCGCACAGCATCTGACCGGCGTGGTTGAAGGCGTCACCTGGCGCGCCGTAAAGATTCGAACATTCCAGAATCACATCGTGCTGGTCAGTAACAGCAGCGCCGCAAAAGAATCGATCGAAGTTTGCCCGCGGGACAATCTAAACGCGCGTTTAGTCTTCTTTAATACGCTGTACACGGATTCGCCCGCCAAGACAATTCACATTGTGCGCGAAGCGATCCGTGAGGCCGAAAATGTTTCTGTAAAAATCACTCCCATTGTCAGAATCAGAAACCTCGGCGACAACGGCATCGACTATGAAGTCAAATACTGGCTGGAAGACTACGCGAAGTACAACGACACCGACGCACTTGTTCGACAATTGATCTGGTACGCACTGCGTCGCGCGAACATAACGTTTGCCTTCCCCACGCGCACGCTGCACGTCGAACGCAAGAGCCTGGCTCCGCTGGCTAGCGGGCCCCAAAAAGAAGTTATCGAGAGACTTTCGGCCGTCGACATTTTTGCGCCGCTCTCAAATGAAGAGACTGAGAAACTGGCCGGAGGAGCTGTGCGACACGTTTTTGCACCGGGCGAACTCGTCATCCGCGCCGGAGACCAGGGATCCTCAATGTTCGTCGTTCATAACGGTCGGGTGCAGGTACAGATATCTGACGGCGGCAAGCAGAGGCCTGTGGCCGTCCTCAGCGAAGGCGCATTCTTCGGCGAAATGGCGCTTTTCACCGGCGAGCCGAGAACCGCCAACGTCGTCGCGCTGGAAGAAACCGAAGTACTTGAAATCGGGCACGACGCGATGAAGCATCTCTTCGAAACCAACCCCGATTTGGCTGAGTCCATCAGCTGGACCATCGCCGAACGAAGGGCCGGCCTGGAGGCGAGTTCTCAACAGGGCGTCGCCGTGGCCCAAGCCGAATCTGCCGGCCTACTCAATTCGATCAAGCGCTTTTTCGGCCTCCGCTGACCCAAACTCTCCTCGTCCGCAGACGTTTCCGCCCCGAAAACGGAGGAGAAATGTGCGCCGGCCGGACTTGACACTTAGAGACTCACATATTATTATCCGGTCGTGCTCAGGCGCTCATGCTCCAGATTTGACGCCCTGAAAGCACGGAAAAACTTACAGTAATTTCCAGGAGGTTGTTACCAGTCATGACCATCACTCGCTACGATCCATTTCGCGACTTACGAAATCTTCAGGAGGAAGTTAACCGGCTCTTCACAGGGAATGTCGGCCGCACGTTTGACGACGAAGGCATCGCCCGCGGCTCATGGAGTCCCAGCGTTGATATCTACGAGAACAAAGAGCAAATCGTGCTTGAAGCTGAGTTGCCCGGCATGAACCGTGAGGATTTCGAACTAACGGTCGAAAATAATGTGATCACCCTGCGCGGTGAGCGACGCTTCGAGAAGAAGGAAGACACCGACAATTATCACCGCGTTGAGCGCGCCTACGGCAGCTTCACGCGCTCGTTCACGTTGCCGAACACTGTTTCAGGAGAGGGCGCCGCTGCCGATTATCGAAATGGCGTGCTTCGCGTGACTTTGCCGAAGCGCGAAGAAACTAAGGCGCGCCGGATTGAGGTGAAGGGCGAAGGCGGCTCTAAGACAATCGAAGCTAAGACTGATAAGGCTTCGGCTGCTCAGGCGTAAGTTCGCTTAGACTAGTGTTGACGGGGCGCTGGCGGTGTCGTCAGTTGCCCCGTTTGTTTTCGGAATCGTTAGAATTGATAGAATTAGTTGTCAGAGTTTCGCTATGCGCTTAGACAAATTCACACTTCGCGGACAGGAAGCGATTCAATCGGCCATTGAACTGGCGGAACGCAGTCAGAACCAGCAGGTTGAACCTGAACATGTGCTCTGCGCGATGCTCGATCAGCCCGAGGGCATCGTGCGTCCGCTGCTCGGCAAAATTGGCGCGAACATCCAGGTTATCAAGAATGATTGCGAGGCGGCGGTGGCGCGCTTTCCTCGCGTTCAAGGCGGACAGCAATACTTCTCTTCCCGTTTAAGCCAAATCTTCACGGCCACCCAAAAGCAAGCCGATGAGATGAAGGACGAGTACGTCTCGACCGAACATCTGCTTCTGGCGATTGCGGATGAGAAGACCGGCGACGCCGGCAAGATTCTCCGCCAGCACGGTGTTAATCGCGATGACTTGCTCAAGGTGATCGAGCAAACCCGCGGCGGCACGCGCATCACGGACCAGAATGCGGAAGCGAACTACCAGGCCCTGGCGAAATACGCACGCGACCTGACTGACCTGGCGCGGAAAGGAAAGCTTGATCCGGTCATTGGACGTGACGATGAAATCCGACGCACGATCCAGGTGCTTTCGCGCCGGACAAAGAACAACCCCGTGCTGATCGGTGAGCCCGGCGTGGGCAAGACCGCGATCGTGGAAGGTTTGGCGCAGCGAATAGTTTCAGGCGACGTGCCGGAAACGCTCCGCAACAAGCGGCTGGTCGGGCTGGATCTTGGATCCATGCTTGCCGGCGCGAAGTACCGCGGTGAGTTTGAAGATCGATTGAAGGCGGTCTTAAAGGAAATCGAAACGGCGCAAGGTCAGATCATTCTGTTTATTGATGAGCTGCACACGCTGGTCGGCGCCGGCGCTGCCGAAGGCGCAATTGACGCTTCGAACATGTTGAAGCCGTCTTTGGCGCGTGGCGAGTTGCGCTGCGTAGGCGCGACAACGCTGAACGAATACAAGAAGTACATTGAAAAGGACGCCGCGCTCGAGCGCCGTTTCCAGCAAATCTATGTCGGCGAGCCGACGGTCGAAGACACGATTGCGATTCTGCGCGGCTTGAAAGAACGCTACGAAGTTCATCACGGCGTCCGCATCAAGGATTCGGCCATTGTGGCGGCGGCGACGCTCTCGAACCGCTATATCACCGATCGTTTTCTGCCCGACAAAGCGATTGACTTGATTGACGAAGCAGCTTCCCGGCTGCGCATTGAGATCGATTCGCTGCCGCAGGAGATCGATCAACTTGAACGCGAAATCATGCAGCTCGAGATTGAGCGGCAGGCCCTGCAGCGCGAAGAAGACGACCGTTCAAAAGCGCGCCTGCGCGAGATCGAACAACGCATCGCCGACCTGAAGGAAAAATCTTCGGGTATGAAAGCCAAATGGCAGTCGGAGAAAACGATTATCGAGCAGATCCGCGGCGCCAAGGCTGAGCTCGAACAGCTAAAGCTGCAGTTGGATCAGGCGCGAAATGCCGGCGACCTGGGGCGTGCCTCTGAGATTCAGTACGGGCAAATTCCCGAGCTACAGCAGAAACTTGAAGCCGAGCAGGCCAAGCTCGGGACGCTCCAGTTGGACGGTGCCACTCTGAAGGAAGAAGTTGACGAAGAAGACGTTGCCGAAGTCGTCGCGAAATGGACCGGCGTGCCGGTTACAAAAATGCTCGAAGGCGAGATGCACAAGCTCCTGGGCATGGAGGAGCGGCTGCGGCAGCGCGTGATTGGCCAGGACGAAGCGCTGCAGGCGGTTGCTAACGCTGTGCGACGCGCCCGCGCGGGCCTACAGGATCCGAATCGGCCAGTCGGCTCGTTCATTTTTCTTGGACCGACCGGCGTCGGCAAAACGGAAACGGCGCGCGCGCTTGCCGAGTTTCTTTTTGACGATGAGCGCTCGATGGTGCGACTCGACATGTCTGAGTACATGGAGAAGCACGCGGTAGCGAGAATGATTGGCGCGCCGCCAGGCTACGTCGGATACGAGGAAGGCGGCCAACTTACGGAAGCCGTCCGGCGCCGGCCTTACGCCGTAATTCTTTTTGACGAGATCGAAAAGGCGCATGCCGACGTATTCAATGTGTTGCTTCAGATTCTGGATGATGGCCGGTTGACGGACTCAAAAGGCCGCACGGTTGATTTCAAGAACACGGTTCTGATCATGACCTCGAATCTCGGCTCGCGCGAGATTCAGGAGGTAAGCGACGACGAGAAGCAGGTGCGTGAGGCTGTGACCCAGGTTTTGCAGGATCACTTCAAACCTGAATTTTTGAATCGGATTGACGACATAGTGATCTTTCATCGGTTGTCGCGCGATCAAATCAGTCAAATTGTGGACGTTCAACTTGAACGACTGCGACAGATGTTGCACGAACGTAACATTTCCATCGTCCTGGATGATTCGGCAAGGGAGCTGCTGGCGCGCGAAGGATACGACCCGAATTACGGCGCGCGGCCGCTGAAACGCGCGATTCAGACGCTAATCCAGAACCCGCTGGCCATGAAACTCTTACAGGGGGACATCCAGTCGGGCCAAACGGTCACAGTTTCAGCGCAGGAGAATGAACTGGTATTTCACACGAACCACGCTGCCGCTGCGGCATAATGTCGCACACGCGATGTCGGTTTGTGAGAAACTGATGGTGGCAAGCGAATTGCTTGCTATCTTGCGGGAATATTCCTGTTGCACTGAAACGCAACGGCGAATATTCTCCAGGCATCAAACAATGCTTGATTGCGGCCGCGATTGAAGCATACGAGGATCGGAAACGAGGAATTCGAGCACAATGGTTGATCTCGGGGCATACAAAGATAAATTCGGGGATAGCGGTCAGCGAGTGCTCGAAAAAGCGCTGGGCGAATCGAGACGCCGCGACCAAAACTACATCACCGTAGAACACATCATTCACGCGCTCGCGAAGGAAGAGTCGGAACTTTTTAACTCAACTATTCGGAGCCTCGCCGTAGATCCCGATGCGGTCACCGGAGCAATCGATCGCCGCCTGGATAACGCGCGTCAGCACGTCGGGAAAGGTTTCCGGATCGCGCCTGACACGACAGATCTTTTCAAGCGCGCGATGGAGCGGGCTCGTTCGCGCGGTCGCAAAACAATCGAATCGACAGACATCTTTGACGTGCTGTCAAAAGACGACAGTCTTTTGATGGAAGTCCTGCGCGGCCTTGGCGCCACACCCGACCTGGTTGTCGAGCGCATCAAGACCAAGGTTGATGAGCGCGAGCGCCAGGAAGAACAATATCGCAAGAAGTTTGAGCTGCCCGCATACTTGAAACACTTCGGCGTGTCGCTCAATCGCATGGCGCGCCAGGACAAAATTGCGCCCACGATCGGGCGCGAAAGAGAAATTCAGCAAATCATCGAAATTCTTTGCCACCGCGAACGTGCGAACTCGCCGATGCTGGTCGGTGAGCCCGGCGTAGGCAAGACGGCGGTGATAGAAGGCCTCGCGCGAATGATTGAACTTGAACCCGAGAAAGTTCCCGCGCGCTTGCGGAATTCGCACGTAGTGCAATTGCAGATGGGCGGCATCGTCGCCGGCACCATGCTGCGGGGCATGTTCGAAGAGCGCATCAAAGGCATCATCGACGAAGTCAAAGAACGCGACAATCTGATCCTTTTCATCGACGAAGCGCACACGATCATCGGCGCCGGCGCCGCACTGGGCACGTCTTCGGACGCCGCGAACATGTTCAAGTCATCACTGGCGAAGGGCGAACTCCGGATCATCGGGGCGACCACGCTGAATGAGTACAAGGAATACATCGCGGAAGACGAGGCGCTGGCGCGACGTTTCCGTCTGGTGAAAGTTAACGAGCCTTCGATTGTCGAGACGCGCGAAATCTTGCTCGGCGTCCGGCCTCGGCTGGAAAGAAACTACTCGGTTCAGATTTCCGACGAAGCGATTAACACGGCGCTCGAAATGGCGCCGAAGTACATCCGCAATCTGCATCTGCCGGACAAGGCGATCGGCTGGCTGGACACCGCCGCGGTTAAAGTTGAAATCAATGAGCCACATACAATGGTGGTAAAGCCTGAGCATGTGATCGACGTGATTTCGCAGGAATCGCGAATTCCGCGGGACATGATCTTTCGCGATACCAGTGATCGGTTCGCGTTGATCGAAGCGCAACTGGCGCAGCG